>JAGVPM010000119.1 GCA_020052235.1 Candidatus Goldiibacteriota bacterium
AGCAATCTGTTTTAAGCTCTAAACGCTCCGAAAAAGCGAGATTGCTTCGCTTTGCTCGCAATGACAAATGTAAAGCTATTTAAGAAACACTACACTAGAGTGCCGTTAGTGTTATGTTCTGCTGCGAAGGTGCATGTTTAGTGCCTGGCACCTTAATAATTTTAAGTATTTTTACTTAATAAATTAAAAACAATATTCTTATAATAAGAATATTGTTTTTAATTTATGTTATTCAAGGCACAAAAAATAAAATTTTTAAAATATATATTTATTGCCGTTCTTATTTTAAGAAATAACTAATATGTAAAATATTTATCGTTTCTTAAATTAAGATAAATATAATTGCTTGCATTTTTTTAGTCTGTGCTATATCTTATTATAAGATATAGCACTAATTACTCTCAAGCTATGTTATTTTAGTATAATCTTATAATACGAGGTGATTGCTATGAATGAACATAAATTACCGGATTTGACTAAATTCAAAGATAGTCTTTCAAGTAAAAATGAAATTATAGGCATTATCTTGTCTACCAGTTTAAATCAATCAGAACAATTCACTCCTAATATATTTATTATTGTTGATAAAAACGAATATATTGATTCCATAAAATACATAATTGACTCAAATTATTCAAATTTGTTTAATTATGTAATTAAATCAATTGATGATTTGAATAAAATAGAAAGTTCACTCCTTCAAGATATATTTAAATCAGGAAAGATAATTTATTGGAGTGGAACAAGCGATATTTCTGCCAGCCAATTGTTCAAACTAAAACCTTATTCGCTTTTTACCTTCGAATTATCCGGGATGCCGCATAATCAGAAGGTACAGTTCAATTACCAGCTATATGGAAAGAAAAATTCAGGGCAAATTAAAGAATGGGAAGGAAAACGGCTTACTAAATCTTGTTTCTATGTTCCTCATGGGCATAAATTTAAAGTAACACGTTTTTTAAGTAAATTTAATATAAAAAGCGAAACCATCGACATTTGGATATAATTAAACGGAACTATGCTGTTGGCAAAGAAGCGCATTAGTTTAAATTAAAGGCCTAGTCATAAGCTTTTTAAAACATCGAGTCAGGCCCTCCACAATGTGTCCCCCTGAATTCATGCCGGGCGTTTAATTTGGTGCGCGTACTGTAACTATGCACGGAGCAAAATGTTGGGCTTCGGACCCGATGTTTTAAAAAGCTTATGACTAGGCCCATGAATTCTTTATATTTGCTGCTTTGCCAACAGCATAGTTCCGTAATTAAATCATTTATATATAAAAATCACGGTAATCGCTTCCAGGGCAAAAAAAAACGGCCCGCGAAGGCCGTTTTTCTCTGAATCAGACGATTTTCGCCCGATGTGATTGGTTAGGCTGTTTTTGTAACATTGGCCGCTTGCGGGCCTTTGGGACCATCGATGATCTCAAACTCAACCGAATCACCTTCGCTTAGGCTCTTGAAGCCTTCACCCTTGATGGCCGAAAAATGCACAAACACATCTTTGCCACCTTCGTGTTCCAAGAAACCAAATCCCTTTGCGTCATTGAACCACTTAACTTTACCTTGAACCATTAATCACGTTCCTCCTAAATTGGTGTTACTGCCAGATTCTGCCAATTCCTGGCTAATCCTTATATGAACCATAATCTTTATTCTTAACTCTGTCAAACATTGTTTTTCAATTTTTTGATTTTTTTTGCAGACACCTTGATTGTAGTGGTAGGAAGTTTTAGGGGATTTATCCAAAAAACAGGCAGAGCCGGTGCGGATTATGCATCCGCCAATTGATGCAGGGTCGATTTCAAAATTTCCAGGTCAAAAGGTTTGCCAAAACATGCGGCCACACCCATTTGCATAGCCTCAGCCCGCAATTGTTCGTCCATGGCCGAGGAAATTAAAACAATAATGGGTTTATGCGAAAAGTGCGCCAAGGTTTTGACCAATTCCAAGCCGTTATGCCCCTGCAGCTTAAAATCTGCGAGAATCACTCGGGGTTGAAACCCGGCGGCAATACTCATGCACTCTTCCGCGCTCAAGGCCGTGCAAACTTCAAAATCCGAGCTCAAGGCTATTTCCAAAGCCGTCAACATTCCTGGTTGATCTTCTACAATAAGCAAGCGTTGCATATTATCCTCACTTAAACATCCGAAAGTTCAAGAAACACCAAACGCTCCTACCTAATCCAATCATTAAATCCCGATTCGGCAATGGTCTGCCGTATACCCTGCAAATCATCGGGATTGATATCAATGAGCTCAAATCCGGTGTCATAAAAATCGGTGTTAACGCTGCGTTCGCACCATTTACTGACTGCCTGAAATTCCAAAAATTTTTCACCTTGCGGTCCTGCGTCGGTCAATAGCTTTAAATGAAACGTTTTTCCTATTTCCGTGGGAAACTCGCTCATCATCATAATCCCCTGGGTGGTGATATCCACTAAAAACCCAAGCACTGCGTTACTCTCGCGCTCTATAACCCTGAGGTAAAAAATCAAATGCCGACGCTTAAATTTGCGTTTTTCCATACGCCAACCTCCTTCGCCTGCACTTAATCACCCGATTTCGGGATTTATTTTATGGATATAACCGTGCTCAAACAGGTTATCCCAATTTTTCGGCAATCTCTTCCATGCTGCTGAATACGTCAATGTGTGCGTGAGCCCTAAGTGCTTCAATACTGGTATACCCCCAGGGCACTCCCCCGAAAGCAATATGTTCTTTAACGGCAGCATCAATATCGCGCACTTCATCGCCGATGCAAATCGCCTCGCAGGGACGAACGCGGGCTTTTTTTATCAGCATTCGAAGCTTGGGACGTTTGCCGAACATGGAAACACCGCATTCCATATATTTTATATACGCCGTATTTTCCAGCCCTAAAACTTTCAATACATTATCCTTAGTATTGGAAGTTACCAAAGCCAGAATCACCCCTTGATCCGACAAGTGTTTCAACATGGCCGGCACACCCGCATAAAGGGGGACTTTTTGAATATCCCTGGCCATTCGCCGCCGTAAATCTCTGCCGATCATCGGCAAGCGCCACATCGACACGCCCAAATGCTTCATGGCTTTACGTGCATGGCAACAACGCAACATCTCCACTTCATGGTCTTCAATATGCTTAAACCCATGTTTGTCCGCGAGCGAATTAATCACGCTCATAAACCAAGGAAATGTCGCTGCCAAGGTTCCGTCGAAGTCGAAGATTACAAGTTTATATTTCATTTCGTTCTCAACATCCTTTATTTTTGCCGCTGCTTAATTTTTTTTTACTCCCCGGTATGCGCCTGCCGTCACGCTCCCAGGGCCCAGCGAAAAATCTAAATGCCGCTTTATAATTGTAACTCAGCCGTGCCTATTATACTGATTCAAATATAGAAAAACCAAGGACTATTTATAAAGTTATTTTTATATACACCATTCCCGCGAAGCGGGAACGGAACCTAAATTCCGGACTATTAATTATATGTGTTTTACGTTATGATTTAATCATTCTGTTTCCAAACGTTTTGTTTCAGCCTAACAGAGTGATCCGCTTCTATCCTTGAGGATTATTTATTTTGAAAGATCAACGGCTCATGAAAAATTTGCTGAAATTGTTTATCCTGCTTTTGGCCGGATGGCTGAATTTTGTTCCCTGGGTTCATGCCGATGGAGCCTATCGGGTTGAAATTACCAAAAATGAAGCCGGAACCACCACAGTCATTACCGAACCCGTAGGCGGACAATCCGGTTCGGATCTTTCGCAAACGACTTCCGTTACGCAAACCACCACTGCCACCAGTACCCAAACCATTACTCAATCCAATACCTGGAGCCCGACGGGTACCTACTACACATCCCAAGGAACTAAGTATGATTCCGGAGGCGGATTTCTCAATGCCTTGATTCAAATTCTTTCCATGGTGGGAGACATCGGAATTTACGGCGGCTATGGATATTGGCACGCGCCTCTGCCTACGCGTTTTGCCTATCAAGGCAATGAATTGTGGAATTCCCAGCCGGGTATCGCGGTGACCCATTTGGGATTAAGCATCAATGTCCCTATGTTTACTTTTTTAGAATTCGAACCCTACCTCGGATTGATGTTTGGCGAGACCGGCCGTGAAAAGACATTACCGGCAGGATATGTTAAAGAACGGCTGCTGTTAAACGAAACACAATACGGGTTGACTTGCATTGTCCCTGCGGCAGCACCCTTTTTCTTCGAGCTGGGAATCGGCGGCACTTCAACGACCACAACCTGTGAATTGGAAACCACCCTGCCTACGTTTAATTATGACGGCTTTATTTTGGACCACACCAGCACATTTCAACTCACGTACGGCGCAGGGCTGAGCACGCCTTCGGATTGGAACGTACGCCTGCGCGGCGGACTGCAAGCCTATCAGCAATTTACTGATTTTGGGACCAGTTGGGGAATGCGCGCCTATGTCACTTTTATGTTTTCCAACAGGCGGCAAGAATATTTTTCCGGTTTTACTTCCCCGCCACCGGAAGATTAACTATTTTCTAATTCCTAAACCACGCGCCATTTATCCGCCGGTTAAGACAGCCTGCAGGCGTTTAAAAATTTAAGCTGCGTCATCAATCCCGCGGTGGAAAATACCCGGAACCAGTTGTTGCTGCGCAGGTGCAACCCGGAATTGCAGTTGATTCAGCACATCCAGCACAATTCCCCTTTCATGTCCCCTTCGCAATACGCCTGCCGGCAATATCAAAGTTTGGAGTTGGCCGCCGATAAGCAACGCTCCTTGATATTGAATTTTAATTCGAACCACTTGTCCGGCGGCCATCTGTCCGGCCGACTGGGAGAAACTCATCAATTGCGCCAATTTGTCCGCTTCCGTGGCTGCCTGACTAACTGCCAGCTGCAACTGAGTTGCCCAGGAATCGCCCTTAGACTGGCGCTGCGTTTGGGTTGACCGCTCTTGCAACTGGCTTTCCAGCGAACGGTTAAATTCAAACTCGGCTTTTGGCTGCCGCGCAGCTTCTTCAGCCAAACGGAGTTCCAAATCCGTGGCAAACTCTCCAATCCTAAGCAAGGCAGGTGTGCTGAGGAACCGAACCTTTACCTCGCTCTGCAAGGCCCGTCCTTCATCATACAAACGTTGCAGCCAAGTGCGCTGCTCGGGCTGCTGCAAATGTTCCAGTTCGTGAGCCACGATTGCCAACCGGCGGATCTCCGGCAACGCATTTATATTTTCATGAAAATATAATTCCCGGCCGCGCACATACGCACTGCTGCCTCCCAACCATAAAAGCCGCCAAAAAGAGGGGCGAATAAAGTTCAGGCGATTCTCCAAAGAGGCCGGCACATTCTGAGTCAACCCCTCCAGCCAAGATTTCCAATCCGCCGGTACGTCCACGAGCCCTTGCACCTTGCGTACGTCTTGCCTGAAATCCTCATAATCGTACGCCTTGGCCGGGCGGCCATAAAGAGAACGCAAATCCAAAACCCGCAGCGCAAAATATGGCGCGAGCAGCAAGGACAAACCTGTACCCCAGCCCATTTGCATATTCCAGCCCGACAAGGATATCAGCACATCCATCACCATGCCGGCGGCGACCAAAACCACCCCCGGAGTAAACATGGATTTTTTATGCGTATAGGGATTAACCCGTCCGGTGGTTTGCGGCTGGTATGTGGTGGTCAGGGCAACTTCGCCGAATACCGCCAGCAAGGTTTCATCGGCCATGGCTTTCAAGTCCGTTTCAGGTGCCGCGCGCAACGGCAAGAGAGCATCGCGAATCGTATCCACGGCTGCGATAGTACCCAAGGCTTTGATAGCCTCAAATGCCGCTTCCCGGTTGGCATTGGGCACGCGCAACATATTGGCCAGCGCATTAAAAATCAATTCCTTTTCGAGCGTACTTTGTTTAAATTCCGCCAAAGCTGCTGTGCGGGATTCGCGATTAAGCAATCGTTCCAACAATTGCATTTCAGGTGACGGCTGGTAGGCTCTCTGTTTTTCAGCCAATTGCTCTTCCGGTTGTTTTTCTTTTCCTTTATATTCCTGCTTTAGCTTGGGGCTTTCAGGCCCGATATTGGGTGCCGGGGATACGGGTTTAATGGCCATCCGGAATTGATCCGCGGTGGCCGTGCCGTGTTTGCGTAAAACCAAAATCTGAGTCCAACGCACTGTAAACGCCACTACCGGTGCCCCAGCAGCATTCCAGAGGGCGTGGACTAATGTGCTCCGGGTCAAACCTGCCAACAAGGCCACCAGCGGCGCAGTCAGCAAGGTAATAGCCCCTGCATTCGGCAGCAGGCCTGCCAACACTGTGACTGCCGCCCCTATGGACAACACGTTAAACAAACCCGTGACCAGGCTGCGTATAACCAACTGTCCGATGGTTTGGCCGGCTCCATGCGCCAGCACAAATTGCTTTTGATAACGGAAATTAATCAACCCGGCCAGGACAATGGCCAAGGGCACCAGCAGGCGCAAATCCAGGCTGAAAAAAATCCCGGGCAGAGCTACCAACAAACCGGTTATGACAGGTAATGTCCTCCCCTGCCGAAACGCCTCCCAAACCCCGCGCAGTTTGCCCTGATTGGCACTGGAAATATTTTTCACCCGCGTGCCGATCCCGAATTCCTCCACCAGGGGAATACCTAAAAACGAAATTCGCGCCAGGCGCGCGGCCAGTCCCGATACCCCGGGTAATCGTAAAAGCCGCGAGGCCGGTAAAGCTGCCTGAAACGAACCGTCAAGTTTGACCTCAGGCGCTTCTTGGCGGATTATAGTTTCCGCTTGGTGCTGTAAGGTATAAATTCTCCGTAACACCGCGCCCGGATTACCGGATTCCGGAACATAATATAAACCCTGTTGCATTTCTGTATATAAAGAGGTTAATTTTTTATATTGCCCGCTGAGCGCCAACTGCATAAATACCCGGCGAACCGGCAGGAACGAGTCCATGGCTTCCACATATTCCATAAACGTCGGCTCATTATTCTGCATGAGCCTCAAGGCATAATCAATCGTTATGTGTCCCATTCCTTTCCAATATTGCGCCAATTGCATGAAATTTTCAGGTTCGTGCGTGCGCCAATACGCATGGGTTGACTTATCCAGACCAGGCTCTGCCGCAGGCGCCAGCAAGGTTTGGTACTCCGGGCGCAGGGCAACTTGCGCCTGTTGCTCGGCTTGACGAATGCGGGCATTGGCTTCCTGTTGGCGCATACTACGCGCCAGGGCAACGGAAGAAAACCATATTTGCCAACCCGGATGATCCCAAGCCGACAAATCCCAATTTTGTTTCACATAGTACCTGGTTCCGGCAATCCAGCGGTCGCGAACCAGGCGCGAAAAAACCGGCAGCTCGGGAGTAATAAAATCCGGTTCCAATTCACCGGGTTTAGTCTGCGCTTGCAAACGCGCGGGACTTTGATATATTTGAGGAAACACCGTGCCCACCAAGCGGGCCACCAGGGCTATTGCGCGGGCTTCCCGGCTCTGTGCAGACCCCTTCAGAACACCCATGGCGGCTAAAACACCATCATACCCCAGGATATCTATGCCTGAATACACCACCGGTGCCGCCGAATGCGCAAACAAACGCCCGTGTATTTTTTTAGGCGCATTCGGCAGTTGGCGCAAAGTATCGGCCACGACTTGCAGCGTGCTGCTTTCAGAACCAATGTCCACCACGACCAGTTCTTTAAACTGATCCAATCCCGCCTGCTGCAGGAAAGATTTCAATGCCGCCGGGTCCTGTGCCATATCGGGGGTGATGTACAGTCCTTTCACCGCTTGCGTGTTACGCCCGGAGCTGTCGAGAATCTGAAGCGCTTGCGAATACATCCAGCCGCTTCCGTAAAGCAAATACACGACTCCAACGTCATTGCGGCCTGAAACTTCGTGACTTAAAAAACCATCCAACAAAGAACGATTAAACATGAACAGCTGCTGCATGGCGTTTGATTCGAACAGGCGATCCACAAACATTTCCAGCAAACGTTTGGCTTTGCCCGCGCGTTCGGAATTTTCCGTGTCTTCGGCCAAGATGGCCAGCCGGTCCATGAGGATCGGCGCGGCCATGGGTTGCTCGGCAGCCATCCCCATTTCTTCCAAGGCCGCCACATAGCGGGAGATCTGAAGATGAAATTCCAAGTTCGCGGTCATTTCCAATGTAAACGCATCCACCAATTCCACCAACGATTTGGTGCCGCCGGACATTGGCACTTGCCGCCTTTGTGCCTCAAAAATCAAGCGGCCGGTCAATTGGGACGTTACCTTCTGATCCACGAATGCGGGATGATTCCGGCTTAAAAAATTCAGGGCTTCTTCCGCCCAGGTTTCATTCAGGGTATCCAACCGCGCTCCCAAACGCTGCATGCGATTGACCCAGGCCAAAACCACAGGCCCTGAGAGGCCTTCCAATTCCAGCGCGCCGGGGTCGTCACGGAGTTGGCGTTTGACCTGTTCAATCCCCGATGCATCCAATCCCCCCAATTGAATCACTTGTGAAATAAACCGTACCCCGGCATCAATGCGGCGTTGTTCCTCCAAAGGCAACACATGTAAAACCGCATCACTTAAATTCGGTTTGCTTGCCGTGGGTAATACCGGCATGGTAGTAGGCTTGGACGCGAACCAAGTTCCCGGTTGTAAAATCCGGCCGGAGGTTGCACCCATCATCCAGCCTGCGCCAGGCACCAGCAAGACCCCGGCCGGCAATGCGGCTTGCACTAGTTGCAAGCGCAGCCAATCCTGCGAAATCCCGACCTGTCCCTGAGCCGTAAGCGTTTGTATTGTCCGCTCCCAGGACGCTTGTTGAAAATAGGCAATCCGAACATCATTAAGATCCGCTGAATACAAAACGCCTTCCAGCTCACTGGCGTTTACCGGCGCTGCATGCAGCACGGCAAAAAAAGGCGCGTTTTTCATGGGTACGGCCCAGCCCAGCGGTGTTGCCACACTGTGCGCCAGATCCGGCTTAACGGTCTGGGTATTGGCCTCGTACCTGGCCAACAGAGCTTCAAACTGGGCCAGCAATGCTTCCAATCCCTTTACGCCCTGTTGCTGCAAATAATGCAGTGCATCCAATTTAAGGGTTAATTCCAGCCAAGCATAGGCCGTGCGCACATCTGCCGTTAATTCGGTTTGTTCGTTTAAAATCCGGGTAGTTTGTTCCGAGAGCGCAAAAAACGGTTCCAAGGCCACGGTCTTTTGGGTTTGCGCCAACAATTTTTCCAAAGGCGTCCTGCGTTTTTTCAATAATGAAAAATAAGGATTCAACAGGTCTTGATGCGTCACATTCGGTTTGACTTCCAGATACGAAACGCCGCGCATCCGCAACTGTTCCAAAATTTTCGGTGAATGAAATCCACCGGTAATCAACACGAATACCTGCGCACGCTGAGTTTTGATTTGCCGCAGCGCAGCTTCCGCAAAATCCCCGCTGCGGATATCGGCATTGACATAAAACGCAGCAGCTTTCTGTAAATACTCGTCGAGTTGAAAAATTTCCGTTTCCAGCGTTTGGCCATCCTGGGCATCGTACGTTTGGAGAAACTCGGCAATGTGTTTGATTTGAAATGCATCCGGATTATTTTGATAAACTTTAATTTCCGCGGGCGACGCGGCGACATTAAGCATTTTCTCCATAATGTCCACGCGGTGGCCGATCTCATCCAACAATCGGTCCTCATCCCTAGCATACAAAGGCCGGCGGACTTCCTTGTCCAACAGTTCCGCTTCGGCATACAACCGGTCGGAATCAACACTTTCCGGAATCACCGCAGACGCATTTTCCAAATAACCGCGCACATTCGGAAAACGATCCAAAGCCACGGCATTTTCCCTGGCAAAATTCTCCAAATAACGCAAATATTTATAGAGCGACATGGTTCCGGAGTGAAACGCTTGTTTTTGCTGATCCAGCTTCAACAAACGCGGATTAAAGAGATTTTTTTTGGCCTCATTGAGGCGTTCGCGCAGATCAGCGACGTAGCCTTCGCATTCGTCGGTTAAAAACGCCAACACCATTTGGCGTGCAGCCCGGTAATGCTCGGGATTTTCAATTCCCAATAAGTTAACTTTCCGTTTGCCCGTGGCCGCATAATATTCCGCGCCGGAAATCTTGCCTTGCCGGATGAAATATTCCCCAACGCGCTCCCTTACCACAGGAATGGGAAATGTGGATAATTTGGTCACATTAACGGGTTTATCCGCGCCTTCGATCGCCACCCATTGCAATCCGTGTTTCTCAGCCAAATAATCCAAAAGATTGGCGATATTTTTCTGCACTTCATAATTGCAATGCAGATCTTGAATGTGAATGACGCAAGGGCCAGTGCCTTGCCATTGCTCGAGCACACGGCCATAGGCTTTGGGAATTTCAATGAACTCTGCGGACTTGTCCCCGGGCGCCTGAAATGCCCAAGCCAGGTGAGGAAGGAGCATGGCAATACAGATTAACCATGCCAACAAACTTCGAATCAGTTTATATTTTGGTTTGGCCCATTGGCCTATTGAAAAAAAATCTCGGAATAAACTCATAAACTACCCCCCTCGAGTTCTTATTAAAAAAATCCCCCCCTGCAATCAAACCGCATTTGTAATTATTTCACTCAGTCAAACCAAAGTGCTTCATTTCAAAACGCGCGTTAAAAAACATCTGTATTAAAACATTTTTTCGGAAGGAAACAAACTTCAGCCATTTCATTCTACCTATTTATCTTATATTAAACAACCCCATTTTCAATTATTTTACTTTGACGCCCACCTACTTGGCTTTCATTCCCAGGATAATAGCATTCCCAACCGTAAAGTTTTATTCCCTCTTCCCGATCCTATATTGACAGCTCATTAAATTCACCCCGCGCGCCTGTATTAAACGCGGGTAATAACTCAGTAAAGGATTTATCCGATGTTCAAGGAGCTGCATTCACACATGATGAAAATTTGTGTCAGTCTCTCGGAAATGCGCCTTTCTAAGAAAAACAACGATGTGCTTTTTACATCCGACTTAGGGAGCGATATGGGAATTTCCATTTTCGACCCAGTCGCCAAGTTGGGCGGCGTATTCCACGGCATGCTGCCCGAAGCCAAAGTGTACCCGGATATGGCAAAAAAGAACCCTTTTATTTTCGTGGACACCGGCCTGCCCCTGATGCTGGAAGAAGCGTATTCACAAGGAGCCTTTAAGGGCCGCTTAATTGCTTATGTCGCAGGCGGAGCCGATCTCATTGAAAAAGGTGCCGGCTTTTTTTCAATCGGCAAGCAAAATATAAAAATAACCTTTGAAATTCTTTCCGCGTACAAAGTAAACGTTTCCCGGCAAGCGGTCGGCGGGAATCAAATGCGCAGTTTGTATCTGACCATTGCGGATGGAAAAAGCTGGATTAACCAACAACGCCAGGGGAACGAACCGTGCTAGGCCCCGTGGATTTATCAGAAATCAAAAATTTAAAACCGCTCCCTTTGTCAGTTATTCGTTTGGCGGAATTGGCCGCCAACGGCAATGCGGAAATCGGCGAATTTACCCGGGTAATAAAATTCGACCAGGCTGTGACTGCGCAAGTATTGCGCTGGGCCAACTCCGCCTGGAGCCAGTCACAAAACTCCATCACCGATCTGCAGACCGCCATTGTCCGTATCGGCATTAATGCTTTGGCCAAATTGGTTATGAGCCACCATTTAAATGACCCATTAAGCAAACCCTGTCCCGGTTATCAACTGCTCGAAAACGAACTCTGGCAGCACAGCGTGGGCGCGGCTTTGGTGATAGAACATTTGCCTCAATTTTTGAAGATTCCTGTTCCCCCGGCCGCGTTTGCCGCCGCGCTGATGCACGACTTGGGCAAATTGGTCCTCGGCCGGCATTTAGGACATGAAGAAATGCGCACCCGGCTCACGCATAAAATGTTAAATGAAAACATTCCCTACATTGCAGCCGAACGTCAAATTTTGGGCACTGATCACGCCGAAGTGGGCGCGGCCATTGCCGAGACCTGGAAATTACCCAAGGTATTGGTTACCGCCATTGCCAATCATCATAACCCGGATGCACAGCCTGATACGGTTTCGGATATCGTGCACATTGCCAATGCCATTTCCAAGCTCATCGGCTTGGGCCTGGGCATCGAGGGCATGAATATGGAAGTCAGCTCCAAAGCTGCGCAGCGCATCGGATTGGCTTCAGACCAAGTACAAGCACTATGCGCCCTGGTGCGCTTCGATCTTGAAACCACACAAAATCTTTTCTTGCCTTCCCATTGATTTTCGCGCTCCACAATGCACCTGCCGTCATTATTTTTTTCACTCGCTGCTTGAAGATGCGCCGTCCCCCCTTTATAATCCTGTTAGTGTCATTCAAATCAGGAGGGGACCTATGCTGAAGGATTACAGGACTGAAAAGATCCACAATGTCCTTCTGGCCGGTCACGGCCAGGTAGGCAAAACCACCTTAAACGAGTCTCTGCTGGCCGCCGCCGGCGCCATTTCCGAGCCCGGCCAAGTGGAGCGCGGTACTACGGTTTCGGATTTTGACGAAGAAGAAATTTTCCGCAAAATGTCCCTGCATACCTCATTGTCTTTTGTGGAATACCAAGAACATAAAATTAATTTCCTCGACGCTCCCGGATCCCCTGATTTTATCGGAGATGTTTTAGCCGCATTACATGTGGTGGACTCGGCCTTGGTCTTAGTGGACGCCGAGGCTGGTCCCGAAATCGAATCCATCAAACACTCCCGGCACGCCCACGACTTCGGAGTGCCGCGCGCTGTGTTCATCAATAAAATGGACAAAGAACGCGCCAACTTTGATGCTGCCGTGGAAGCTTGCACCCAAAAATTTCACAAACCCAAACTTCCCATTTGGCTGCCGATCGGGTCCGGCGCGGATTTTAAAGGCGTGGTGGATCTGCTTAAAATGAAAGCCTTGTTGTTCCCGGCCGGAGCTAAAACACCGACCGTTACGGAAATCCCGGCGGATATGCAAGCCGCGGCCCAAGCCGCCCGCGACGCGCTGATTGAAGCCGCGGCCGAAGGCGACGACCAGTTAACCGAAGAATTCCTGGAAGGCAAACCCCTCACCACGGAAGAAATCGACCGGGGCTTGAATGAAGATATGATGGCCGGAAAATTCATACCGGTTTTGTGCGGTTGCGGCAACCGCGTTTCCTGCGCCGTGGCTTTGCTGGATTTCATCATTGAAGTCATGCCGAATGCCGGTGAAAAATCCGCGGCCCAAGGATTCGAAGTCGGCTCGCCGGATAAGCCCTTAACCCGCGAACCCAAAGCCGAGGCCCCTTTCTCGGCATACATTTTCAAAACCATGATTGATCAGTACTCGGGCAAATTCACGCTCTTCCGCATCCAATCCGGTTCCGTGACTTCGGAAACCGATGTTTTCAATACCAACTTGAACCGGCGCGAACGGCTCTCACATCTCTATGCCCTGCAAGGCAAAAAGACCATCGAAGTCCCCCGCGGAGTCGCCGGGGATATTTTAGCCGTAACCAAATTGGACACGGTCCACACCGGGCAAACATTTGCCGACCCCAATGCTTTGATCGAATATCCGGCCTTGCGGCTGCCGCAGGCGGTCTATTCCATTGCCATAGCCCCGGTAAAAAAAGCCGACGAAGGAAAAATGGCCACGGTTTTAGGAAAATTATGCGAGGAAGATCCAACGCTTATTTTCCGGTTCGAACCCGAAACGCATCAATCCCTGCTTTCGGCCATGGGTGATCTGCAACTGGAAATTGCCCTGACCAAATTGAAAAAGAAATTTAATGTCGACGTGGAACGCGGCTTACCCCGCGTGCTTTACAAAGAAACCATTCAAAAAGGCGCGAATGGGCATCACAAGCACAAGAAACAAACCGGCGGACACGGGCAATACGGCGATGTGTACCTGGACATCGAGCCTGTTGCCCGGGGCGAAGGCTACCGTTTTGAAGATCACATTGTCGGAGGCGTCATACCCAAAGGCTATCTCCCGGGCATAGAAAAGGGCGTAAAGCAAGCCCTGGAGCGCGGCGTGCTGGCAGGATATCCGGTGATTGACGTCCTGGTCAAAGTGGTGGACGGTTCCTATCACGACGTGGATTCCTCGGAAATGTCCTTTAAAATCGCCGGACGCACGGCGTTTAAAGATGCCATGGCCAAAGCCTCGCCCATTCTCTTGGAACCGGTCATGGAAGTTTCCATTTATGCCGATGACACCCACATGGGCGGCATTACCAGTGATTTGAACTCACGGCGCGGACGCATTTTATCCATGGGCACGGGTGAAATCAAAGCCAATGTCCCGCAAGCGGAATTGTTGAATTATTCCAAGGATTTAAAAGCCATCACTTCGGGAACCGCTGCTTTTGAAATGGCATTTTCGCATTATCAACCCATCAGCGGTCGCATTGCCGAGAACGTGATCAAGGAAGCGGCCGTGCTGCACGGGGACCGCAAGGAAGAGGAAGATTAACCGCAGAGGCGCAGAGGTCGGGGGTTCTCTGCGACCTCTGCGCCTCCGCGGTGAAAGCCTTGCTTAATACCGAAATCGCCTCACGATTTTAAAAACGCCGCATAACACCGGAACGCGGAATAGAGGTCAATTTTGCTCGACAGCTCCTGGGGCGAGTGCATGGATAACAGGGGCGGGCCTGCATCAATGGCATCCATTCCATACCGGGAAAAAAACTTGGCGATGGTCCCTCCGCCGCCCAGGTCCAGGCGCCCCAGCTCTCCGGTTTGCCAAGGTATTTTTTCCTCCTCCAACAAATGCACCAACCAGGACATAAATTCACCGGAAGCTTCGTTGGTGTCATACTTGCCGCCACCGCCGCCGTATTTTTCCACCGACACCCCGCCGCCCAAAACCGAAGAATTGCGGGCATCGCTGATGTCCTTAAAATTCGGATTCAACGCTTCCGTAACATCCGCGCTGATGGCCGCCGCTTTTTCCAAAACTTCTCCGGCCGTCAAGGACGCTCCCATTTTCCGCAAAACTTCGGCTGTAAAATTTTCCAGCAATCGCCCTTGTGCGCCCGTATCGCCGTCTGAGCCAATCTCTTCTTTGTCCACAAACAGCGCCATAGCCACACCCTGGGGGCGCTCCGTGGCCACAATGGCTTCCAGGGCCGCAAAAACGCAAGAACGGTCATCCTGGCCGTATCCCGCGACTAATGCGCGGTCAAAACCGACATCCACGGGTTTCCCCGCCGGGACAAACGATATATCGGCCGAGAGTAAATCGCGCTCCACCAAACCGTATTCGCGATGCAAATAGTCCAAAACCGCGGCTTTAACTTTTTCGGTTTCCGCTCCTTGAGCTATGGGCCGATTGGCCAAAAGCACGCGCAGATTTTCGCCTTCCACTGCCTTGCGCGCGGTTTTATCCATTTGATCGCGCGCCAAATGCGGCGGCATATCCGGAATCATAAATTGGGGTTCTCCGGCTTTTTCACCTATGACAAATTGCTTGACTCCCTGGCGGGTATGCACCACCGCATGCATGCTCAACGGCACATTGACCCACTGATATTTTTTTATCCCGCCGTAATAATGCGTCTGAAACAGAGCCAGCGCGCTATCCTCGAACAAAGGATTGGGCTTTAAATCCAAGCGCGGGCTGTCCACATGCGCCCCAACCAAACGCCAAGAACGCTGCGCCTGGCCGATCACCGCGGCCACCAAAGCACGCCCCTTGATATTTTTATAAACCCGCTGCCCGGTTTTCAATCCGGCATGCTCGTCCAAGGATTTAAATCCCTGATGACGGAGTTCCTTTTCTATCCAGAGCACGCACTCGCGTTCGGTCTTGGCTTGGCTTAAAAACCGTTTGTACCTTTCCCCGTATTCCATGAGCGCGGCTTCATCTGTTTTTTTTAATCGTTCCCAAGCTGACGCTGGTTTAAACGCCAGCCCTTTCATTTTATTGCCCGTTTTTTTATTTTTAGATTTATTTTTTTTTAACATAAAACCCATGCCTCCTAAACAACATTAACCCCCGGCACCTAACGGAATCCAACCGCCCAGCGTACCAGGAATTAAAACCGTTATTTTACTTTATTTCAGGAATTTTATAATGACGTTCCTATACCCTGCGGTTTGCCGCAGGGAGCTTCATTTTTCTTTTTTAGGTTCGCTTTTACTGCCGCGGGCGCAATTGCGTCCGGCCTTTTTGGCACGATACAAGGCTTGATCACTGGCTTCAATCAACTCTTCGGCGGAATTACCATCCGTGGGAAAGGTGGCCACCCCAATGGACGCGGTAATTAAAGGGTGCTGATTGGATTCCCGCTTCCCGCCTAAATTCCGGTTTTCAATGGTTTTGACCAGGCGTTTGGCGTACAACAGGGCTTCGGCGGCATTGGTTTCGGGCAGGATAATGGTAAATTCATCCCCGCCGTACCGGGCTACCGTATCGGACTCGCGTTTGTTTTCCATAAACAGGGCCGATACCGCTTGGAGCAGCCGATCCCCTTGCCGGTGCCCCATCCGGTCGTTATAAGTTTTAAAACCATCCAAATCCAAGAGCAGCAAGCTTACAACGCGGTTATAGCGGCGGGTGCGGGCCAATTCATGCCGAAGTTGTTCCTGGAAAAAACGGTGATTGTATAAACCGGTTAAGCCGTCTTCATTGACAAACAACAACAGGCAATTCAAATCTTTTTCCGGCAGCATGCGTAAATCACGCGCATACCCTTTATAATTGTCAAAAAAATCCAACACCGCCACGCGCACCCCGACATTGCGCCCTAATTTCTCGGACAGTAAATATTTATGGGTTAAAATCTCTTTCCAAAGAGTTTGCGCTTCGGCCGCAGCTACATATTTATGCGTCAAAGCCATCAGCAAATCCGCATAAATTTCTTCACCGCGGTTTGCGCGCAAGCGTTCCAAATGATCCCATAAATTGCGCGGAACGCGTTCTACATCACCGGCAAAATAGTCCAATACCTCTATATCTTTGGAGAGCCATCCTGAAACGCTCTCATTGCCTTGTAATAGGATATGAATATCCATACATTCTTTGTCGTCTAGTGAGACATGGCGTTGTTGAGCGCGCAGGCTCTCAGGTAATTCCATGACCAAACTCCTCGGGAAATAGCGGTCCGTTTCTATTGTCAACCCGCCAAGGTTTTCTGTCAAGACGGAACACCCAAACCGCAATCCCGCCACATTGACGGTTGTTGCGGCATTACGCACACTCTAAAATGCGGAGCTAAGGAATAACGTTTTTCGAATTTTCCGTTATTTTTTGCGCTAAAACTTTACCTAAATCGCGGGCCGCTTCCAGATCCTCGGGACGTGCTTTGAATTTAACCCGCAAACCCGGCATGGCTATCTTCAGTTTTAATGATTTCAACCGGTCTTCCAACATGGGTACGGCTTCTCCGCTCCAGCCGTAGGATCCGAACGCCACCGCCCATTTGCCTTTGAGTTTCACGGTTGCCAAGGAAGACAACAAATCCCATACTGGTTTCACCGCGTCGCCGTTAATGGTACAAGAGCCAATGGCGAAGCCTTCGGCCGCTTCCACCACCGGCACCAAAGTATTAATTTCCGTGCCTTCCAGGTCAAATAACGCCGAATGAACCCCCATGCTTTGAATACCCTCAGCCACGGCCTGCGCCAATTGACCTGTCATGCCATAGGCCGAGACATAAAAAACCGGCAAACTTTTTTCAGCAACAACCGGTGTCGCCCAGGCCCGGTATTTCGCCAAATATCCGGCAATATCATGCCTTAATACCGGGCCATGGCTCGTGGCCACAAAATGCAGCGGTTTATCGGCAATCGCGTCCAAACCCTTCAACACATATTCTTTAAACGGCCCCATGATGGTATGAAAATAGTGCTCGAACGCAAAAGAAAAATCACCGGCCAAATCGGAAAAAACATCTTCATGACTGTAATGACAACCCAAAAAATCGCAGGAAAAAAGGCCCGCATCCTCGGGTATATAGGTGAACATTGTGTCGGGCCAATGCAGAAATGGCGCCGTGATGAATTCCAATGTTTTCCCGCCCAAATCCAAGCGGTCTCCGGTGCCGACCGCCATGGGCTGCAAATCGCGGTTGGTTAATTCTTTGATAAAGCCGGCACCGTTTTTTGAGACCACCAATTTTGCTTTGGGCATGCGTTCCAGGGTTTCCAAAACCGAACCCGAATGATCCGGCTCCAGGTGATTGCAAATCAAATAATCAATCTCCGCCATGGGCATGAGGGACTCAATGGTTTTAAAAAACTCATCTTTGAACCGGTGTTTCACGGTCTCAATCAAGGCGGTTTTTTCCCGGCCCCGGACTAAATAGGCGTTGTACGAGGTGCCGTTTTCGGTTTTCATAATGATATCAAAGACACGCAAATCCGGATTTAGAACTCCAACCCAATGTATACCGGGTACAATTTCAACGGGTGCATGTTGCATGATTAGTCTCCTTGAATCTGTCCTTTAATTTTATTGAAAGGCATGGTGTAAGGGTTTTTAAATCATCGGGTCCGAAGCCCAACATTTTAATCCTATGCCTCTCCACAGCACAACTATACACTCACAGTACACACTTCGGTTGGCGGGGGACACATTAATGAGGGCCTGACCCGATGATTTAAAAACCCTTACACCATGCCGCCCCACCCTACTCTTTATACCCCGGAATTTGATTGAAGTCGAAACCATCCTGCAGCAGTTGTGATTCAAATCCCGACACATCCACGCCCCGGTCCATCAAACGTTTGAATGCAACCGATCCCGTGGTGCGACCGATTTGTATGGAACCGGCCACTTTATTTTCACGTAAAAACAATTTGGCCCAATACCCGGAATCGCGCCGGATTAATACTTGCGCCTGTGGCGCCCGGATATCTCCCTGGGAACACAACTCCACACCCGCTACTTTCAACGTGGTGGAGGGAACCTGCCCCGGATAACGGGCATCTCCTCCGGCAGCATTAATCCCGGCCACACGCCCCATGGCCTGGCTGGCCGACCACAATCCCGCTATGGTTCCCCGCCACTCCGCCACATCTCCGGCTGCATAGACATCGGGTAGGTTGGTATGCATGCGGTCATCTACCAAAATACCCTTATTCACCAAAATCTCCGTGCCCGTTACCAAATCCAGGCGCGGACTGATACCTGCCGAAAGAATCGCGAGATCAACCTCCAATACGGCTTGGCTGCCCAGCCGCAAGCAAACCCGTTCGCCCCGCGCTTCCATATTCGCTACCGTAGTTCCGGTGTAGAATTCAAATCCCAGGGGAATTAATTTTTCCTGCAGCAGCGCCGAGCCCTCCTCGTCCACTTGGCGCGGCAAAAGCCAGGGCGCGGCTTCAACAACCACCACCCGCAAACCCAAACGCGTAAGCGCATACCCGGCTTCCAGGCCCAGCAATCCGCCGCCCACCAAGGCTGCCATTTTCTTTCCATTCGCGTATCCCCGGATGTTCATGGCATCCTGCACGGTACGCAGCACATACACCCGTTCCAAAGGCAGGCAATGGGCGGTTGAACAGGCAGCGCTCCGGTGGCTATGACCAGTTTGGTATAAAAAATAATTTCTCCGTTGGGTAATTCCAGCCTATGCCCGGCAGTATCCAATTTTACCGCATTTTGGCACAAAGACAATTTCATGCCCCGGCCGGCATACCATTCGTCGGGATGCAACCGGATAGCTTCGGGCGCCACTTTTCCCGAAACCACTTCCGGCAAACGCGGCCGCGAGTAACACGACAGCTCTTCCCCGGAGATGATGGTAATGGGCGTATGCGCATCCTGCTCGCGAAACGCATTGGCCGCGGCCGCACCGGCAGGGCCGTGGCCAATAACCACCACTCCCGGTCCGCTGCTCACCTTAATAATTCTCCGCGAAAAGCTCAAAATATTTTTGGGGATGCCGGCACGCCGGACACGAGGCCGGAGCTTCCGGCCCCTCGTGAATCAAGCCGCAATTGCGGCATTTCCACTTAACCGCACCGTTTTTTTTAAACACCAAGCCTTTTTCAATATTATCCGCCAACTTGAGATAACGGGCTTCGTGGGCATTTTCAACTTTGGAAATGTTTTCAAACGCTTCGGCCACTTCCGGGAAACCCTCTTCCCTGGCAATTTTAGCCGCGCCCGGATACAACTTGGTCCACTCTTCATGTTCCCCGGCTGCCGCAGCTTTCAAGTTGTTGATCGTGTCGGCAATGATTCCCGCAGGGTATGTGGCCTGAATTTCTACCATCCCGCCCTCTAAAAATTTAAAATAACGTTTGGCATGTTCTTTTTCATTTTCGGCGGTTTCTTTAAACAATTCCGCAATTTGCAAGTATCCTTCCTTTTCCGCCGCACCGGCGAAATACGCATAGCGATTGCGCGCCTGGGATTCTCCTGCAAATGCAGCCAACAAATTTTTCTCGGTTTTTGTGCCTTTGATGCTTTTGCTCATGTGTTATCCTCCTTGAATTTCACGGCTACACCGCCATGCTCAAACTTCTTTATAAATGATTCTTGATAATATACTGCCGGTTATTTTTGTCAAATATATTTTCTCCGGCAGATTTCCAAAAAAAAACCGGAGCCTTAAAAACAAGGCCCCGGCTTCTGAATCAGACAGAAGTTATTTAATTTCAATTTCCCGCGGCTTGCTGCTTTCAGCCTTGGGTACGGACAAGGTTAAAACCCCATCGCGGTATTCCGCATGCACCTTTTCACCGTCAATCGGCGCCGGTAATTTAAAACTCCGGCTAAACATTCCGTATGCGCGCTCGCTGCGGTGGACGTTTTCATCTTTCGTTTCTTTTTCAAATTTCTTTTCTCCCGAAATGGTAAGAACATCCTCGTTCAGAGTCACCTTAACATCTTCTTTGACAACACCCGGCAATTCCGCCCTCACGGTATAAGCTTCTTTATTCTCAGTCAAGTCGACATCCGGAGCCCAGGTCACCCCGGCCTTTTCCTCAGCCGCCTGCCTGGTGGTCACACAAAAATCATCGAACAAATTCTCCAGCTCTTTGTTCATGGTTACCAAACCCCGATAAGGACTCCATCGTATCATGCTCATAATCACCATCTCCCTCTAAAAGATTGTGGATTTTAAAATCCGTATCTTTATATATGCAGGGATCATGCCAACCGGTTAAATATAAAATCTCAAAAAACGGCTTAAAAAATCATTAAATTTTAAGGTTTTTATTTTGAATGCTGCGTGCGGTGGGGATAAATTAAAAAATCAGTTCCGATAGTGTTGCAACTCAAAACAGTCAAGTGTTTCATTTTGCCCAACTCTGAAACACTCTACAGTTCAAACTGCCAGCCTTCGCGGGCCAAACAGGTTTTGTGGAAAATTTTCTTGGCAGGCGCCAAAACTTGTTTTTCTAAAAATGAATCAGAATGCATTTGATCGTGATGGCACAAATGCAGGCGTTTAACGCCGGCGGCTTTGGCCAATTCAACGGCATTTTTCCAAGTGCTGTGCCCCCAGCCTTTGCGGCCCTTGGCATATTCTTCCGGCGTATACTGGGCGTCGTAAATGAGCACTTCCGCGCCTTGGGCATGCTTGAGCAAAATAGGATCAATCCCTTCGTTTAAATGCTCAACATCCGTCGCAAAGACCACACTCTTGCCGCCTTGGGTGAATTTATAAGTCAGTCCTCCGGCCGGATGATTCATACGGCAAGTGGACACCTGGACATCCTGTATATGCACGGTCTGATCCGGCTCCAGGGTTTCAAAAACATGCTGACTCGGCATTTTGGCAAACTCAACCGGGAATGTAATGAACTCCTGCTGCCGCACCAAAATATCATGCGTCTGCGCCGGACCATAATGTTTGAATTTATTGCCGGGAATAAAATTGGGCACGAAGAAAGGGAATCCCATCAAGTGGTCCCAATGAAAATGCGTCCAAAAAAAAGTTGCTTGGCCTTTACCCTGGGCAAATTCTTTTTTCATCAGGTCCAAACCCAACAATCTTAACCCTGAACCGCCGTCCACGATAAATTGATGTTCTTTAACCACCAGTGAAAGACACGTGGTATTGCCGCCGTACTTGATGGTGGTTTTTCCGGGCGTGGGCAATGAACCGCGGGCGCCGAAGTATTGAATCTGCAAGGGAATCCCTCCCCGTCGTGACGTTGAAACCAGCTGAACCAATAAGGTCTTGTTAGTATACCCTCAAGCCCCCAAATCGCGCAATGTTAAAACTTAAGTCCATTTCATTTCTTTGGGCTTTTCTTTTCACTCACACTGATTCAACCCGGACCACGCCGGGCACCATTTGTTTCAACCGTACTTCCACACCTTGTTTCAAGGTCATCGTGGCCATGGGGCAAGAGCCGCAAGCGCCGCGCAAACGGACTTTGACCACTCCGTTTTCCACGCCCACCAGTTCAATATCACCGCCATCAGCCTGTAAAGCCGGCCGGATGGTGTCCAAAGCTTTTTCAATCTCCGCGTTCATAAAAACCTCCTAATTCCCCATGGGGATATTATTCATTCACTGACACGTATCCGGTATTCCACCATCACTGCGTTTTCCAATGCGCGTGGTGCAACCTGCAAATTCAACCGGTATTCGCCGCCGTGCGGAAGATATAAATCCGCCCGGAAATCCTTTCCCGCGCCGGGCTCCAGCTTCACCGGCGTCCGGGTTTGGCCTTCCGGATCCACCACCACCATTCGGACATCCGCCTGGGTGATAATGCGATAATCCCGGTCCTGAATTCTCAAAGCCACGCGTGCATCGCCGGCATGCAGCGTCCGCGGCATCGTGTACAGGGTGAACAAATATCCCGCAACACGCTGCGTTTGGTCATGCACGCCGCAGGCCATACACCCCAGCCAAAATCCCGCCACTAAGCCGTATCCCAACCAACGATGCCGCATGGTTCACCGCGCCCGTGAAATAACAAACAAGCCTTCATCCGCCCGCCAATTGGCGCCCCAATGGATCAGACGGGTCCCGGCCGGGTACGAACCAGCCAAATCCAATTCATTTAAAACCTTAATGCTGCGTGCCCGGCAAAAATCAACAAAATCTCGAATGGTCAATAAATGAATATTCGGCGTATTAAACCAATAAAACGGCAGTTTGTCGGTATGGGGCATGTTGCCCTGAACCAGCAACTGCCAACGAACCTTCCAGTGGCCGAAATTCGGGAATGAAACAATGGCTTTCTTACCCACGCGCAACATCTCCTCAACCACAAAATCGGGACGGCGGATCACTTGCAGGGTATGATTTAAGATCACATAATCATACGACGCATCTCCGTAATCGCTCAAGCCTTCGTCCAAATCGCCTTGAAAAACCGAGAGTCCCTTATGGATGCATTCGATGACCGCGTCTTCGTCAATTTCCACGCCCATGCCGTGGATATGCCTTTCCCGAGTAAGCCGTTCAAGCAATTCGCCGTGCCCGCAGCCCAAATCCAATACACGGCTCCCCTCAGAGATCAGCGGAGCGATGCGGTCGTAATCAGAGACCAAAATATTTTCATGCAGCCGGTTATTCAGCATGATCCATCACCGATTCATATAAGTTATCCAAAAAACTGTCCATCACCCGCGTCAAGGTCTGCGTTTCCAACAAAAACGCATCGTGCCCGTAGGAGGATTTAATTTCTATATACGAGACATCCTTGTTGTTTTGACGCAGGGCTTTGACCAATTCCCGTGATTGGTTCGACGGAAACAACCAGTCCGAGGTAAATGAAACCACCAACGTTTTGGCCAAAATCCGCCGGCACGCTTTTTCCAGTGAACCTTCTCCCCAATCGGCGGCCGCATTAAAATAATCCATGGCCTTGGTAATGTATAAATATGTATTCGCGTCGAAACGCTTTACAAACCGCGACCCTTGCGCGTGCAGATAGCTCTCCACTTCAAATTCCCGCGTGAACAAATAACTGTACTCGGCCTGATTTTGCAAACGGCGGCCAAATTTCTGGTTCATGGACTCTTCCGACAGGAACGTGATATGGCCTATCATCCTGGCAATGGCCAGACCTGTCTCGGGGCGCTTGTCCGATTGATAATAATCCCCGTTTTGCCAATTCGGATCGGAAATAATGGCATGGCGTCCAACTTCATTGAAACCGATGGACTGGGGCGACAAACGG
The DNA here is from genome assembly GCA_020052235.1 of Candidatus Goldiibacteriota bacterium. Taxonomy (GTDB): domain Bacteria; phylum Oederibacteriota; class JAAXVQ01; order JAAXVQ01; family JAAXVQ01; genus JAAXVQ01. Next base: position 24,070 of record JAGVPM010000119.1, read on the forward strand.
GAAGTGGAGGCAATGATCATGGCCGAACGCACGCTTTCCGGATATCGCAAAATCCATTCCAAAACCTGCATACCCCCCATGGAACCGCCTGCCATGGAAAACAGTTGCGTAATGCCCATTTTTTCCAGAACCAATTTCTGAACTTTCACCATATCCGCGATGGTCACCATCGGGAACGTCAAGCCGTACGGTTTGCCTGTGGCGGGATTAATGGACGAGGGTCCGGTCGTGCCCTTGCATCCGCCGATCACGTTCATGCAAATGACATAATACCGGTTGGTATCAAACGCCTTCCCCGGACCCACCATAATGTCCCACCAGCCCGGTTTGGCATCATCCGGATGATGCCGCCCCGCCACATGGGCGTCACCGGTCCAGGCATGCTGGATTAAAATTGTGTTGTCGCGTTTGGCCGAGAGCGCACCGTAAGTCTCATACGCCACGGTAATGGGGCCTAAACTGCGTCCGCACTCCAATTGAAGCACATCCGGCGGATGGGCCACCGTGATGGTTTGCGTAGAGACAATGCCTACGGAACCCGGTGTCTCGTTGCCTGCCTTTTTCTCGTCCGCCATAACGCTCCACTCCCTTTGCGTTCAAATTCCCGCCTGCGGCACCAAACGAAGGGTATAAAAAAAGCCTCTTCGGCCAGCGAAGAGGCTTGATGAACTTGCATACTCAACCTCTCCTTATCTTCCAGCCTATGCTGCAGAAATTGGCACCAGTGATTTTTACTTGGGGTAAAAACCGGTTGCCGTGGCGTCAAAGGGTCTGTCCCTCAGCCACTCTGGATAAGGAAAATACACCGTTAAAATTTCAACGGCCTAACGTAAGAAAGCATATCAAATGCCTCTGAGGTTGGCAACTCTTTTTTAAAAAGGAGGCATGAAGAAAATTTAATTGACCGAAACATGCAAATTAAGCGTCTCTTCCAAACACCTTTTTTTATGCCAGCGGGGTTTGAAGCCCGCTAAAGGCCACCATGATTGATCCATGGACCCTTCCATTCCCAAATTATTAAAAGGATAAGAAAAATAGCGGATTTTCCCGTGAACCGGCGCCAGCTTCGTTGCCCAGGCTTCAATGGTTTCCGAATATACCAAAATCCGGTGCGCAGCTTGCAGGCATGCCCAGGATATGCACCTCCGCCCCCAGCGCTTCCACCCTGATTCGGCAGGTTGATAAATTTCATACAGGGACACAATGATGCGGTGCTTGCGAAACCAACCGGCTAAAAAAACCGCCAAGCCGGCCTTGGCGCACAATCCAAAATCAACCAGCACCACCGAGGGCGGCGCCAATAACAATTTCATAAAGTAAACCGCGTTGGCCAACAGTGGATGGTGTTGCGTCCAGGCCGGCAAGCGGTCGTCATAACACACTTGCACCGGAACATGCCGGTCATCCAAAAAAAACAGCATATCCAAATAAAGCTGTTGATCTTCACTTTTTGGATCTCCGGATTTTGCTAAAAAAGCCACATAATGATTAGCCACCACGATAAATCACCGCCTGTTTATTCCCCCCAAACTTACTATCGTCATTTTATTATTTTACTTAAACCCGTTCGTTGAGCCTGTCGAAACGAACGGCGCACGGCCATGTGCGACCCTTCGGCAAGCTCAGGGTCCGGGTGCTTGGTTACCCGCCACCTTGCGCATAAGGGCTTGAACCAGGCACATAAGTGGAGTATGATGTGCGCCTATTACATAACCCCAGTGAAATTCACAGAAAACAACTCAAGGAGTGCGTGCAATGCCTTCATATTATAATCAGTCCCGGCCCAACCCCGCCTATACTCAAACTACGTTTGGCCGCCCTTGGACACCGGCAATAAAATGGCTGATACTGTCCAATGTCGCCGTGTTTCTGGCACAGTGGATCTTCGCCAACACGGGCTGGTCCGTGCTTTGCAGTTTGCAATTGCCCGAATTATTCACCGAGGGGCGCTATTGGCAACCTTTGACTTATTTGTTTCTGCATGCGGGTTTTTGGCATCTTTTTTTCAATATGTTTACCCTCTGGATGTTTGGCTGCGAGGTCGAGAGTGTTTTGGGCACTCCCAAATTTGTGTTTTATTATTTACTCACCGGGGTCGGAGCCGGATGGTGCGTGGCGGGATTGGGCCAATGGTTTCACGAACACAGCCTTACCGTAGGGGCCTCCGGCGCCATTTTTGGAATCCTCATGGCTTATGGCCTGCTCTTTGCCGAGCGCTCTTTGACTTTATTAATTTTCTTTATTTTTCCGGTGCAAATGAAAGCCAAGACCATGGTCTGGTTTTTCGCAGCCATGGAATTCGTTGCCGGCGTGGGCAATGTATTCGGACAAGTATCGCACTTGGCGCATTTAAGCGGTTTGCTGGTAGGCTTTCTCTTTTTTCTGGTCACGCGCCCCGAACTGACTCCAAGTTTAAATCCGTGGAAGGAATTCAAAATCCGGCAATTACGTAAAAAAGTCAAGACCATCACGCCGCGTGAAAACCCGGAATTGTATGTCGACGAAATTTTGGAAAAAATTTCCAAGCAAGGGATCGGCTCATTAACCGCACACGAGCGCCAAATTATGGCTGAAGCCGCACGCAGGCGCCGGGAAAATAACATCCGGCCCGGGAACAATTAAAAACGGCGGGTGGTGTTTTTTGACAACCGTATGGTTTTTACTGCCGGCCGCACCGCACGCAAGGCGGCTTTTTTTGTTTTTCGCGGTGTTCCGGTTTCAGTGCCTTTGGACAAACCGGAGGTTTTTCTGCGCCGCGGTATTTTCGCCGCCTCCGGAACCCGGCCGGAATCATTGACTTTAGCCGCGTGGTGTTCCGGTACGGGGGCTGTGGCCTCATCGGCTCGGTCCATGGTCCGGTTTAGGGATAAACCATCCCCGCCTTTGGCCGATACGGACCGGGAATTTTCCGCGGTTTCGGAATGGCCGGACGAAGTTGCCTTGGTCACACGCCGCTTTTCCTGCACCTGACGGATAAAATAAACAATACCGCCAAACAGAATAAATAAACCAACGCCCATGAATAAGCGCGTGATGCTCAATCCCGGCGTATTTTGCCCGGCTTGACGCTTCGCCTCACCCGAATTTTCCGCAAGCGGGTTTTCTGAAATCGGCGTCGGCGTCCAACTTACAACCGCCGCTTCCGGCGAAATCGGATTTTCAGGCACGGGACCGGCATTGGCCGCCATCATGGCCGAAACGGACGCATTGGTTTCTTCTCCGGTCCTGGACTGCGGGACATTCGCCGGGGCCGGTTTGGGGTGAACACGCGCACGGGTTGCCCCGCCCGGAATGCGTTTGGCCGGGACTGCGGGCAGGGGAGCTGCCGTAGGCAACACGGCCGGCGCAACTGTCGGTGTCGCGGTAATCGCCATACTCACAGACGGCGTAAGTTGGGGGGGCGGCGTTGCCATCCCCGGTTCAATTTTTACAATTTGCCGTGTTGGTGCGCAAGCCAAAATCCCCATTGCCAAAACAACCAACGCCATTATCCCGAGTTGCTTGACCATGTTTCCCCCTTATGAAAAAAAATGCCGATTTAGCCTATTTGATATTCCTTCATTTTATTATAAAGCGTCTTGTAATCAATCTCGAGGCGCTTCGCGGTTAAGGAACGGTTCCAACGGGTCGCCTCCAAAGTCTGAAGAATAATTTGACGTTCCACCCGCACCGTTTCCTGCTTCACAATGTCTTTTAAAGCGAACCCTTCGATAGCCTCCAGCGGAATACTTTCCAGTCCGGCGGTTTCCGCCGGCGCCGCCTGGGCCAGGGGGCCTTCGGATAAATGAGTTTTCTCAATCCACTCATCGGCCAAAACCACGCCGCGCTTCATGATATTTTTTAACTCCCTTACATTTCCGGGCCAGGCATAACTGGTGAATAGTGAAATAACTTCCGGTGATACGCCTAAAACTTTTTTATGAAACTGACGGTTGAACAAATCCAAAAAATGTTTCACCAATAAGGGAATATCGCCGCGGCGTTCGCGCAAGGGCGGAATGCGCAGCATAAATTCATTTAACCGGTAGTAAAGATCTTCGCGGAATTTTCCTTCTTTAATGCTTTTTTCCAGATCTACATTGGTGGCGCTCACCAAAGTGGCGTGAAACGGGATTTCCACTTTCCCGCCCAGCCGCCGCAGGCAACGTTCCTGCAATACACGCAACAATTTAACTTGGACCGTGGTCGGCAAATTCCCGATTTCATCCAAAAACAAAGTTCCTTTTCCCGCTTGTTCAAAACGCCCCGGTTTTTGCGCCACCGCACCCGTGAAGGCCCCGCGTTCGTATCCGAACAATTCACTCTCCACCAGGGTCTCAGGCAATGTGGCGCAATCGACGGAAACAAACGGCTCTTCAGCGCGCTGGCTCAGCGCATGCAGGGCGCGGGCCGTAAGCTCCTTGCCGGTTCCCGATTCCCCTCGGATCAACACGGTTAAATTATGTTGGGCGATTTGTTCAATGGTGTGCAGCAATTCCTGCATGGAAGCCGATTCACCCAGCAGTTGATCGGGGCTTTGCTGGATTTCAATTTGGTCGCGCAGAGTTTTAATTTCCTGCTGCAATTCGAGGGATTTCAAGGCATTGCCGACGGTGATCAGCAATTCGTCCATATTAATGGGTTTGGACAAAAAATCGTACGCCCCCAGTTTCATGCATTTGACGGCCGTGTCCACATCTCCGAAAGCCGACAAAATGATGGCCTTGGCTTCCGGTTGTTGATTGCGGATCTCCTGCAAAACCGCCAACCCGTCCATGGGCTGCATGCGGATGTCCAGCAGATAAAGATCAAATTTTTGTTCGCGGCTTAAGGTAATGGCTTTAGGGCCGTCGTTGGTCACGGAAGGCTGATACCCGGCAGCGGTTAGTGCTTGTGAAATATAAAGGCAATGCTCGGGTTCATCGTCGACGATTAAGATTCGTTTGGACCGAACCGTCCCCATACTGCCTCCTTGGCAACTTACCGAATGCCGACACTGTATTGTATGCAGGACCCTCTTGGATGGCAAGTGGTTTTCACACTGAAACACTACTGTAAAAAAAACACCAAAAAAAAGCCCGCAGGGCAAACCCTCCCTGCGGGCAAACATTGGAGGCGGCACTCGGAGTCGAACCGAGGATGAGGGTTTTGCAGACCCTAGCCTTACCGTTTGGCGATGCCGCCTTAACCCCCCTGGTTTTAACCGGCCAACTTGGCTGCGGCAGGGATGAAGGTGGTATTATGAAAATTGCCGACCCTGGGTTGAGCCGGCAATTCGAAAAGTCTGGAGCGGGAAATGGGACTTGAACCCACGACATCTACCTTGGCAAGGTAGCGCTCTACCACTGAGCTATTCCCGCAAAAACGGCGCTATTCTATCTAGTCCGACCCTTGATGTCAAGCGCAATATTTTCACGACAAGATACAAACTTTCTCAAGGAACGGTTTAAAACCGTTGCCTACTTTTTAAGCCCTAAATCGCCGCCAACCCCATCTACCATATCCTCATCCACAGCATCTTTTTTAATTAAAAAGCTTTCCAAGAGCGAATTATCGCAAATGGTGTTGATCAAACGCGGAATCCCCTTGGAAAACTGATAAATTTTCTTGTAAGCGCTGGGCGAAAACAGCTCCCGGTCACACCCTACAATGTGCAAGCGATGCTTGATATATTCCGAGACCGACGCTTCCTGCAGGCTCTGCAAGGTAAACTTCAGGGCAATGCGCTGCTGCAACGGCGGATCCAAAGCAATGTTTTGCTCCAAGTCCGATAAACCGATCAAGGTAATGGATAACAATTTTTGCCCCGGGGCTTCCAAATTCAAGAGTCCGCGGAATTCTTCGAAAATTTCACGGGTCACGAGCATGTTGGCTTCGTCAATAATGACCGCCGCTTTTTTCCCTTGCTCGTAAATTTCCATGAGCCGCTCGTAAAGCGCCGGCAAAATCGTGGATTTTTTTTCGCCCGGATCTTTAGCACCCAACTGCATGGCGATTTTCCTCAAAAGCCACTCAGCCGTCACCTCGGAATGCACAATCACCATCAAACCGGCTTCATAGGTTTTATCCGCCTCTAAATTTTCCAGCAGCTTTCTGGCCAGCAGTGTTTTGCCGCATCCGATGTCCCCCACCATGACCGCCAAACCCTTCATGGTGCTGATGCAATGCATGAGCCGGACCAAAGCCTCCGAATGCTGGCGGCTTTCAAAAAAGAATCGGGATTCCGGCGCATTGGAAAAAGGCTGTTGGGAAAACCCAAAAAAAGATTCGTAACTCACTCCGGCACACTCCCTCGTTTAAACGTACGAAACCCGGCCCCGGCGTCCACGCCCGGACGGCGGTTCTTGATTGTCGTCTTTTGACTTTGGTTCCTCGGATTTTAAATCCGCATCTGGAACTTTATCATCACGGGATTTATCAGCCGCCTGTTCCGCCGCTTTGGCTTCGGCCGCCAAGCGTGCCGCTTCTGCGGCTTTGGCTTCGGCTGCCAAACGCGCTGCTTCGGCAATCCTGGCTTCCTCGGCCAAGCGCGCATCTTCCACGGCTTTGGCTTCGGCCGCCAAACGTGCTGCTTCAGCGGCTTTTTCTTCCTCGATTTTTTTCCGGGCTGCTTCCTCGGACTGCTTGCGCAACCGTTCCTGTTCGGCCATGGTGGATTCCAATTCCTGCTTCTTCATCTGGGCTTCCATGTTGCCGGGTTCGATTTCCAAAATCTTTTGATAAATTTTCAAGGCTTCATTCAACAAACCCTGCTTGGTATAAATCTCCGCCACGGTGACGGTCATAAATTCATCCTGATGATCCCCGGCAATCTCGTCTTCCTTGGGTCCCATGTTTTGCATAAAATCATTTACCGCAGCCACCGGCTTTGGCGCCGTGGCCTGAGCCGATTCCGGCGGTGTGACCATACTGCGCTGAGCACGCAGTTGGGCTTCCTTCTGCGCCCGTTCGCGGGCTTCGCGCTGTAACCGTTGTTCATCCTCGTTGACTTTTCCCGCGGGTTTCGCGGCCGGGCTCGATTTTTTAGCTACCGCCGTTTCCGGATTTACCCCTGCAAACATGGCATACGCACGGGTCAACGCGGTCTTTACTTCCTCGTTGTCGGGAGCCTTCTTGGCAATTTGCTGGTAAATTTCAATGGCCTCATCAAACGATCCCTGCCGGATATACGTTGAAGCAATATTCAGCATAACCTTGATTTCATCGGCAGGCGAAATACTCTTGACGGCCGCCGGTGTAGACGCAGTTTCTTCCCTGGCCGGAGACGGAGCCTGCACAGGGGTTGAAGCCGGCGCTGCCGGACTTCCTTCACCCAGCAATTCCCGGGATTTGGCGCGCATCTGATTGGCTTCATCGGCTCTGCCCAAAGTGTCGTACATCTCCGCCAAAGCCATGCACGCTTCTGCGGCTTGCTGCTCCAACCCGGCATTGTACGAGGCATCGGCCAATTTCAAATACAATTCGGGATTGCGCGGTGCGATTTTAACCGCTTGGCTTGCGCACAATGCGGCGCGCTCCCATTGTTCGTCGGCGGCAAAAATTTCCATGGCCTGCGTGAATTTCTCCAAAGCCGTGTCATTTTTCCCTTGTTTAAGTGCAAGCTGCGCCATGTTTTCCCAAGCATCGCCGTTCTTAGCATCCGCTTTAACCAGACGCTCATAAACCGCCCAAGCTTCATCCCATTGTTCCGACTGGGTTAAAATTTGCGCTAAATGGGTTAAAGCGCCTTGGTGATTGAGTTTAAACTTCAATAGGGTTTCAAATTCCGTGCGCGCTTCATTGGTCTGATTTTTTTGGTAATACACCATCCCCAGGTAATAATGCGCTTCAATGCTTTTTAATTGAATGGCCTTTTGGGCGAATAATTGGCCGCGCTCCAAGTTGCCTTGCCGGATTAAATGCTCGGCCACATACAAGAATTCCTTTTTAGCTTCGGAATCCGAACCATCCTTGCTAAAAATTTCGCCCAAAGCAATATGGGCCTGCAAATTGGCCGGATCCAGCTGTACAATCTGCTGAAAAATCGGCTCAGCTTTTTTGAATAATCGGTTGTTGTACAACGCGTTTGCGATGACCAAAAACTGCTCAGCCGCTTCATGGTTGCGCCCGGCCTTGGCCAAAGTCTCCGCTAATTTCTGATATAATTCGAGATTCTTTGGGTCCGCGGCTATGCGCGTCTTTAAAGTCTCGATCGCATCTTTGATTCCCGCAGGCTCGGACGCAACTGCGGCCGCTTTAGGTTCGGATTCGGAAAATTCTTCTTCCACGCTGTTGGGATCCAACTTGCTCATCTTACGCTTGATCATTTCCGCTTTATCTTTAATATTTTGCAGGATCAGCAATTGAACCGCTTGCTTGTAATACTGCAAAGCTTCGGTAACATGCCCCTGATGGGCATAGATATCCCCAAGCATATTCAGCGCCAGCACGTCCGTTGAATCCAATTCAAGCAATTTAAAATATTGCTCGCGTGCCTGATCCAACTGCCCGTCGCGAAAATGTAAATAAGCTGTTTTTATAAGCGTTTTCTTATCCATGGTCATCGATGGATAGTAACCCCCCACCCTGGCACAATCTAAGATTTTTTATACTATCCCGGGAGCCCTTGAGTGTCAAGGGTAAAAAAGCCTTAAAAGACAAGGTAAAAAAAGGCAGGCCTCTTTTGGTATGAAATACCCTGCGGCAAGCACGGGATCAATATCCTGCCCCAGTAGGGAACGGTTTGAAACCGTTCCCTACTAAAAAACGGGTAGCGCCTACGCTGCCTGATCCATTTTTAAAGACGGACGCTGCATGCCGGGCAATTTCCTGCGGTCAATCCATATGGGCATGGGTGCCATCAATTCTGACAACGCGCCTTGCAAGGCATTGGTCTGCGGCATTAGCAATAGCCGCGGTAAAAGCAACTTTACGCGCTCCAAGGTACCATTAACCTGTACTTGTCTAACCCCGGCCACAAATCCCTGCCAAGCCGGAACCTTGGCTACCAAATCCAGCAATGTCCGAGTAGACTGTATCCGTTCGGCAGGTTGTTCCTGGGATTGAATAGCCGAAACCATGGCTCCCAGGAAGACCTTGGCATTGGCATCCGAAGGCCGGGCACTCCACTTCAAATACGCCTGATTAAGTTTGCCTTGACGCAAGTCCTGCGCCAAGCGGGATTCATCCTTGCCTAATTGTACCCTGAGATAATTAAGGGGCGCTACGCCCATCCAAATGCGATGAAGGGCATGCGTCATCCAACCCAAAGGAAGCGTATCCTGCAAAGACGTGGCTGCCCGGCGGCTCTCAGCGTTGATTTGACGCATATGATATTCCAAGGCAAGCCGCATTAAATATCCGGAAAATGCTCCCCGGTTCTGCATCATACCCGCCGGAAGATAAATGGTCGGCGTGCCTTGATCATTATATACCACCCGCCCAAAGGGCGCAGTCCATTGTCTGAGCCATCCGCCCGGAAGGCGATTCAGGGCCTGAAGGCCTACGGGCAGGTTGTAATCACCGGCGCCGTATTGGGCCATAATTTTCATGGCCGCGGCCTCGTATTGACTCTCGGTCAGCAGCTTGGCCCAAGCCTTGTTGCCTTCCGCCACCCGGATGCCTTTTTCAGTCTGCCCGGCCAAGTAGAAAAGCAAGGCGCCTTTCACCATATACAAAGCTCCTTGGAAAAATTGGATCATGCCGTCCACGGGCATTCGCAATCCCGGCTGCCCGGCTTGGCTGGGATCGGCGTTAAACAACACGCTGCGCAACAAGTAACTCGTCAAACGCGACACCCAACTGCGTTCTCCAAAATAGGGCCGGTTGACTTCCCCGCTTGCGGCTGCCTGCGTTTCCGAAGGCTCTTTTTGTTCCTGAATTAAGACTTCGGCCGTACCTGCTGGGGTTGCTTGCAGGCGCGCCTCGGCGAATACATCGCGGCCCCAGGTCAGGGTTGCAACCAAGGCGCTGAACCCATCCGTCAATGAGACCAGCAAATGATTCAAGGTATTCCCGATTTTCGGAATATGTTTAAACGGCAGCAGGCGTTCAAACCGCTCGTGCCAGCGAAGCCATGTGCTGGTAAATGCACCGGCGTACTCCGCATATTCCGGGCGCACGCCGCGGGTGCCGGGCGTGGCCATGACTCCGCCGCGCGAAGCAATAAACCAGGACCAGAAATTTTGCTTCCGGCCGACTGGCTGAGCGGCATTAAAACGCCGCCACAGGGATAACAGCATGGCTTCTTGAATTCCAAAAAGCAACGCACTAATCACGGGCACGAACCATACTCCCGACAAGACAGCCAACGACGTAAACACCACGCCGGATAAAACCACATTGGCCACGGACATGGCCGGCGTTTTTTCCTTTTCCATTTCCTGGACCTCGGATCCGAAAACCGCAAAATGATTCTCCTCAATCTGACGCTGTCCGATCATATTTAAAGCCGCATGCCATCGAATGTCATACCGTGGCGTCTTTGTCCGCGAAAGCTCGCCCAATTCCTTGAGAATACTTAAAATATCCTTATAATAAGTAACATAGTGACGGTTGCTTAAAACCGCTTCATACGCATCGGCAATGGTCACGGCGCGGCTGATGTCCGAAACCTGGTTGCCAACCAGCTGATCGGGATATCCTTTTCCATCCAGCCATTCATGATGCCGGGTTCCATCCACAATCTCAGCCGGAAATCCCAAAGCAGTCAGTAGTTTCGTACCCAACCTCGGATGCGTTTGCAGCAACGCCCGCTCCGGTTCCGTAAGTTCCTGAGTTTTATGCAACAGACTCAAGGGAAGCAGGATTTTTCCTGTGTCATGCAGCAAGCCGGCGTAAAGAAAACTTTCCACCTGTTCCCGGGTGAAGCCTTCTGTGGCATTGGCTTTCCCGAATACCGCCGCCATTTCCGCCGTGATCTGACCAACCCACCAGGAATGCGCAAAGGAATAATCCGGATCAAATCGGTACAACAAAGTCAGCAACAACCAAATCGTAAATTCCTTACGCTTGGCCTCACTGGCTCCTTTGAAATCCGCAGCCAAAACCTCTTGAATCCATTGATTCAACTCCTCACCGACGGCGGACACTTTTCGTTCCAACTCGGGGGACCAGCGTTCCCGCACCTGCTCTGCGAGTTCCAAATCCGTCATGAAAACACGATACCGATTTAAAATATCTTCCGCGCCTTGTAATACGGCTTTACGCCGCTCAGGCGTCAAAGCTCCATACTCTTGCATAATCCGCCGGAAGGAAAATGACCGGGCATTCACTGAAAATGCCCGGGCAAATTGACGTTCCGCCTTAAACACAGAACTGGTCTGCAGTTGCTTGCTGCGCACCTGGCGTATGGTTTCCTTGAGTTGAGTTAAATAACCGGCCGTTTGCAAATCAAACGGTCCAGCAGGCGCCATATTGCCATTGGCGCGCATTTGATAATTATGCAAATACCCTGGAATGGAATTTGCTCTGGTTTCGAGATCTGAAACCGGCACCACCACGGGGCCGTAGATCCGGTCATCCAACCGCAATACCTTTCCTCCTGTCCCTTCCAGGTAAAACTTAACCCCCGCCACTTTGGTTTCAATGACAAACACTTGATCAAATTTCCATGCAATGGCCTCAAACCCGGATTGCTGCAACCGCTGGGCGATCAACCAGGCTGCAGGGGCGCTTAAATTGGGATACCGAATGTCATCGGCCAAATCCTCCAAATCGGATTTGAGCGATCCCAGAACTTGATGGAACCGGGCCACTTCCGGTGCATCCGCAGCAGCAACCGGCATTTTTTTCTCTGCCAACACGCGCTGCAACAAAGCATCAAATTTCCCGGCCGTCGTATTCGCATATTGGGTTAACTTGCCATTTTGATCCATTTCCGCAAACTGGGCCGTTACCATGTCCACGGCATAATGCATAGCCGCCTGCTCGGCTGCTGGCAAAAATGCCAGCATGTACCCGTTTACAGGCTCGGCCAAGCCGGCCAATTCGCTGATTAAAAATTTACGGGCCTCTGTAGTCTGCAAATCCACTTCAGCCAAATCCAGGAGCGCTTGAATAATAACCCCAGGTTGGGGATGCGCGCCGCGCATGTGCCCGAGAATAATTTTCACGGCATGGATTTCCTGGACAGCTGTCACAAGCTCCCCAGCTGGTGTTTTCACCGACAATGTAAAAACCTCGGCTTGGCCCGGTAAGACAGTTGGGAGCTGAAGGCGGCGAAAAACCCTTTCGAATTTGTGGCCATTTTGTTCCACGGGAACCACAGTTTTATAATAGCCACATCCTGCAATTTCGTGTCCTAGACTATCCTTGACAACGACCGCACCGCGTAAATTTTCCGGTGAATGACCTTCTTGTTCAAGTTTGGCAAGCGTTCCCGCAATCTCGGCCGGCAAATCAATCCACATTTCTTTTTCTTTATGGTCTTCAAAAGACGCAACCAAGATACGCTGAACTTGGCCGCGGAATGAACCGGCGGTATAAAAATAATCGCGTCGACTGTTATCCAATACTTCGCCTACAAAGCCGAGTTCTTTAAATGCCTTGAAAACATCATCTGCATTAAACCGATGCCTGGCCGTATAATCGTGATCCTCGGACAGCGGCATGCGCATTTCCCAATATGACTGGCCGTTGCGCAATTCTTTTACCGTCTGCGGGTCACCCCAGCGATCGCCAAAAGTAAACCCGATAAAACGCGCCGTATCCCCGGGGAAATTTGCCGGATTTGCATAATAAGCGAGCGCTTTGATTAAATCATTTCGCGTGGGATATTTGCGCGGATCGTCATGGGTACTCATGCGCTGCCAGTCAAAATCAGTAGCCGTAATGCCATGGCGCGCGATTGAAGGTGCGCGGTTTTCGAATGCTTCACCCATTAAAAAAGCGTTATTTTGTGAAAATACACGGGAAAGTTTTTCAATAAAGTCATCCTCAGGTTCATCGCCATGTCCGAACTGACCATAAAACTTATATGCAAAATGCAGCGCGTCGCCTCGGGCACCGTCGAATCCGGCATCCAGCCAATATTTCGCCGGATCCAAAATGTAAGCATAATCGTCCGCTTTTAATGCTGTCCAATTCCATAACGCAAGATCCCCCCAGCGTTCGTTAAGACCATCTTTCACAACTCCAGGATGAAGATGCGGAGCGCCTAAATAACGTTTTTCTTTATCACCCCAGAGCAATGGATTTAACTTTGCCCTGAAGAACGGCAGATCAAATAAAACCTTGCCTCCGGCTTTGTGTACCTCGTCGATGGCCGCTTTCAGCTGATTATATCCCAACCACTGGGCGTGTGCATGGCGCCGCATCTCGTCATTGAAAGCCGGTTCTTTTTCAGCGGCTGCGATATCGTCTTGAGTCCAGGTATCAATCGGCTTTTTAATGGTATCAATTAAAGCGGCTATCCGGCAATACCGTGGCAGCCAGCTTGCTCTTTCCGTTTCAAATGCTTCGAATTCCAGGGCGCGTTTATTTGATTTCGCTAAATCTCCCGCTTTAAATGCCTGCCAAGCTCCGCGCGAAATTCCCAGAACCCGCTTGCGAAGATTATCATAATCTACCTTGGTTTGTTTTTCAGGCGGTGCATGAATAAGTGCCATTAGATTGAGATCGGCCTGAACCTCGGTTACCTTCGACCAGTCAATGTCAAGTTCACTTACTGACCGCGGATCAATGGCCGCGTAGGGACTTTGGTCAGCAACGGCCATATGCGGCAAAAGCAGCATAATACCGATACCCAAAGGCTTTAAATATTTTTTGTAATAATCAGCCAATCTGGAAAAAACCCCAATACCAGAATCTTTCGATCCGTCTTCCGAGCGCAAGGAGTATACTGGGATTGTTTCAGCAAAAAATTGATTTGTGTTGCTTCTCCACCAATTGCTTTTTTCATATTGCAGTCGCGCCCTGTCTAAGCAAGCTTGGGCGGAATCGAAACCATCGCTGCCGTCCGAGGGCATAAGATACTCGGCCACCACGCGGTTAAATTCAGCTACGCTCCAAGTTTGTGAATAAGTACCGCCGGGAGTCTGGCGCATCGGAGCATGGGCCGGGTTACCACCGTCAAACACTTCCGGAAGAGTGAGCCTGAATGGTTCGGCGCCCCGCGGCCAACCGGAATATGTAGGCCAAGTGTCAGGATGAGTGGTATTTTCATACCATCCGCTCAGAAAATCAGCCAACCCCGTCAACCGCTGGCGAGCTGCTGTACGTACCTGATTTTCAGGAACATTGGCACCGCGCAGAACATTGATGAGCGCATCCGTTCCGATTCCTGAAAGCCATGGCCATACGGTTCCCTGGTGATATGCATGATCCTTATCTTGCGGTTCCCGATTGGTCTCATAAATCGAATGATATTGCGAATCCCGTGGTGACAGTGTCCGGAATCCGAAGTGTGTCAGTAAATCTGCTTCTGCCGCTACCAACACCGCAGCTTGCCGGTCCCAACTCAAGAGATCCCCCGCCGCCGCGACCGCAAACAGCATATTCGGACGGATTGCATCGCCATGCGGATCGCCTTCGACCACGTCTCGCAGGACGCCACCCACAGAGGCGCGCAGTTCCTGCGCTTTATCTTCAGGGAGGTTATTTTCAGCTATAAATTTATCGGCGGTTCCTTGCCACGCCCGAGTATTTTCTTCGTTTTTAAACCAAAACTTATCGTTGAACGATTGTTTAACGCGCCCCGCAAGACGGGCGTAGTTTTCGGACTCCTTACTAGTTCCGCTCTTCTCTTCTGCAAATTCCATAAACTTAAGCGCCGCGTACCAAAGCGCGTTAATCTCCACGGGTTTGCCATTCCGTGGCGTGACCGGGTCCTTGCCGTGAATTGCCGCATCCATCCAGGTCGACTGCGCCGGTACTGCAATCAACGCATCCGCCGGATCCATTTTTATCGGGTTAAACCGATCGTTGCGATAATATCCAGTTCCTTCGCTGTAATTTCGTATAATCTCCCGCATGACCGGCATCATGTCCGACAAGAATTTTTTATCATTGGTATATTCATAGGTTTTTTTAACCGCTTGAAAAAATAAAAGCGATCCGTCGGAAGTGTTATATTCATTTTTATCCGATTCAGCGGGGCTCCAAATACGGTTTGGAATCACGCCATTTTTAACGCGGCGGGCAAAATTGCGCAGCAAAGTTTCGGCATCATCAAACCGGCCTTCCACCAGCAATGTGCCCGGCAGCGAAATAAACGTGTCGCGGCCCCACTCCTCCTGAAACCATGGGTGCCCTGCCCAGATCTGCGGAATGCCGTTCCAACTTTTTACAAACGTACGCACGGCATTTGAACCCAGGAATAAAAGCCTGCCTGTATCCCGCCATACATTCGGCATGGTTTTCGTATCATCTGTGATACGCCCAATTAATGGTTGGACGGAACTTGATTTCGGCCTGATAATTATTCCAGATGCCAGTCCGGGAATCCAGCGCACCAGGACTGTATTCCATAAAGTGTGGATTACCAGAGCAACCGCAAATCCGAGCACCGCCCCTGCCGTGATTCCCCAGACCGCAGCCAAGCCAAGCATTCCGAGAAGGCCCAGCGCAGCTCCGGCAAAAACCGCGGCAGCCATCAGCCCGGTTAGAATAACCAATTGCCCAATATGGGCTGCGGTTATAGGAACCGACTGATAATTTTCCGTTTCCTTGTTATAAACCAGAACAGTCCTGCCATGGAGCAAAGTCATGGCTAGGGAGGGAATGCCCAGCGAAAGCAGACCGGTCAATGTGGGGTTGGCCAGAAAATCCGGTGAAAGCTGGAATACCCCCACGACTCCTAAAGCCAAGGCAGTGGTTTCCAACACCAGGGCAATCATTGCCCGGCCCCAATGGATTTGGCCGGTGGTTTTATCCAAAACCCAATTTTGAAACAGACCAATCACACCAAGCGTAATCCTGCGTGATTCAGAAGTGTTTTCGGTAATCCTTAAAGCAGGCGCGGATATTTTTTGAATTCGCAGTAATTGTGCAACGAAATAGTCCAAAGATTTTTTAAGCGAACCAATTTTATCTCCAACCGGGATAGTCAAATCACTCACGTGAATACTTTCTTGGAGTGAGTCGATCATCCGAAGATAGGCTTGCGCGCGTTCATTATTTGTATCATTTTTATTCAACGTGCGCAGGAACTCAAACAACCAGCCTGCCTTGATATGCTGCGCGATTTCCATGCCTGATCCACCGGATTTGTTTTCATGCAACACGCGCAGTGAATGTACGAGCAATCTTTTAAAATCCGTCAGCCCTTTTTTATCGCCATTGCGGTAACCATTGAGTCTGTATGGAGTTGCGATAGCGTCGCCATCTAAAAGAGTCATGATCATACGGGTTGTGTCCGGATTATTTTCCAACGTTCGGATAAAATCATCGATTTCGGATTTGAGCGGAATTTCCTGCGGCTCATATTTCTGAGAGAGTGATTTATCATAATCAGCGTTAATAACTGTTTCCAATTGATTAAGCAAACCCGCGAATAAATCGAACTTTTCCCGCAAACTAAAAACTTTATTATCCGCCTCCAATTCCTTCAACCACTCGGCAATCGGTTGGAAGCGCTCCTCGCCGATTAATGTGGATAAATAAACCCGGAAACTGCCGTTGCTGACATGCTCAAAGAGTGCATTAATTTGGCCGGTGAAATGAATATTATCGTAAATCCCTCCGAAAGAAATGGCTCTGAACAGCTTTATAAAATCCCTCAGGCCGCGTTTGGCCTGATGGGTTGAATACCCGCTAAATCCCGTCCTGGGGCTAATATTGAACAGATACGGGGCTATTTTTTCATTTCCCGTCAGGAGTTCGGAAATATAATCTAGCTCCGCCTGATTGCCGGGAAAATCAGTTCTAAATTTTTGCGCAAATTCTCCTACCAAATTCCGAATCTGGGCTTGAGCCTGTTTATACGTGGTGATCTTAGCATTGTAATAAATCAACGACTCGGCTGCGGTATTCCAGGCGGTATAAACCACTGTCCCAGCAAGATGGTCGCGGCAAGCCCGGACCCAAGGCAAGTTCACAAAAGATATCGCGGCATCATCGTAATTACGGCTTTGGTCCTCTTTTTCAGCACGCATGGCAGCTATGCCGGTATCGAGCAGCATAGCCGGATCTTCTTGACCATTTGGAGAGAAAACGACATCGAATGATCTGGATGAGCCAACAGGTTCAATTTTACCCGTGGCAGGATTATAAATGCCCTCGTTAGCGCCATCGCCTAAATTGCCTTCGCCATGAAGTTCATAAATCGATACTGGTTTGCCATTTAAAAAGCCATACGCTGTATTTATCACTTGATAACTAATATTGGGGCCCAAAGCACCCGAGGCTTCCCTGACCTCGCTGGTTCCCGTGGCTTTCCAAGAGGGCGTCATAGCGCCGGTTGCGCCGATAAAACCGGCTTCTTTTAATGCTGGCTCGTAAGCAGGAACAAACAGAACCTGGTCCGGCGCGTCCTGGACACTTTTAATAACTTGCTTAAATTTTCCTTCCAGGGATTTATGATGGGGTTGCACGCGAGCCAATCCGACGAATTGGTATCCTTGCTGCGCAACGCGTTCCAATTCCCCGATGATGCGGGCATCAAATTTTTCCGGCACTAATCGGCCCGGGTACATAACATACGGGTGAGTGGGATTTAAATAAAACCCCATGGGTTTTAATAATTTTTTTCTTTCTAAAAGAGACAAAGAATTGCAGAAACTGTCCGCGATATTGGCCGCCGTCATGGAAAAAGCACTGGAATCGCCGGGAATATGCGCCCGTAAGTTTTCTTTTATTTCCCGGATAAGCTTATCCCGCAATGGCTGGTCGGGTATTAATTCCTGCAAAACGATTTGTAATGAATTGCTCCACCCGTCCAAGTCCGCGGGCATTTGAAATCCCATTCCTTCAAATTGCGCATATAATTCGTTTCCAATTCGTTTTATGCCTTCTTGGTCCAAAGCCTCGGAAAACTGAAACCGTCCAAATTCTTTAATCAAAATAAGTTCTTGCCAAGTTACGGTTTCAGGATTCCGGGGATTTAATTCTGACTTGGTAATGTACGTTTGAAAAACATGATTGACTTTTTCCAGCATTTGGAGAACTATCGCCACCCGGACATCGATCGCTTCACCATAATAGAACGAAACGGCTAAATCCATAACCTCGTCCGAGCTGGTTTCCTTTTTTTCGGCCAAAGCTTGCAATCGCTGGATTTGCTTTTCCCTAGCTTCGGCGGGGAGTTCATTTAAAAATTCGTTCAACTGATTTTGGATAAAATCAGCTCGTTGATCCGCATTGGGCAACCGTTGCGCTTCATTCACCCAAGTTTGCCACTGAAAACCCATCTGTTTCACTGCCTGATATTCCACAAACCTCGTTTTTTCAGAGGCATAACCTGCGCTTTTTAATTGTTGAATGATTTCGCGGCCGTCTTTATCCTGGTTTAACTCATTTTTTATCTCAATAAGGGTTCCATAAGCTTTTTTCACAGGCTCCAAAGTATGGTCCACATCATCGCCATTCGCAATGGAAACTGGCAAAGCTTCATGATCGCCAATTTTACTTATAATTTCACGCATCTCATTTGTGACAACATTACCGGTAATTTGAACAAGGTCAGCATAATGCATAATAAAATTTCTTTGATTTTGGCTCACATACCGGCCGCCATGGGGTTCGCCGTCATTGCCCGCGGATAAACCAAACCCGCTAATATCGACTCTTTCATTCGCGTAACTTGCCTGGGCGGCAATACGCAGCGGAATGCCGGCGTCTTCGCAATAAATTTTAAAATCCTCGAAATTCCAAAAAAATTGCCGGTTGCCATACGTGTGGGAATCCATCACGGAAAGACCGGTTTCAAACCCAGGATACGCGGCGACTAAAGCGGTTTGGCCGTCATTGGCGATGATATTATTTTTTTGGTAGGACGAACCTAATTTTTTCTTAAGTTCTTGATTGCGCCGCTCAATCGCAGTGGTAAATGCTTTGTATAAGAAAAAATTCGTTTCCATTTCCCCGTGAGGATTGTGTTGGCTGCCATAAGCGTATAAAACCGGCAAAAATTCAGGTTGTTCTATAAAACTAACCCGGACACCGTTTTGCTTATAATAGCCTTCCTTTACTTTCACTTCATATTCTTCATATTCAACCACCGGTTTGTTATCCTGGTATTCTTTGAAAGGCCTGCCGTTAAAGCATTTGGGCATTTTAATCTTAAAGGTATCAACTACTCGGGGCTCATCCACCCATTGGTACGCACCGTCTTTTCCGCTTACTTGCGAAACGCCTTTCAACCCCAGCGATCCTAAATCAATCGGTTCTTTATGCCCCGCTGAATTAACCTGATGGGGATAGGAAACAGTCCAGACGGTTTGCTGGGAACCAAAAGGATCGCGGGGATCTCGAATCTTCGCATTCCAGTCTATTCTCGTAGCAAATAAATTTTCAAATCCGTCCATAATGGTCTTGATCACATGGGACAAACCGCCACCGGTCGGAAAAATTTCCGCACTAATCAAATCCAAGGGACGGCCCTGCAATTCCCGCAAAGTCTGAAACCAACTACTGGGAACTTTCTGGTACATGAGCAGGGTCTTGAGCGCCAGGGTGTTGTTGTGGAAATCGCTAAAATGATTTTGCATGGTATTCAGCAGCAAATCATGGAGCTGCGGGCCGGTTCCCGGGATGAATCTCAACCGCACCACAGCATGTAAAAAGGGATAGTATGGTTCGATCATATCAAGCGGAAACACATTTCTTAACTGTTCACCCATCTGATCTAAAAAGGTGATTAATTCTTGCTCCGCCGAGGTTTTTTCAAGCAAGCCGGCGTTATTTAATTTATTTAACCGTTCTTCCAATTGCTCGCGGTATTTGGTCCAATCTTTTGATTTTATGAGGTCAAGATAAAATTCTTTTTGTGAGTCCGTTAGTGCTCCGGATTGTGGCTGGGGGCCAAACCCAGGAAGCCAGCTTTCCTTTTCGCCCACCATAGCGGCGGCCAAACGTCCGCTGCTGTTCGGGACCAGCAGTAAATTCCAGAGGGTGTGGATAGCAAGCGCGGCCAGGAAACCGAAGGCCGTACCGAGGGCAAGGCTGGCGGCCAAAGGCAAACCAGCAATTCCCGAGATTCCAGCCAGAATGCCGGCGGTGATCACACCCGACATGCCCACGTGAACAGCCAGCAGGGACAAATAATGATACCATTTCGAGGTAACTTTTACATACCGGCCACCCATATATATAACCGATTCCCGGCCATGAAAAGCCGCCATCAAAGCAGCCGGGGCCGCTATTGCCGTAAATTTGGACAGTAAGTTTACTTGAATCCATGGAGTTCCGCCAGAGCCCACCAACGCCAGTGCCGCAAACACCAATCCCGTAAGCAACAACCCTTCCAACACAAGCGCCACCGCAGCCCGGCTCCCATGCAACTGGCCGGTGGTCTGATCAATCACCCATTCGCGAAGACTGGGGATAATGGCAGGCACGGCGTTTTGCCGGAGCGCAGTAACGGCCAAGCCCCACAGTCCGCTTGCCAAAGCGAGCATTTCGGCCCAGGTGGCCCAAAACTCCGAAAACCGGCCCGGGCGCTCCTCGTGGGTGCGTTCGTGCATCTGCACGGCGTTGCGCAATACATTGACCAGCGGGCTCTTGGAATCCTTGGCTAAACTTTCATATAAAAATTTCGTGGGTGACGCATCCAGGGGAGTGATTGCCAATTGCACGGAATTTTTCATCCAGGACCAGACGGTCTTCAAACGCGATCCGTCGATCAGCTCCGATTTCTCCACGGCGAAAATATACAAAAAGTCCAGCAACCCGCCCGTCAGCAACATATTAAAAGTTACTATCCCCGGGACAAACGTGGGTAATGAAAGAATTGCGCCGTTGGTTAACCAGGTCACGAACGTTGTTACCAGCGTGACCACGGCGCTGGCCAACCCCGAAATACCCAAAACCACGGGCACCGAATGCACGGTTTTTGCCAACCCGCGGTTTAAAATCTCCTCGACCAGTGCATCCACCATGCTGCTGACCAATTCCTTGGGTTCGTGTCCCATGAGCACCACGGCCCCCTCGGGCGGCCTGGCCAACGCCGCTCCGATCTTGCCTTCAGCCACAATGGGCCCCTGTACCGGATTGATCCAAAACTTCACATCCGCATTGGGCAACCACTGACTAGCTGCCTGCCCCACCAGAATGACCCGCTTGCCCGACATGTTCGAACGGATAAGGCGCTCAACATACATCTGCGCTTTGGCATTCCGGGCAATATAACTCAGCAAATTCTTCGCATCCATATTCTCCAGATAGGGCCGAATATCTTTGCCTTGGTAAAAAATCTGCTCGCCTTTAAAACTTAATTTCAAGGAACCTAAAAATTTCGCAAGCTTGGTCTCGTCCGTAACCTGAATGCCTTCGGATTGGGCCACCCAGGCCAGTGCGCGGAAGATCATGCCCAAATCCAGAATCCGGTAATTCAAATGAGCGCCTAGTAAACGGGCCGCATCGTATTTTTCGCGTCCCTGGGATCCATCGACGGTAATCAGCCACGCCAATTCCTGCAGTTTATTCTGCTTTTTCACCACATATTTGGGACGGGTCAAGGCATCATAGAGGATACCCAACTCGGAGGTGAAAATTTGCACTTCACCGCCAAACTCCAAGTTCGCACTGGCCCCCAACCGGATCTTTAAATCCATATATTGGTCTTGGGAACCCAAGGTTACTTTATAAACACCTGGTTGTACTTCCAAAACCTTGGCATTTTTCCCATACACGCCGTTAAACTCCGATTCCTTGCCTTCGGGAACATTCGATACATTTTCCAACACCACATAACCGGATGCGCGTAAATAAACCACCAACTGCGTCAACAACTGTCCAAAATCCACATCCCCCCGGACGCGCAACGACACGCCCACTACATCCTGAACAATCCGCATGATGGTCTCGTTATTGAAATCACCGAGGGTAAACTGGTCCGGTTGTTTGGATGGATAGTAGCGATGCCAGTTGGCGCGCATATTCTCATAAATGGAGTACAAAGTCTTCGTACGTGCCCGGAGGCTTTCCGCTCCCACAAATTCACCCGGAACCACGGCCGCCGTTCCTTTTAATTGAAAGCTTAAAAGTTGGTCCTCTAAAAGACGACGTTCCTTCTCCCGGCGATCCGGCTGGATCAGGGAGCGCAAATGCCTGACCAAACTCCCTTGTGACTCATAAAACTTTTTCTCGCGTTCATCGGCAAAACGATTGCCCCATTCCTTGATCACACCGGCAAACAAACGCTGCAGAAGGCCGCTCTCCGGGCGCTGCTCCACCCGGCCACGGATGCGCTTAACGACCTCAGCCAAGGTCTTCAGGTCTAATTTCTCAAAAGTGCCGGGCTCCAGACGGTAGCGCCGCATGATCTCAAACGCCGCTGCGTTGGCCTCATCTTCATCCTGCGCCTCCAACTGTACGGTCAAGGTCATGAGCTGCCGGTGCCGAATTGATTCCAGCAGGGCTTGATATTGAGCAAACGCGTCCTGAGCCGCGGCCAGCCACTGGTTCAGGTCTTGAATGACACGCAAACTAACTTCCTGGTCCGAGCCGCGGGTCCACTCTACATCAGGATGCTCCTGTACCAAGGTGCTGCCCTCTGGTTTAGCCACTTGTTCCAAGTTACTCACGGCCCAGCCGATCAGTTCTGTTTCCAAATCCCGGGCACTCAAACCTTTTTTCTCGGGATGCGCCTGCAGGTAACGTTGCTTGGCATATTTACTGCTTGCAACAGCCAGGGAAAATGTCATCGGGAACATAAACCCATGGTTAAAATCGCTCCAGCGGTTCGGCGCGAACGCGGTGGTTCTTAAATCCTTTTCTTCAATCCCGGCCTTGGAAATTTCTTTTTCATATGCCAAACGCGTCCGGCTGGGCATAACCAACAGAGTCTGGCCCCCAGGCGCATTGAAATCGAGCATGCCGCCTTGCCGCTGCACGGCTTCAATCAATATTTGGCGGCGCTCTATGGGCCAGGCGCGCACATCAGCCTGTATGTTTTCCACGTAGTAATAACGGGCAAAATACACTGCCACATATTCTTGGGCGGCTTTCAACATACTCATCAAACGTTCTTCGCCCTGTTTACCGCCCAAGGATTCGCCGGCCATAATGAAAAAGTTGTCCGGATCACCCAAGAAAACTTTAAACTGATTACCCAGCTGTTTTTGCAACAACAACAACGCTTGCTCTTTAACAAACTGAGTGATTGCAGGTCCGTAGATGGTGCGCATTTGAGCAATACCGTCAATAGTCCCGGCCGTAAGCACCACGTCCTTATTATCGCCAAGCAGTTTACGCAGGGCCCTCTGCCCTGTGGATCGTTGCGGTATCTTTTGGCGTTTCTCAATGGGCTGGTCGGAAAAAGAAAGCACGGGCCAAGCCAGGCCGGGGAAACGATCCGCCACCCAGTTATTCAGGTTGTGCAGCAACGTGGCGGTGATGAAGGCCAGCACGCCCTTGCCCACCACCACGCCCGGCGTCAAATACAGAACCGTGGCCATGGAAGCCGCGGGAATACCCCAAAGCGCAATACTGAAAAACACTCCGGAAATTGCCAAGGTAACCGCCAAGGCAGCCAGCCACTGTCCGGAGCTCCACTGTTTACCGCGGTGCAAATAAATAAATCCAAGTCCAAACACCGTAGGAATGGCCAGCAGGAGCGGCAAAGAGGCCGCACCCAGGCCAAACATCAATACCAAAGGCGCAACGCGGAATAAAAGTTCTTCCACCCCCGGACGCAAAGCGCGCAAAGGATTAATCATTCGGACCGATATTTCATTTTTAAATTTCTGCATGATGCTTGGTGCCACAACCGCCGCGCTTCCCACTGTCAGCATAAACGCGTACAGTCCCGCCGGGAGCGCTCCCTGAACCGCCAGCCCGCTCAGCTCCAACCTTGCTCCGCCCAGCAGCGTCTTGACATTCGCTTCCGCCGCCCCCCGCGTCAGCACCGCCACCTCATAGCCTTCATTCATCCGCAAGGTCTCGACCGCCAGGCTTCCCGCATTATTTTCGCTGCGCGGTCTTACCACCGCCACCAACCCGCTGTTTTTCAACGGCAACAGATATGTTCGGGTGCGCTCATTCCCCTGCGCCCGTTCCCAATCAATCTCCTGCTTTTCACCACGGTATCCCTTCAAAGCGGCCTCATACGCAGCCTTCAATTCCGCCACGCCCTTCGTGCCCTGTTCCACCAACCTTGCCGCCAAGTCATACTTGATCGCCACGTCCAGCAATTTTCCAAATGTTGTCACTGCTTCGCCCGCTGCAACCCCGCGCTGCCGGAACTTCGTCTCCAGCGCCAGGATCGTTTGATTCTGCGCCAGCAACTTTTCCAACGGCGTCCTTTTTTCCTTCAACAGCGAAAAATACGGATTCACCAAATCCACATGCGTGATCCTCGGCTTCACGCTCACATATCCGATCCCGCGTTGTTCCAATTCCGCCAATACATCCTGCGTATGATACCCGCCCGTGATCATCACGCCCACGTTCGCTTGCGCTGCCTTCATCCGGTTTTCAATCTGAGTCACAAACGTCCGGCTGCGCTCATCCGCCACGCGGTAAAAAGTCTCCGTTTCCTTCACAAATTCGTCCAGTCCTTGAATTTCCGCATCTAGGCCAAATTCCCCTGCCGTGTCCTGCGCTTGGATGTAATTTATAAACTCGTTTACACGGTAGCGTTCCGGATTTTTTCTATAGGCACCCAACTCTTCCGGTGAAGCCGAGATGTTCACCAGCTTCTCGATGACATCCAACCGGTTTTCCAGCTCATCCAGTTTCCGTTCCGCTTCCTTTTGGTACCATCCCTCTCTCAGTGCCGCGTCCGCGCGGTCCATTTCACGGTACAGTTCATCCGCATCCACCTTTGCTTCGAACACGTCCATCCCCGTTGATACGTAGGCTTCCAACTGCGGGTATTCTTCCATGCCCTGCCCGTTTTTTTTCAGCGCCCCGGACAAGTACAACCCGTACCTCAGCACGGATTCTTTGCCTTCACGAAACCGCGTCCGATGCCGGTCGTGAGTGCTCAAGGTTTCCCCGTACACCTGCGGCTTCAAATTCTCCAGACTCTCCCGCAAATCGTATACGTACCCTTGGCTTTCATCGGACAAGAATTTTTTCACGCTCGCGCGGTTGGACTCGTACTGTTTGACGTCTTCGATGCCTTCCAGCCGGACAGGATACTTGCCCGTGGCCGCATAGTATTCCGCCCCAGTGATTTTGCCGGCCTTTAAAAAATACTGCCCCACATCATTCTTCACTTGTGCCACAGGGCATTGGCTTAATACACCCACATCCACTTGGCTCCAGGCCCCTTCTACTCCCACCACGCCCACACCGTTATTTTTTGCCAAATATCCCAAAATTTCCGCGATATTATTCTGAACTTCCGCATTGCAATGCAAATCCTGGATATAGACCACCGCACGCCCTTGGCCGGCTGACCTCTTTACGACCGTCCCCAGGCTTTCGGGTATCTCAATGGCTCGGCCATTAACAACGACTGCACTTTTTGGACTTGAGAAATTTTGGATATCAAAGGCAAAGGAAAGGTACGGCAGGATAAACGTTAGGCTCACAAACAAGGAAACCAATCGTGTGATTTGTTTAAACCGGCGATTGTGCCAAATCATCAACCATTGGCCTTGAACCAACGTTTTATTTAAAAAGAAGCGTTGAAACAAATCCATCATGGACATCACCTCAAAGATTGATGCTATTATGTACTACAACTATATCACCCAAGATCAATTATTACAAATCTATGAAAAAAAAATAAAAACAATACTTTTCAAGTCGAGGTTTCGTTTTGAAACGTTTATTCTAAGTAACATTTTTTTATTTCAAAAAACAATATTCCGAGTAAATTTATTTAGGTGTTTAAGGTGCCAGGCACCAATTTTATTTTAAAAAAAATATATTAAATAATATCTAACATTTTATGTGCATAATTATAGCACATAAAATATAACAATTCAATTTTATGTATTTTTGTATTTATTAAAAAATAGCATCGAAATAATACTGCGGATATTTTGAAGTAATTTTGGTTGATATTTTTTAGTTTAAATGGCAGTCAAGGAAAAATAATGATTTTTAAATTTTTTGAATAAAAGACTGAAATTGTTCTTCGGTAAGACTGGCATGATCCAAGGCTTGTTCACCCACGCTGGGGTGTGTAATTTCGTCAAATACCGTGCGCTTAGGTATAACCAACATGCCTGACATTTCCACATAACCGGCTTTTAAGGTATCGTTGAGGATAGTTTCCGGGCCGCGCGGGAAAAAAACCTCAACCCAGCGCTCTCCATTATGATGCCAGCTCAAACTATTGAAGGTAAGTTCCGTTGCATGCAAAGCTTGTAATACCGCCTGTTTGGCTTCCAATAATAATTCCAACGACGCCGCTTCCAACATGACACCGCGCGCAGCATATTGCTGTGTGGTGAGCGAAACTTTAACTTGCGGAAAGCGATCCAAACAAGCCGGGCAATTTGTCCCGGTAAAATCCCCGGATTCATAGGCATGCACCAAAGGCAAATAGTTCTTAGGCACCGCCTGGGTATGGAAATGATCCACCGAAGCCCCGGCCTTACGCCCGTTATATCCCATGGCATATCCCAACGCACCCAGCTTTACCTGCAAGTCCTGCATATCACGCAAATGTTCTAATTGCATGAACTGATCAAAATGCTCCCCGGTGATCGGGTTATGATCCAAGGATGCAACAATGAGATGGTTGGGCACAATCGGAACCGGCTGTACCAAAACGCCGTAACGCGGCCCTGCCGGAGAAGTCCAGACTAAAAAATGTTCATTTTCCGGGAAAGTTTCCCAGGCTAAAAAATCGGTCTTTTGCCCCGGCACCGGCGCCGGACGCTGCCCGCCCGCCTGCCGGTTGGCCGGATCGCGGTAAGGGTTGTACTGATAAACCACGCGCGATGCGGGAAACGATTTAATGACAATAGTCGGTTCCAACGGATCAAATTTAATAAACCGATTTTCATGGGAAAACAGCAGCAGCGGTGCTATTAGGGAATCAACATCCAAGCCGACATTTTGCACCTCGGGATGAGAAATAGCCAATTCACGGTTTTGTCGGATTAATTCCAGCGCGGTTTGAAAAGCCGGAGTCGGCTGATCCTTGAAAAAATGCAGCGTATTGAATGCTTCGGAATATTGTTGAATGGTTTGGATCAGCATGGTGCCATCTTAACAGACTTCCGGCCGCCATGCAAATTATTCTTGGCCGCCGGTCAGCAACCCCCGGGTTTTCCGGCCGAAGCGGATTGTTTCCAAATATAAACCTTCGGCCGGCGCGGTCGGCCCGGCGAGCGCACGCCGGCGCGAGGCCAGCACGCGCTTAACATGTTCAGCTGTCATTTTTCCCAGCCCCACATGCACCAAGGTGCCTACGATATTCCTCACCATGTGATACAAAAACGCATCAGCCGTGATGCGCACGGTAATGGCAGGTCCGCGGCGCCGGACAAGCGTCAATTGTTTCACCGTGCGGATGGGATGCTTGGCCGTGCAACCCGAGGCGCGAAACGCGGAAAAATCATGTTTACCCACCAAATACCGGGCAGCGCGTTGCATAATTTTAATATCCAGCGGCGCCTGAATCTGCCAAGCACGGCCATGCTGCAAGGGGGAATAAATGGCCCGGTTAAAAATGATATACGCATAGGTTTTCTGAGTGGATTGCTGCCGCGGATCCCACCTCAAAGGCACTTGTTTGGCTTTCAGCACCCGAACCGTGGGGGGCAACGCACTGTTTAAAGCTGCGGGAATTTGCGCCACCGGAATAGGATGCGCCAAGTCAAACACCGCCACTTGCCCGCGCGCATGCACGCCGGTATCCGTGCGCGAAGCTCCGCCTGCCCGGCGTTTTTCATGGAAACGTTTCTCAACCGCCGCTTCCAACGCAGCTTGTACCGTAGGGGCATTCTCCTGAAGCTGCCAGCCGGAAAAGGCCGTGCCGTCGTACTCCAGGGTCACGGCGTAGCGTTTGAGCAATTTATTTTTTCCCGCGAATCAAAATCTCCGCGATTTGCACGGCATTGGTCGCCGCACCCTTGCGCAGCTGATCGCCGACTGCCCACAGGGCCAATCCATGAGGGTGCGAAACATCCTCGCGGATTCGTCCCACGTACACATCGTCTTGCCCCGAAGTGAATAATGGCATGGGATATTGTTTCTGCGCCGGATCGTCCAACACTTTTACCCCAGGGGCTTTGGCCAACAATTCGCGCGCCTGGGCCGGGGTCAATTTTTTCTCAGTCTCGATATGAATCGCTTCCGAGTGGCTGGTGAACACCGGTACGCGCACGGTGGTAGCCGAAACCATGATGTTGGGATCATGAAACATCTTGCGGGTCTCATTCACCATTTTCATTTCTTCCTTAGTGTAACCGTTGTCCAAAAACACGTCAATTTGCGGCAGCACATTGAACGCGATCTGATAGGGATACACCTCATGGGTAATCTCCTCGCCTGCAACCCATTGCCGGGTTTGCTGTTCCAGTTCGGCAATGGCCTTGGCGCCGGTTCCGGAAACCGCCTGGTAAGTGGAGACCACAATGCGTTTGATTTTGGCCGCATCATGCAGGGGTTTCAACGGCACCAGCATAATAA
The DNA here is from genome assembly GCA_020052235.1 of Candidatus Goldiibacteriota bacterium. Classification (GTDB taxonomy): domain Bacteria; phylum Oederibacteriota; class JAAXVQ01; order JAAXVQ01; family JAAXVQ01; genus JAAXVQ01. The sequence goes on from JAGVPM010000119.1 coordinate 52,723, forward strand.
TGGTCGAGCAATTCGGATTGGCGATCACGCCCCGGTGAGTGAAAATATCCTCAGGATTCACCTCGGGCACCACCAACGGAACATCCGCGTCCATGCGGAACGCGCTGGTGTTGTCAATCATCACGGCACCCGACGCTTTCACGTCCTGCACAAACTGTTTCGAAACCGACGCGCCGGCCGAGGCCAGCACAATGTCCAAGCCCTTGAATGAATCAGCTTTCATTTCTTGCACCGGAATGGCTTCGCCCTGATAGGTCACGGTCTTGCCAATGGACCGCGCCGAAGCCAGGGGACGCAATTCCGAAATGGGAAATTTACGTTCTTGCAAAATGTCCAACATCACTGAGCCGACCGCGCCGGTCGCGCCCATGATTCCAACCCGATACTGCTTGCTCATGACAAACACCTCTTCCTGTAAATATAAAATCATACAGATATCCACCGCAGAGACGCAGAGTTCGCAGAAAAAACATTTTAGCAAACAACTTTCATTTCAGGAATATTTCTCTGCGTTCTCAGCGTCTCTGCGGTGAAAACATTACTTAAAAATAATGCTTATGCAATTAATTAAATCAACCCGGCAATATAATCGCCCATCTCTTCTGTGTTGAAACCCATGCGCCCTGCGGCCATGGATTTGATTTTACCGGATTTCAGCGCCGTGACCACCGCATTTTCAATGGCATCCGCGGCTTTGGCCTCGCCCAAGTGCGCCAACATCATGCCTGCGGCATTGATGGCGGCCAAGGGGTTAATTTTCTTAGTGCCCGTGTATTTCGGGGCGGACCCTCCGATTGGTTCGAACATTGAAAGACCATCGGGATTGATATTGCCCCCGGCGGCAATACCCATGCCGCCCTGAATCATGGCGCCCAAGTCCGTGATGATATCGCCGAATAAATTTTCCGTAACCACGGTTTCAAACCATTCGGGATTTTTCACCATCCACATGGTGGTCGCGTCCACGTGCGCATAATCACGCTCCACTTGCGGAAATTCCTTTTCGCCCATCTCGTGAAAAGCGCGGAACCACAAATCGCCGGTCACGGTCAACACGTTCATCTTGTGCACTAACGTCAACTTTTTCTTTTCGCGCAACAATGCGCGTTTGAAGGCATAACGCAAGCAACGGTCCACTTCAGGCCGCGAGTACGTCATGACTTGCGTTGCCAGTTCCAGCGGCGTGCCCTTGTGCGCCACGCCGCCAATGCCCGTATAGATGCCGCCGCAGTTCTCGCGGATAATTTCAAAATTAATATGTTCCGGGCCCTTGTCCTTCAACGGTGTTTCGACATTGGGATACAGCTTCACCGGACGCAGGTTGATGTATTGGTCAAAATGAAACCGCAGCTTCAACAAAATTCCGTTTTCCAAAATACCCGGCTTGACGTCCGGATGCCCGATGGCCCCAAGATAAATTGCGTCCGCTTTTCCCAACTCGGCCAGAACCGAATCCGGCACCAATTCTCCGGTGCGCAGATAACGCGCCCCGCCCAAGTCATAATGCGCATAATCAAACTTGAGATCGTACTTTGCAGACACAGCCTTCATGACTTTCAACCCTTCGGCAATCACTTCCGGTCCGGTGCCGTCTCCGGGAAGCACGGCAATTTTAAATGTTTTGCTCATGAATAATCTCCTTTATGATATCTGTAAGGCGACCGCCGGTCGCCCCTACATCAGTTTTTTCTTCACATACTCCATCAATCCGCCCGCAGCTACCAATTCCTGCATAAACGGCGGTATGGGAGCCGCCTGGTAAGTTTTTCCCTGCGTTTGGTTTACAATCACTCCGGTGCCCGCGTCAATGGCGAAAACATCGCCGGTCTTGGACTCAATCACAGCTTGCGGGCACTCTAAAATCGGCAATCCGATGTTAAACGCATTGCGGTAAAAAATCCGCGCAAAACTCTCGGCCACCACGCAGGACACACCCGCGGTCTTGATGGCCAGCGGCGCATGTTCGCGCGATGAACCGCAGCCGAAATTCTTGCCCGCCACAATGATGTCTCCGGGCTTGACTTTGGACGGAAACGTCGGATCAGCGTCTTCCATGACGTGCGCAGCCAAAGCTTTGGCATCGCTGGTGTTCAAATACCGCGCCGGAATGATTTCATCCGTATTGACATCGTCACGAAATTTATAAATGCTCCCTTGGAAGTTCATTTTTTTACCCCCCGCTGCCAACCGGCGCCCCGGACTTCTTGGGGATTCGCCAAGCGGCCTTTAATGGCTGACGCCATGGCCACGATTGGCGACGCCAAGTACACTTCGCTTTCAGTGGAGCCCATGCGTCCCACGAAATTACGATTGGTGGTGGCCACAGCGCGTTCGCCCTTGGCCAAGATGCCCATATGCCCGCCCAAACACGGGCCGCAAGTCGGCGGCGAGACAATGCACCCGCCGGCCGTGAAAATATCGAACAAGCCTTCCTTCATGGCCTGCCGCCAAATCAGCGGTGTGGCCGGAATGATGATGGTGCGCACGCGCGGGCTGACGCGCTTGCCTTTCAGCAACTTGGCCGCTTCGCGCAAATCTTCAATGCGCCCATTGGTGCAAGAACCAATGATGGCTTGATCCAGCACAATGTTCTTGCACTTGGAAACCGGCGCGACATTGGACGGCAAATGCGGTTTGGCCACCACAGGCTCGGCTTTGGAAACATCGAACACTTCCGTGCGTTCATAGAGTGCATCTTTGTCCGATGTATAATAACGCGGCTTGCGCTGCGCGCGGCCTTCGGCGAATTTTTTCGTAATGCCATCCGGGGCGATCAAGCCCGCCTTGGCGCCGGCTTCAATGGCCATGTTGCTCATGGTCATGCGCCCTTCCATGGAAAGCGCCGAGATCACCGGGCCGGTAAATTCCAAAGCGCGGTAATTGGCGCCGTCCACGCCCAAACGACCGATGGCCAGTAAAATCAAGTCCTTGGCCGTGACATCTTTTGGCAATTTGCCGACAAACTCCAGTTTGATGGTATGCGGCACTTTGAACCACGCTTGGCCGGTCAGCATGGCCGCGGCCAAGTCCGTCGAACCCACACCCGTGGCAAACGCACCCAAGGCACCGTACGTGCACGTGTGTGAATCCGCGCCAATGACCAAGTCACCCGGCACCACCACACCCTGCTCGGGCAACAGCGCATGCTCCACGCCGCATTCGCCTTGATCCCAATAATACAACAACTTCTGCTCTTTCGCAAATTCACGCAAAATTTTAGCCTGCTCCGCGGACTGAACATCCTTGTTCGGCGTGAAATGGTCGGGAATCAGCGCCACGCGCTTGCGGTCAAATACCGTCTTCCCTCCATTGGCATAAAACGCCTGGATCGCCAGCGGCGCGGTAATGTCATTGCCAAAACACAAATCCAGCTTGGCCATGACCAAATCCCCGGGCGCAACAAAAGCCTTGCCCGCAGCCCGGGCCAAAATCTTTTCCCCTATTGTCATCGGTCTGGTCATAACAATACCCCTTTCTATGCAGGGAGCGGTTTCAAACCGTTCCCTACTTTCTCCCCAACAAACGTTTCGGCGGTGCAAGATTATTTTTTGGTTTTCTTGGGAACTGCCGGTTTGTGCCGACGCTGACGTTCCAAGGCGGCCAGGCGGTTCAGCGCATTGACATACGCCTTGGCGGATGCCAATACGATATCCGTATGCGCCCCGCGTCCCGTGAGGGTGCGTCCGCCTGAAACCAATTGCACCGTAACTTCGCCCTGCGCATCGGTGCCGCCGGTAATGGCTTTGCTGGCATAGCCCGTCAACTTGGGCTGTCGTCCCACCAAAGCGTCGATGGTTTTATACACCGCATCCACGGGTCCATCGCCGGTGCCCGAGCCTTGTACGAGCTTGCCGTCCACGCTCAAACGCACAGCCGCCGTGGGCACCATGCCTGATCCGGACGTGGCTTGCACATGGTCCAAGGCATACACTTCGCGGGGAGCGCCGGTGCGTTCTTCCATCAGCACCTGCAAATCCTCGTCGAACACTTCTTTTTTCTTATCCGCCAAATCCTTAAACCGTTCAAACACTTTCGGCAAATCCGCATCCGCCACGTCATACCCCAGCTCGTGCAACCGCCGCTTCAGTGCGTGCCGCCCCGAGTGTTTGCCCAGGACCAGCTGATTTTCCTGCAGGCCGATATCCTTGGCATCCATGATCTCGTAGGTCAGGCGCTGTTTCAAAATCCCGTCCTGATGAATGCCCGCCTCATGCGCAAACGCATTGGCCCCGACAATGGCCTTGTTGCGCTGCACGGCAATGCCCGTAGCTGCGGCCACCAGGCGCGACGCGCGGGTGAGCTCACGCGTTTGAATATTTGTGGCCACGCCGAAGTAGGCGCGGCGCGTTTTCAGGGCCATCACCACTTCTTCCAGGGCCGCATTGCCTGCGCGCTCCCCCAAACCATTGATAGTGCATTCCACCTGGCGGGCGCCGGCGCGGATGGCCGCCAGCGAGTTGGCAGTGGCCAAACCCAAATCATTGTGGCAATGCACCGAGAGTACGGCCTTGGTTCCCAAGGCCGGAACCTTCGCCTGGAGGTCTTTCAATAAACGCTCAAACTCATCGGGCGTAATATATCCCACGGTATCGGCAATGTTGATGGTGCGCGCGCCGGACTCAATCACGGCGTGGACCACCTTGGCTAGAAAATTCACATCACTGCGCGTGGCATCCTCGGCGGAGAACTCAATGTCCTTGCACAACGAGCGGGCATACTTGGTCATCTCGGCGGCGATTTTCAAAACTTCGGCCGGACTTTTTTTTAATTTATACTGCATGTGCAGGGGCGAGGTGGATAAAAACACGTGAATGCGCGGAAACTGGGCCGGCTTCACGGCTTTCCAGGCAGCGTCAATATCCGCCGGAGAGCAACGCGCCAAGCCCGCGATCACGGGACGGCGCACAGCTTTGGCCACGGCTTGTACGGCCTCAAAATCACCGGGTGAAGAGATGGGAAACCCGGCTTCCAAAATATCCACGCCCAAAGCCTGCAAGGCGCGGGCCACCTCAACTTTTTGTTTAACATCCAGGCTGGCCCCCGGAGACTGTTCGCCGTCCCGCAGGGTGGTATCAAATACTTTTACCATGGCCGGCATTTCCTACCTCCTTTCCCTGGCGCTCAAGGGTGCCAGAATAATATACACTGCGCCGCTTAATAAGAGCGCGTAAATGGCCGGAAGCTGCACGGGGACTCCGTAAAAAATGGCACCTACTGCCAAAACCAACAACGATAAAATCCAGGGACTTTTTGCGGGATTGGGGTAACGGATGGTGCTCACGGTTAAAAACGACAAACCAATAACCGCCATTAAAAGGCCGAGGCGAAATACAGGTGATAAACTGCCGGTATCAAACAATTGGGCCAACAACGCAATAAATACCGCCGTAAGGGTACAGGGAATGCCGATAAACCCGACCCAGCCTTGCACGGGATTATTGTGGTTGTATATTTTGTACAAAGAAAGCCGCAATACACCCGCGAAAATAATCACGAACAAACCGCCCAACCCCAACACGCCCCAATGCTCAAACGCCAGCCGGAACATTAAAAATCCCGGCACAACCGAAAACGTCAATAAATCGGTAAACGCCGCAAATTCATCGGCACGGCTCATGGGCTCTTGCGCCGGGAGCATAACATTATACTCCAGGCCTGCAAACAGCATGGCCACGAGCAGCGCGCGTCCGGCCAAACGCAGTTCCCCTTTAATGACCAGCATTAAAGCGGCAAAGCCCAGCACAAAGACCATGCCGCAGGCGACATAAAACCAAAACCCGCGGTTGGCCGTGCGCTGGGCCGGAACCTCGTTGACAACGGGCGGTCTCACCGAGGCCGCCCGTCCCGTTTTACGCTTCTTTACTTCTTTGTGATCCAACCCATCATGCTCCGCAATTTTTTGCCGACGATTTCAATCGGATGTTCCGCTTCACGCTTCAAAATGGCGTTGTACATCGGACGCCCGGCCTGATTTTCCAAGATCCACTCGCGGGCGAATTCGCCGCTCTGAATCTCAGCCAAAATTTTCTTCATTTCTTTACGGGTCTCGGCGGTGACAATGCGTTTGCCCCGGGTAATGTCGCCGTACTTGGCGGTTTCCGAGATGCTGTAGCGCATGCCGGAAATGCCGTCTTCGTACATCAAATCGACAATCAATTTCAATTCATGCAGGCACTCATAGTAAGCGTTCTCCGGCTGATATCCGGCTTCCACCAGCGTGTCAAACCCGGCGCGCACCAATTCGCTAACGCCGCCGCACAACACGGCCTGTTCGCCGAACAAGTCGGTTTCGGTCTCATCGCGGAACGTGGTTTCCATCACGCCGCCGCGGGTGCACCCCACGCCCTTGGCATACGCCAAGGCGATTTCCATGGCATGGCCGGTAGCGTCCTGATACACTGCCACCAAGCCAGGAACACCGGCGTTCTCGGTGAACACGCGGCGCACCATGTGGCCCGGACCCTTCGGCGCGGTCATGAACACATCCACAAACGTCGGCGGAACAATCTGGCTGTAATGAATGTTGAAGCCGTGGGCAAAACCCAGCGCCATGCCCTTCTTCAGGTTCGGCTCTACCGCCTCACGGTAAACTTTCGGCTGCAATGGATCCGGCACCAACATCATAATCACGTCGGCTTCCTTGCACGCCGCTTCCGCACTCATGACTTTCAAGCCGCTTTTTTGGGCAACCAGCCAGGATTTCGAGTCTTTCAACTCGCCTACCACCACATTAAGCTTGGAATCTTTCAGGTTTAAAGCATGCGCATGCCCCTGGCTGCCGTAGCCCAAAATGGCGATGGTTTTGCCTTTTAAAATTTTCAAATCCGCATCTTTCTCAAAATACATTTTCGCCATGCCGGTATTCCCCCTCCGCTGGATTATATGTTTGTAGCACCCAATACCCGTCTATTTCTTGCGCTTGCCTTCCCGGATCATGGCCACGGGACCCGTGCGCACCAGTTCCTTGATGCCGAACGTCCGCATCAAATCAATGAAGGCATCCACTTTTTCCGCGCTCCCGGTGATTTCCAGGATGAATGATTTTTCCGAAACATCCACGATCTTGGCCCGGAAAATTTCGGCCAACTGGGTTATTTCCGCGCGCTGGCCGGATTCGGCCTGGACCTTGATAAGCACCAATTCGTGTTCCACATGCGCTTCACCGGTAATATCGAGCACCTTGATGGTGTCCACCAATTTGTTCAGCTGCTTGCTCACCTGTTCCAAAATGCCGTCATCCCCCGCCACCACAATGGTCATGCGGGATACGGTCGCATCCTCGGTCTCGCCCACGGTCAAACTCGTGATGTTAAACCCCCGGCCGGAAAAAAGCCCGGCCACCCGGGCCAAGACGCCCGGTTTATTTTCCACCAACACGGATAAAGTGTGCCGCATATTTTCACCTTATGATATTTCGTATTTAGTTTTTGTTGCGGAAAAACTCTTTTAGATTTTTTATAAATTCCCCTCCCCAGGATTTGGTGGGAGGGGATGCAGGGGAGGGGGTAAAAGCTTTGTATTTAAAAACTCGTCCCCTCACCTTCATCCTCTCCCACAGAGACTGTGTCGTAACGGTGAAATACAAGATTGCTTCGTCGCTATCGCTCCTCGCAATGACGTGTTTAA
>JAGVPM010000070.1 GCA_020052235.1 Candidatus Goldiibacteriota bacterium
CTCTCCCTCTCCCGCAGCTAACGCCGGGGAGAGGGGATATTATATGATGCTCATTCCTCTCGTTGAGACAGTTGTGACACAGTCTCGATGGGAGGGGATGCAGGGGAGGGGATGAGCTTTTAAATACAAAGCTTTTACCCCCTCCCCTGCATCCCCTCCCACCAAATCCTGGGGAGGGGAATATTCAAAAAATCAGAAAGAATCTTTCCACAATAGAAACTAAATGCTCAAGTTCCTGAAATTTCCCAAAAAATTATACGAGGGTTTTATGCGACGTTGGTTATGGATTTGCCTGCTGATAAGCCTGTTGTGCGGTTGGGTTGATGCCGCGCGGGCCCAGAGCATGCGGAATTGGTCCGAAGATTATGCTCCGAATGAAGTGCTGGTTCGTTGGGTGGAAAAACCCGCGAGTCCGGATGTCGCAGCTGAAGTTCAACGATTGGGCTTGAGTGATGCGCGCCTGAAAAACGTCCAAAGCGCGGTGATTCAAGACGCAGGTGTAAAAACAGCCGAGCCCTTGAGCGCGCGGGGCGTGGAGCGGTTGTCCCTGCCCGCGGGCCGGTCCGTGCCGCAGGTTCTGGCCCAATTAAAAAATTCCCCGCTGGTTAAATACTGCGAACCCAATTACCGCCGGTATGCTTTTTCACCCCTGTCCAACGGCCCCAATGATACCTATTACCAAAGCGGAGATTTATGGTGGCTGGAAGCCGTGCAGGCCGACAAAGCCTGGGCCGGGCAACTGGTGCCACAGGGCGCGCCGGTGATTATTGCCATTATTGATACGGGCATCATGCTGGCGCATGCGGATTTATCCGCGCGGTTGGTGGCAGGCAAGGATTATGTCCGCGTCAACGGCAATGCCAATGATGACCATGGCCACGGCACGCATGCGGCCGGCATTGCGGCCGCTTCCATCAACAACGGACTGGGGATCGCGGGTGTGGCGGGCGCATCCAACGTCAAACTGATGCCCATTAAAGTTTTGAACAGCAGCGGCAGAGGATATGACAGCGATATCATTCAGGGCGTTTATTGGGCCGTGGACCATGGAGCCAAAGTAATAAACTTAAGTTTAGGGAGCCCAAACACAGGCGATACATTTAAAGATGCGGTCCAATATGCGCATGACAAAGGCTGCGTGGTCGTGGCTGCTGCCGGCAACGAAGCCGTGGATAAGGCCGGTAACCCGGATAATCCCGTCATGTACCCTGCGGCCTACAACACGGTGATTGCCGTCGCGGCGTGTGATTCCGTGGGGGTCCGCGCGTATTATTCCGAGTACGGCGACTATGTGGACGTGGCCGCCCCAGGGGGCGTGCCTTCCGCGAGCAACAGCACTTCCATGTTAAGCACGTATCCCAACGGCGGCGCCGGCGCCTATGCATATCTGGCGGGCACTTCCATGGCGGCCCCGGTGGTTTCGGGGGTGGCGGCCATGCTGTTGGCGCAAAATCCCAACCGGACTCCGGAAGAAGTTGAAAATCTGATGATTACCACAGCCGAAAAGACCGGCCGCGATGTGTACGGCAGCGGCTGGAATAAATATTTGGGGTGGGGGCGCGTTAATTGCTATAAAGCCTTGACCCAGGCTTCGACCTTTGCGCCCAAAACCAACGGGCATGCTTCCTATAATTATCCCAATCCGTTTCAATCGGAAAAAGAAAAAACCTTCATTGTAGTGCCCATGCAGGCAGGCCAAACGTCCGTTGGCGCAACCTTGAAAATTTACGATATCATCGGCCACCTGGTGCACAGCCAAGAGGTTGCCCCAGCCCAGGTGTATCCCGGATCGCTGCTGACCTGGGATGGGCGCAATGACCGGGGCGAAGCTGTTGCCAACGGAGTGTACCCGTATCGGTTGGAAATAAACGGAACCGTTTATACGAATAAGATTGCGGTGAAAAATTAATGAAGCCATCAACCCCCTCCCCTGCAGCCCCTCCCACCAAATCCTGGGGAGGGGAATATCTAAATATCTGGAAACGTTGGACTTTGACCTTGTGTTTGATTCTCTGCGCAAGCCAAGTTGCATCTTGGGTCAATGCCGAAGGCAAGGCCGGGCAGGCGGCGCCTTATTTGCGCGAAGGCGTTGGGGCGCGCGCGTTGGGCCTGGGCAATGCGCAGGCAGCGGCAGTGGCCGATGCCACGGCCGCTTATTGGAATCCGGCCGCGTTGGTGCGCATGGACGGCATTGGGATTGGTTCCCAAACGTCGGTGTTGGGCGAAAACCGCTCCTGGAATTTTTTAAATTATTGCCAAACAGGAACCCGTGCGGACGGGGGCCGGTATGCGTACGGGCTTTCGTGGGTGAATTTTTCCGCAGGCGGCGACGTGGAACGCCGCAGCAGCAATCGCCCGGATTTTGAAGGCACCTTCGCCGATTATGAGAACACATTTATGGCCTCGGCCGCTTCCCAAGTGAATGATTCCTTTTCATTGGGCACCAACGTTAAAATGCTCACGCACAATTTGGATAATGATTCGGGTTACGGTTTGGGACTGGACTTGGCCGCCTGGCAGACTTTGGGGACAATAGCTTGGGGCGTGACCTGGCAGGACGTGTATTCCTATTTGGATTGGGGCGGACGCCGCACGGAACGCTTGCCTGCCTTATGGCGCCTGGGCGCGGCCTGGGAAAACCCGGAACTTGGCTTGTTGATTACCGCGGACGGTTCCATGGAATATTCATCCACGCTGGGTGCGCAATTGCCCGGGTATCACGCGGGGGCCGAGTATAAGCCCTGGGAATGGCTGGCCGTGCGCATTGGTGTGGAGCAAGGCCGGCCTGCCGGCGGTTTGGGGTTTGGGTTTAACTTGGGCCAGTGGGGAAAAGTCCGCGTGGATTACGCAATAACCGGAGAACAATTGCCCGGCGCGGGATTGACGCATATGTTTTCTTTAATCCTGGATATTCAAAAACACCGCGCCGCGCCGCGCGTTGCCGACAGCCAAGAAACGAATCCATGAGCACGCCCAAGCAATCCCTTTTGGCAACAATTCATCAATTTAAACGCACTGTGGAAGAATTTCAAACCGCGGGCGAAGATATGGCGTTGTTTCAAACGCCTTTAAATCCCGTGGTTGCGGAACCGGCGCCATCCGTTCCCGAAGCGTCGGCAAAGAAAATAGCCGTACCGAAGCCGAGATTTGAGCTGGCGGGCAGCGAGTTTGAAGCCTTGGCGGAAACCGTGGAAAATTGCACAGCCTGTCCGTTGCACCGCAACCGCATGCACACCGTGTTCGGCGAGGGAAAAATTGACGCCCAGGTGGTGTTCGTGGGCGAAGCCCCGGGTGTTGACGAAGAAAAGGAAAGCCGTCCGTTCATGGGCGAGGCCGGGCAATTGTTGGATAAAATTTTAGCCTCCATTGGCTTGTCGCGCGATCATGTCTATCTCTGCAATTTAATCAAATGCCGCATTCCGGGAAACCGCAATCCGCAGCCCGGGGAAATTGCCGCCTGTAAATTATTTTTGGAAAAACAATTGGCTGTGCTGAAACCCAAGGTGATCTGCACCCTGGGCGCGTTCGCGGCCCAAACGCTTTTGGAAACCAACGAGCCGCTCGCCCAATTGCGCGGGCACGAACACACCTATCGCGGAATACCTTTGATTCCCACGCTGCATCCCGAATCATTGATTTATCATCCGCAAAACAAACGGCTGGTTTGGGAAGATATAAAATATCTGGCTGTAAAATTAGGACTTGCCGGAAAAAGCACTTGACGATTGGAAGCCTTTGGCTTTACCCTATGACCTTGGGATTGCCTTATCCATCGCGGGCAAATATCAAAATAAGGGGAGGAATATAAAGAATGAAGAAACTGATGCTTGTGATTACCGCTCTGGCACTGGTGGCCAATGCCGCCTGGGCCAAACCCGCCGCGGTTTCGGCAAAAAAGGAAGCTCCCGCCAGATCCACGGTTTCAGAATATGTCCCCAAAGCAATCAGCAATGACCCGCTTACGGCCGCCAAACGCCAGATCGACACCATGACTCCGGGCTTGGCGTACAATTTCAGCATGGATGTTGCACTGATTGATATGTACAACATGGCATTTGCGAATACCAATCAAACCGGGAACTGGTATTTCTACCCGGCGTACCGCGGAATTATCACCGATGTGTTTCAGAATGGTTTGGGAGTTACCGCCGACATTGAAAAACCAGGCTATGCCGGATTGACCTATCCGACGCTTAAGGTTAATGAATTGTACGGAAAATATAAGACCGGAAGTTTTTATTATAAACTTGGACGCCAGGTATTCGGCGACAAAGATGATCTGATTTTAGGCATGCAGGCCGACGCCGTCTGTTTTGGTTTTTCCATGAACACAATGGATATCCCGTTTTTTTATGCGCATACCGATCTTGCTTCAGCTTTGGGAACCATGGACGGGACCATGGGTTTTGTGCCGGTATTTAAATTTTCCCAGGATATGGGCTTGCGGGCGTATTTGGTGATTGAAACCCAGCCGATTTCCGTAACCCCCGCGGGCAGCACCACGTCAACGGATAAAACCAACATGTTGATTTACCTCGGCGCCAAGTATTTCATGAACTTGCCCATTGGATCGCACGGCAGTTTTGATTTGAGCGCCCAACCGGTTGTTCAGTTTGCCATGGCGCAAGACGCGGGTGCAAATAATTACGACGCCACCTCCATGGCCTTTAAAGGGGACGCGGCTTTTGGCATGGGCAGCAGTGATTTTGGTTTCAAAGCCGGTGCGCATATGGTATTTGCAGGCGGCGATCCGGATGTGGCGGTCAACACCAAGGCCGGTTTTTCCAGCCCCAATCAATTGGTGGGCTCAGGTCCGGGCGCGTTTTCCAAAGTGCAGGATGGAGCCGGTCCGTATACGTATGTGGACAGCATGGGCAGCACGAAGCTTCAGCAGTATCAAGGGGTGTTTATCTTCGGCTTGGATGCCAATTTTGATATTTTAAACAAGATGATCCAGCCCGGTGTCGGACTGTGGTTTTATTCCGACACGGACAAGCTCGACAATGTGAAAAGCGGATACATTGGCACGGAAATCGACGAGACCGTGGTTTTCAATTTAACGCCCAATCTTGCATTCTACCAACAATTGGGTTACATGATGCCGAATCCCAGCTACCGTGTTGCTTCAGGCGCCACCGATCCGACCTATGGTGCAGGCATGAAGTTCGTGTTGGGCACGAAGTTGTCGTTCTAAGACTCGCGCCGCGCGCGCGGCGGCATCTTACAAGGCAGGTGAATGAGCATGCTGAAACAATGGAAGCAGTTATTATTGCCCGCAGCATTATTGGTGATGGCACTGGTGCTGCCGGGCTGTTTTTCCAGCCCGACCAATCCGCATGACGGCGCTTTTGGCAGCGTCAGTTATGGGGGCGGAAGCGGACATGCCGGGGGTTCGGGATCGGTGCCGACGCCGCATCCCACGGCAGGAATTACGCCTACCCCGGGAACAGGCGGAGGCAGCGGCACGATTTCCGGTACTGTCAGCGGCACGGCCAGCGGCACAGTGACGGTGGTTGCCATGAACACCACCAACGTGTATTCATATTTTTCGACCACGATCAGCGGTACAGGCGCGTACACGATTACCGGCGTTTCGGCGGGGACATACTCTGTTACGGCTGCGGATGGCGCGGGACATGGTGGGTCGTACGCGGGCGTAGCTACGGTCACCGCGAGCAGCGGTGCCACCGGAATTAACATTACGATGAACTAAGACGACAGAATCTTATAGAAATCGGGTGAGCATGATAATGAAAAAATATGCGGGGTTATCAGCAGTAATTATCACCGGGTTGATTTTGGCCATGTCGCTTTCCGGCTGTTTTAAGTCTCCTACGGATCCATACAGCGGCGGCAGTTCGGGCAGCACGGCGGGCATAACGGCCAACAACACCGATACGACCACCACGGGCATTTCCGCGACCGCTTCCCAGGTCACTACCAGCGGGGTGTATCTTTCGGTTGTGAATCAAACCGGAAATCCCATCCAATCCAGCTATTTCAAAGGCGCCAATTACCAAGTAACGTACAACGGTTCGGCTATTCCGAGCGGTTCCATCCGGCTGAGCACGGCCAGCGGATCAGGGCAAGCGATTTCCAGCTCACTGGTGCTTGATTATTCCGGCTCCATGAGCAGCGACATTGCCAACTTGGAAACCGCCGCAGGCACGTTTGTCAATAACATGCAGGCCGCGGACCGCGGAGAAATTATTAAATTCGGAACTACGGTCGTTAGAGAGCAAATCTATACGGCGGATAAAACCGCTTTGCATACCGCCATTACGCGGGCGACCAGCGCCAGCGGAGTGACGTCCCTGTACGATGCGACCTATATGGGCATTACGGACACGGCCAGGGAAACCGGGCAGCGGGCCGTTATTGCCTTTACCGATGGTTACGAAAACAACAGCACCATCATTACTTCGCAGACAGCGTTGATCAATGCCGCGAAGGCCAACGGGGTTCCGATTTTCACCGTTGGGCTGGGCAGCGCGGATTCCACCGGACTGCAAGCCATTGCCAGCCAGACCGGCGGGTTTTACTATAGCGCGCCGACTTCCGCTCAGTTGGCGGCCATTTATTCGCAGATCGCGCAAGTGTTCAACAACACGGTTATTTTATCCTGGCCCGGATTTACCTACCAATCCGGAGCCACGATCACAATTACCATTACCTATATTTGCGCCAGCGGAACGTATACGTCCAGCGTGAATGTGATTTTACCGTAATTGGCGCAGCTTAAACGCAGGAAAGGGGTTTGCGGATGAAACCAAAGACAATGATCGTTGCGGTTTTGGGTGTCTGCTTGGGCTTGGGTGCGGTTGCTCAGGCTGCGAAAAGCGCCAAAGAACCCGCGGCCATGAAGCGTATTCCGAAAATGATGCGGGAAAACGGATTCAAGCACAACACGGCGGCCTGGACCACGGTGATGACCCAGACCGACGAGAACGGCAAAACCTCCTCCACGGATGCGAAAATGTGGATTTCCGGGGATAAGTACCGCATGGAAAGCAAAGACAAGCAAAACAACAAGACCATGGTTTTTTTAGATGACGGCAAAGATGTTTATATGATTAATATGGATGAGAAAAAAGCGTATAAATGGGGACCATCGGCCGAGAGCATGTTTGGCCAGGTCATGAGCAGCGACATGGTGGCTGAATCAGCCCGCCAGCGCAAGACGGCCAAGAAACTCGGCAAAGAAACCGTGGAAGGCAAACCGTGCGACATCTATGCGTATAAAAGCACGGTAACCTTCATGAATAATTCCGTATCCAGCGATGTGAAAGAGTGGTGCTGGACCAAGGAAAATTTCCCCATTAAAAATCAAATTAAGACTCCGAAACATCAAATGAAAATTGTGTTTATGACCACCGAAGTTCCGGCCACGGAAACGGTCAGCGTGGTTAAAGATTTGGTTTTGGATAAACCGGTTGAGGATGCATTGTTTACAGTTCCGGCCGGGGTGAAAGTGGAGACCTTGGAAGTTCCCGAAGGCGCCATGGGGACGGTTACGGGCAACAATACGGCTGCGGCGCAAAATGAAAAACCAACAGAAGGAAAAACGTCCAAATCCATTGCGGAACAAGAGACTAAAGATAATAATAAAGAAGAAGCGCAGAATGGGCCGCCCCCGGCGGTTAAGAATATGTTAAAAGGCTTGTTCTAGCCGTTCTATAAAGAATCATCGCAGGGGCGCCGGCTGCATAGCGGGTGCCCCTGTTTTTATTTAAGGGGAATAAGAAGTTCCTGTTGCGGAAAAGCCATTTTATGATTCCCCTCCCCAGGATTTGGTGGGAGGGGATGCAGGGGAGGGGGTAAAAGCTTTGTATTTAAAAGCTCGTCCCCTCACCTTCATCCTCTCCCACAGAGACTGTGTCGTAACGGTGAAATACAAGATTGCTTCGTCGCTATCGCTCCTCGCAATGACGTGTTTAA
>JAGVPM010000088.1 GCA_020052235.1 Candidatus Goldiibacteriota bacterium
ACGGAACTTCCCGGCTGTGCAGGCGCGTCCACCCGCAAAATCCAGGCCACATATTTTCGCACCACCTCGTTGGGGTGTTTCAACGCCTGTTGCAGAACCGTCATGGAAACAGGCAAATGCTTGGCCAGGGCCGTGACCGCATGCGCGCACACTTCATCCCACTCGTCGTCCAGCGCCTTTTCGAGCAAAGGCAGGGCGTTGGTCCCCATTTTTCCCAACTGGATCACCAAGGCTTTTCGCACATCACGGTCTTCATCCTGCAGGCGCTCGCCGAGCGCCGTCAATAAAAATGACGTGGGCATTTCCGTATTTCCCAAGGCCTCCACCGCCGCCTGCCGAATGCCCGGAAAAGCATTGGTCAGCAACTGCGTTAACGCCTCAACCGCCGGATCGCCTATTTTTCCCAAGGCAATGACGGCATCCTTGCGGACACCATAATCCGTCTCCGGATCGCGGGCCAATTGCAGCAACTCAGGTATATCGCCCGTTTGCGGCGGGCGTTTTAGCCAGGCATATTTTGGCGCCATCAAACTCACACCCTTATGTTTTCATTCTCCGCGCAAGTATCAGCTGCGTTGGGACGATTTCAGCAAACTCAAAACGCTTTGTTCGGCCTGCTCTGCGCTTACCCCCTGCATGGCCGCCGTCTTGCCGTGGTCCGGCGGCGACAAAAGGATCTGCCTATTTCCCAAAGGACGCCAGCGCCCGGGTCCGGTCACTCCGGCCGGAGGAAAAAACGATACGGTCGGCGTTCCCACCCCGGCCGCGATATGCATGGGCCCGGTATTGCCCGATACCAAAACCTTCACCCGGGCCAAAACCGCCGCCAACTGTTTCAAAGAAACCGCTTCCTTAAGTATCGCCGGATTCGGCAAACAACCTTTGGCAACTTGGGCCAAAACCGCCTGTTCCGCAGGCGACCCGGTTAAAAGCACCTTTAAATCCGGGCGCGCCGCCAAGCGTTGCACCAAAGCACGGTAGTGTTCCCTGGGCCAATTCGCCGCCGACCCGCGCCCGCCCGGATGAACGGCGATCCACGGCCGGCCCGCGCCCCCAGCGCGGTGTAAAAAAGACTTGGCCCAGGCTTCAGCTTCAGGCTCCACGCGCAATTGCGGCGGTTCCAATTCAGCCTGCAAACCCAGCCGGCGCACCAAATCCAAATTATAATCCGCCTCATGCCTACCGCCTTGCGCCCGGCTCGCGCGGACCGGATGCGTATATAAAAAAGACCACCACCGCCGCCCGGTTCCCACCCGGCAGGGAACCCCGGCGGAAAAAACCGCCCACGATACGCGCGGGTCCGGAAACACCAGCAACGCCGCATCAAAACCGGCTTGAGAAATCCGCTGCGATAATTTTCCGCGGCCCGCCCGGCCGCGATGTTCGCCCAAAACGTCATAACGCCATACGCCGTCCACCCCAGCTTGATTTTCCAAAATATCCGCCGCGTACTCAGAAGCCAAAAACGTAATCCGGGACTGCGGCAAAGCTTTTTTCAAAGCCGTAACCACAGGCAAGGTCAACAATGAATCGCCAATGGCATCCGTGCGGCAAATTAAAATATTTTGCACACCGCCTCCTGAGGGCGACCGCCGGTCGCCCCTACCGTATATCATGACACCGGTTTTCGTAGGGGCGAGCGGCGCTCGCCCCAATGACGCCCCCAACGTTTGATGGGCGGCGGGTCTTGCGCGAACCGTATGATCGCCTGGGCGGCCGCGGTCAAATCCGGCGAAACAATATCCGGGCCCTGGTCGGGTTTAAATCCTTCGGCTTGGGTTTTCGCGCCATATCCGGTCAATACCAATACCGTTCTCAACCCCAAATTTTTCCCGAACTGAATATCAATTTCCTTATCCCCGATCACCCAGCTGTGCGCCAAGTCGATATCCAAATCTTTTTGCGCTGATAAAATCATGCCGGGGTTGGGCTTGCGGCATTGGCACTCCACCGCGTAGTGCGGGACCGTGCCCTTGGTATGGTGCGGACAATAATAAATCGCATCCACATCGGCCCCCCCGGCCGAGAGCAACTCCCGCAAGCGCTGATTGATGCGCGCCACCGTGCTCTCGTCAAAATATCCGCGCGCCACGCCGGATTGGTTGGAAGTCACCACCAGCAAAAATCCCGCAGCGCGCAAAGCGCGCAGCCCTGCCGCGGCTCCGGCCAAAATTTCCACCCCGGCCGGATCAGCCAAGTACTCGGCTTCGCGGATAATGGTCCCGTCGCGGTCTAAAAATATGGCCGGACGCATTACGCTTTGCTCCCCTTGGCGGCCAGGAATTGCAGCTTGACCAGCTTGGCATACAGTCCTTTTTTCTTCAGCAATTCCTGATGCCTGCCTGATTCCACGATTTTCCCTTCGTCCAGGACAATAATCCGATCCGCATGTTGCACCGTGGATAACCGGTGGGCTATCACGAACGTAGTGCGGTGGGCCATCAGGCGGATCAGCGCATCCTGCACCAAACGCTCGGATTCCGTGTCCAAAGCCGACGTGGCTTCGTCCAAAACCAAAATCGGGGGATTTTTTAATATCGCGCGCGCAATGGCCAGGCGCTGGCGCTGCCCGCCGGAAAGTTTGACGCCGCGCTCGCCGATCATGGTCTCATACCCATGCTTGGCATGCAGGATAAACTCGTGCGCATTGGCGGCGCGCGCCGCGGCTTCCACCTCGGCCTGCGTGGCCTCGGGACGCCCGTAGGCAATGTTGTTGCGGATGGTTTCGTTGAATAAAATGGTTTCCTGCGTCACCACGCCAATCATGCCCCGGAGAGACTTCAACGATATCCACCGGATATCATGCCCGTCGATGGCAATCGAGCCTTTTTCCACATCCGCGAAGCGCGGAATCAAATCCGCCATGGTGGTTTTTCCGGCCCCGGATCGCCCGACAATGGCCAGCACCTTTCCGGCTGGAATGGAAAAATGCACATCCCGCAACACCGGCCGTCCGGGCTGATAGGAAAACCACACATGCTTGAAGTCCACTTTTTTCTTCACCCCATGCACATCCACGGCATCCGCATGATCCTTGATGGTGGGCGGGCTGTCGAGCAATTCAAATACCCTCTGTCCGGCAGCCAAGGCTTGCTGAATGGTATTGTTGATGCCGGCCAAAGTTTTAACTTGCGGGTAGAGTGAAGCCAGCCCGCCGATGAAGGCAAAAAACGTCCCGGCCGTATACCCGCTCGTTATGACTCTGCTACCGGCCCAAACGATCATGATACTAACGCCCAATGACCCAATAAATTCCATCAAAGGGCTGGAGATCGCCGTTTTACGCAAAGCGCGCATGGTCAGGTCAAAAAAGCGCTGCAACTCGCCTTTAAAACGCTGAATCTCCTTTTTTTCCATGGTAAAAGCCTTCACCACGCGCACGCCGGCAATGCTCTCATGCAGCACCGTGGTCAAATCCGCCATTTTCGACTGCGACTGGTGCGAAAGTTTGCGCAGGCTTTTGCCGATATAAATCACCGGATAAACCGCCACGGGAAACACAAACAAGGCGATACACGCCATTTTCCAATCCAAATAAAACAGCAAACCTATCAAACCGCCGATGGTAAGCATGGACCCCATAAATTGCCCCAGCACATTGGAAACCGCCGCCTGCATTTGCGTCACGTCGTTGGTGATGCGTGAAATCAACAACCCGCTCCGCTGGCTCTGAAAAAAGCTCATGTCCAAATCCAGCAAATGCGCGTACAGCTGGTTGCGCACATCCATGATGATGCGGTTGCCGATATAATTAATCAGGTAATCCTGACCATAGGTGGAAAACCCTTTGAGTAAATAAGTTAATATAATAGCCAAAGGAACCAATTTCAAATAAAAAAGCGCCTGGACATGGTCAGGATTGCCGAGGATTTTATCCATCACCGGCTTGATTAAATACATGCCCGCGGCCGTCAAACCCGCGGTCAGGGCCAGGCAAATCAAAGCCGCAATCACCCGCCCGACATAAGGCTTCACATACTGCAACAAACGCAAATAAAGTTTCATACAACTTAAACTCCTAACCGCATGCCCGGCCCAGCCGGGCTTCTTTTTCCAAACGCAGTACTATACCACATTTTCCCGCCCCTGAAAAACGGGTTATTCTGGTATTACTTGCAGGGAACAGGCATGCCTGTTCCCTACAAAAACAATAGGGGCCCTTTGTTTCGGGCCCCTGGAATTATCACCACCGCTGTGTTTTTAAAAATAATTGTCATTTCGAGCGCAGCGAGAAATCTGATTCACATGTTTTTTAGATTTCTCGTCGCTAAAGCTCCTCGAAATGACAATATACAAAAGTTACCGCGGCAGCCGGATAATAACCTCATCGCGGCGGTTCTTCTTGCGGCCTTCGGCGGTTTTATTCGAGGCCACGGGTTTGGTCGGACCCCAGCCCTGAATGACCAACTGATAATCCGGCACGTTCTGCTCGCTGACCAGGAACTGCCGCACGGACTCGGCGCGCACCAGCGAAAGTTTCATATTGCTCTTCAGCTGCCCCACGGCGTCCGTATGCCCATTGACCACGGCCTCGCAGGCCGGTTCATCGTTGATGACATACGCGCATTTAATTACCTTGTCGAACATTTCCGCGGTCAAAAAGGCTTTGCCGGTATCGAAGAGGATATTGCCGATTTTAATAATGTTGCGGCTGCCGTTTTTGTACATTTCAGCCAGCACCGGCCGGATGCGGTCGGACACAATAATCTGGTTGCCGTCCGGATCATTGGCCGAGAGCTCATACCGGTACGACGCGTTGTTGGGCACGGCCGTGCCGTTGGCATCTTTCGAATCCCACGCAAAGGCCTTGAACAATTCCTCCTTGGTGGAATAAGCGCGTATGACCTGATTGGCGTCATCATAAATGTCCAAACGCCAACTCTCGGTCTTGATCGGATCTTTGATGGAAAAATAAACCTTGTCCGGATAGAGCTCGAAGTTTTTACTGGTATACAACTTCGGAATAGTATCAATAATGAAAGCCGTGCCCTGTACGGTTTTCGTCTCGGCACCGATTGTCAATGTCAGCACAAACGGATAAAGTTCCTTGGTCGGTACGCGCTCGCCGGTTGTGTCCTTGCCGTTCCAGATAAACGACTTCGGCGGCTGGCCCTCGCCAAAATACCGCTTCATCAGCGCGCCGCGCGGATTGGTAATCACCAAATTCCAGGATGTTACCTCATCCAGTTTTTCGGGCAACTTGGGCACAATGGTTATATCCCCGGTAAACCCGACGAAAATTCCATGCAGTTTGGGAATCTTGCCCGACACCGTGGGTTGCGGTTTTGGTTTTGGGGTGGGTGTAAATTCCGGCGTAATTGTGGGTGTCGGCGTCAGGGTAAATTCCGGCGTGGCCGTGGGCGTGGGTGTAAGCGTAACCGTGGGGGTCGGAGTAATCACCGGGCCGCCGGTGTGCCAATCAATCGAAAGCCGCTGATTCCATTCCGGGTTTTGGCCCGGGTAAGTGCCCAGCTCCCGCCCAAAATAAGTCCATTCGACATTAATAAACGACGTCACCAGCGCAATACCGGCCGTGGGATACCCTTGATACAAACCGCCCCGCAATGCCAAGAGCCCGGACAATAAAAACTCCACGCCAAAACGGGCTTTGGCCAGATTCAACTGAGCCGCGTTGTTGGGGCTGTTTTTAAATTCATTGTCGCCCTGCCAATTCATTTCCACCACATCCAAAGCCAGGGTGGTTCCCAAATCCTGATAATTCAGCCAATACGGTTTATAGGCCACGCCCATCTTTAAATTTGGGGGCTGAACTTCTTCCATGACGCGGGTATACAAATCCGCGGCCACGACCGCCACGGTTATTTCACTGATGGGAGAGTACATCAACCCCAGGTCGAAACCGCCCCCCCACTCCTGGCGCAAATCCACATTTTTCATGTCCGCCAGTTCCAGGGCGTTCTTCGTTTCCCGCGTGCCTCCCCGCTGGGTGGCTTTGAGCGCCGACCC
>JAGVPM010000170.1 GCA_020052235.1 Candidatus Goldiibacteriota bacterium
CGTCATGAATCGTAACGGGTGGCCGCCTTGGATCGTAACAGGTGGCCGTCATGAATCGTAGCGGGTGGCCGCCTTGGACCGGCGCACGTACAATACACGAACGAAACCGGTCACCCCAAAAATGTCCCGTTAGTTTATACTTTTTATTGAATACTTTGGCATACAGACTTTTAAACTCACACATAACTTTGGATAAATCAGCTTCATTTTCAATATGAATCAGCATGTGAAAATGATTCATCATAGGGGTAAACGAGTGAATGATTACGCCATATTTGACCAGAATTTTATTCAAACAGCGGCAAAGCATTTTCTGATCGGCCTTCTTTTTCATAAACAATCGCCGACCATTGGTACGCGAGGTAATGTGATAGGTTAAATCCGGTGCTTTAAGCCGAAGCGGCCTACCCATGGTAAAAATCCTCCTGTCATTAAATGGTATCAATCATTCAGACAAGACGGATCAAAAAAAGTTTCAATAAAAATCTATTTTGTATTTTGTGCCTGGCACCGATTCCATGGCACCGATTCCATTAAGTTATCGTTTCTAAGTTATCGTTTCTCGTTCTGAAGCTCAATTATTTGCTTATCAAGACTGTCGATCTGCTCCC
Source organism: Candidatus Goldiibacteriota bacterium (assembly GCA_020052235.1). Lineage (GTDB taxonomy): Bacteria > Oederibacteriota > JAAXVQ01 > JAAXVQ01 > JAAXVQ01 > JAAXVQ01. Next base: position 612 of record JAGVPM010000170.1, read on the forward strand.
GGAGCTGTTCTTTTCCCATTCCCGCGCGGCTATTTTAACGCTTTGGCTGCCGAGATTCGCATTACTTTCCCATTTCTCCATACCGACAATGGCCGGCCGCTTTTTTTATGATTTTCGACAACCTCACGCACCGCGCTTTTCATGGCCTCCTCAGCCTTATCCTGCAGCGTCATCTTTTTCTTCATAATTTACTCACCGCCTTCTTGATCTTTCCAAATAATTTTTCATTGTGAACGATTATACCACTATGTCCTTTTTCCCATTTGGCGATCAGTTCCGGAGGTGTATCAGCATTATTGAACAACATCCACGAATCCGCCAATGGCATATATAAACTCAAAAAATTCTTAATCGACCTTGTAAAGCGGCGCCGCGCATCCTGTTTAGGAATATTATGGCCGCCCTCGGCAACCCTGTCTTGAATGCGACTGATGGCCAAACCAGAGGTTGGAATCCACAAAAAATAAATATGCACCTTATAGCCTTTTTCTTGCAAACCCCCGATCAATGCCTGATAGGTTTTTCCGGAAAGCGTAGTTTCAAAGCTAAAATCCACGCCTCGGTCGGAAAAGTCACGAATTTGACCCAAAACTAATTTCCCGGCTTGAATGGCCGCGCTGCTTGGTGAGAAGGGCGCCAAACCCTGCGCGATCAGATCGGCATTGATAAAATTCGGACACTTGGCGTATTGGGGAAGAAACTTTTTCGCAAAGGTGGTTTTTCCAGCCCCATTCGGCCCGGCGATTATGTATACATTTTTTATTTTCATATTCATAATTATGAATTAACCCGATGGTTTCTTCAAGGACAAAACGTCCTCAAAAATGATTCAAATAACCTCTCGCGGCGTAAAGAGAGGGACCCTTCCAATTTATCGCCGATTTTCGTCATTTCTTATGTATTCAGGCTGATTTTCAAGACTGATGCGCTGTCAGCTTGCGCACTATCCGGTCCGCCGCGCCATCATGCTGTTCGGACAACTCCAACAACGTGTCCGCCAGTTCCTCAGCTCCGAGTTCGATCAGTTTTCGCCTGCGAGTAGAATTCACTTTTTCTCCTCGTGTTTATTGCCGCGCAGAGATTTTATAAACGTAAATATCCGCAAAACCAAGCGGCGGGGCAAAGAAAACATGCCCGCGTCCGTTGATTTGGGATTTTGTGAATTTTGATTCCGCGGTTGCTTTTCGGCAGCTTTAATAGGCAACGGTGGTTTATGAATTACTTTTCCCAACCAGCGGATTTTTAAAAATTGAAGGAGCGAAACTTTTCCGGTCCGAGAATTTTTTTCTTGCTTTCGGTCAGGCTTTAAATCAGCAGAATAGAACTCACTAAAATCCTCCTTTTCCGGATTGGTGATCTTTTCCACCGATTCCATAAATTGATTGAGTCTAGTCCCGCCAAAGGAAACCTCGTCCTGACCGCCGTCCAACACCCCTTTAAACAGCTCTTTTTTAAAAGCCAGGCGGCTCAACATATTGTGTTCTATGGTATTCTGCGCGATAAAATGAATTACTCGGACCGTGCGCTGCTGCCCGAAGCGGTGAACCCGGCCGATCCGCTGCTCCAGCACAGCCGGATTCCAGGGTTGGTCCACGTTGATCACCACCGAAGCGTTCTGCAAATTAAGCCCGACCCCGCCCGCATCCGTGGCCAGAAAAAGCCTGCACGCCGGGTCTTCCTTAAACCGTTGTACCAAAGCATGGCGGCGTTTTAGCGAAACGTCACCATGAAAAAAGCTGTAGGCAAATCCGCGCTTTTCCAAATGACGGATCAATAGCTCGTGGCTGCGCAGCCATTGGCTGAAAATCACAATTTTCTCTTCCGGCCGCTCCAGCACCTCGTCCAGCAAGGCGGCCACTTCCGGAATCTTATTGCCAACATCCGTTTCCGGATCAACTAAATAAGTACTGTTGCAAACCATGCGCATTTCCTGCAGCGCGCACATCAGGCGATGTTTGTCTTTTTCCGAAAGAAAACGCAAACGCCTCCATTTGGCGACAATCTCGGCAACGGCCTTTTGACAACCTTGATGATGGCGCCATTGCAGTTCGGTCATCTCTATAAATATTTTTTTCTCCAAACGTTCAGGAAGCTGCGAAAGCACCTCGGCTTTGGTTCTGCGGAGCAAAATGGATTCCAAACTTTCGGAAATGACTGATAAGTTGCGGTATCCCGTTACTTTTCCGTGTTCATCCACCTGCTGGTGGGTATTCAAAAAGCGGAAAAGCGGCCCCAAATGGAAAAAATCCACGAATTGAACGATGGAATGCAGCTCTTCCAGGCGGTTTTCCAAAGGAGTGCCGGTCAATACCATCGCGTATTGGGAGCGCAATTGCTTGACGCTTTGGGCGGTTTTGGTTTTCCAATTTTTGATCCGTTGAGCTTCGTCCAGAACAATCAAATCCGGCGACCAACTGCTGATCAATTGCATATCCGGTGGGATAACATCATAATTGGTGATTTTGAAAAAAGAATCAGCAGCATATCCTGCTGCCCTGCTTCTGAACGTGCCTTGAATAATCAACGCGGAACGGCCGGAAAATTTTTCAATTTCCTGCTGCCATTGATGCTTTAACGAAGAAGGTGCGACCACCAGCACGCGCCGAATACCCGCCGCCCGCGCTAAAATTTCAGCCGCAGCAATGGCTTGTATGGTCTTTCCCAGACCCATTTCATCCGCGATCAGGCAGCGCCCGGTTTTGGCGGCAAAGAGTGCGCCGGTGCGCTGATAGGGGAACAGGAAAACGCGAAGCAATTTTTCAAAGGCAGGATCCTGATCTCCGCCTGGAAAAAATTTATCGATTTTTTCCAGCAGCCCAGCGCGTTCCATCGCTTCGCCTATAAAGTTTTGCGCATCTTTATAGCAACGGACTTCTTCTCCCATGCCCTCGGCGATTTTCCTGAAAGCATCAAGCTTGGCAAATACTTCGGGCCGCAGAACATCGTTCCCATCAAAATATCGCCCGGCCTGACGAATCAACTCGGCGCTGCTGCGAACGCCAGGCTGAAACCGCACCTCGCGTTTGCTTCCATATTTTAAATGGATTTCCGCGAAGGGCGGATGATAGCCTGCCTGAAGCAAAGCTCTGGTCGCCCGTTTCTTCATGATCTTGGCCAGAACAAACTCAATATGTTTGCAAGTACCCAAAGTATTAACTGAAAAATCCGGGCAGGAACAGTAGTTGTGGCCGGGCGCGCCCCCGCGAATGACCACCCGGTATTTTTTCCGGCTGATGGGATTGGTAACCGCGAATTCGGAAAAAACCGGGTCATCGCCGATATTTTCCATTTTCAGCTTCTGCGCCAGTCCATATTCCCGGCGCAGCGCGATCTGCCATTGCTCCAGGGACATATCTTCTGGCTTGTGGGTATAGGGCGTCTTTTGGGGTTGTTTTGCTTTCCGTAATTGATGGGTTTTATCGACCCTATTTGCGCTTTCTGACAATATCTGCTTTTTCATCTTCAGGCAATCTCCGTTTCCGGCCGCCAGGCTTTGAATTTCCGGACATCTTCGATTAAAAACCTTATTCCCTGATTATCCGGAGGGTTCATCCATAGCATACGCGTGAACACTTTCATGGCTTCTGCAAAGTGATTTAGTCTCCATAAGCACAATCCATAACCATGAAGGCACCTGAGAAACGGCCGGTTGTCGATATGCCCCCATAAAAGAACGTCATTGAAATTTTCAGGCAAAGACAACTCGCCAATCTGAACGCCGGTCCTATAATGAACCAGGGCTTTTTCAGGATCATAATCAAATTTCAAATTGCCTAAATGTGCGTGAGCATCCAGGCAGCGCAAATCTCTGATCAACAGATCCATAAGTATTTTATTGGCTTTTTTTAAATCCCCTGCCTCTTTGGCCTCGGCTGCCTTTAGAATCTCGTCATCCTCAAGATCGTCCTCCGGGTCCATGTCCTGCAACACTTGTTCCATCTCATAGCACGGCCTTTTTCCGGTTTGAATGATCGGCTTAAAGCATTCATCGATTTCTGCGCCCGGCTCGCCCCAGTATTCTTCTTTCGGATCCCACTCGCCTTCACTCTTCAATATCAACGGAGTTAACTTTAATGCCGGCAAATCAAACCCGTGTTCAACCAATTCAGCGGTCATATATTGATGCCTTTTAAAGGTCCATTTCTTTAAAGGCTTAACCTTGATTATTTCCCCTGGATAAATTTCGATTAAATCCCGACAATTCATTTGAACCGTGATTTTTTCGATGATATTTTGATAAATACAAGTGGCTGCCCTTTCTTTTACTGCCAGGACCACCAATTCTTCAGGAAGGCTATTTTCCGCCATAATGCAATTCCTCGTTTAAAAATCAATTGTTTGTTTTTTCGGCGGAATTATCGCATATATAAATCAAATTGTGGGCAAAAATATAACTTTCCACTTTTAAAAATCTCGGATTTTTAATCCCAAACCGGTTTATATAAAACCGTCTTTCACTTATAATTTCAAACCAAGTTCCCTACGTTACGGCCGACCTTTTTAGACTTTCAATATTAAACAATCCGTGGTCCGGCCAATCGACGTCTCAATTAATCTCGCATATTCTTGCAACTGTCCCTGACGGGTTTCAAGTTTCTCCGGCGTTCCAGTTCCACTCTTCCAGTCTGCCAACACCCAGGCGCCAGCTTCCTCGAACATTAAGTCAACCCTGGCTTCAGTAACTTGCAATACCTCGCCTGGTTGGATTTCGCGGATCGGAAATTCAACTAAACGGATTTGGGCAGCTTTTAGTCGCTTCCAGAAGTCTGAGTTTAGGACCGATTGAACCCTTAAACAGAGCGCCTTGGCGCTCGAAGCTGGCAGGTCATTTTCCTCAGTTTGCCAGTCGGCAAGCTTTGCAAGTTCAGTCAGTGTGTATTCCTTGGGTAGGCAGCGGACCACGAGCTCCATAAGGGCATGAAATGCATCACCAAATTGGCTAGCCATAGCTTCAGGGGCTTCAGCACCAGGAATTCGCTCAATTTTCACTACCTGCACTTGCTTATCCGCCGTACCAGACTTCAATTTTGAAGGATTCCGCACTGACCAACTGGGATGGTTCCAAAGTTGACGCGCTTTTTCCAGTTCCTTCAGTTCAAGTTCTAAAGTTTTGCGTGCCTTTTCCTCCAACATCGTTGGAGCCGACTGTAAGTCAGGAATGTGCCCTTTCCAGGGTTCGGCCATACCAAGTAGAGACGCCCAGGGAGCGACATGAATTTTGCTTGGACTGCCATCTTTGTTTATTTTAACCTCAGCCTGGCTGATTATCAGCATTCTCTTGGCTCTGGTTGCCGCAACATAACGAAGCCGGAGGCGTTCGGCGTCCAATGCCGCTTTGGCTTCGGGTAACACCTGGGACCAACTCCTCGGAACATAATCTAGGTAACCGCCAATACCTGTGGGCACAAAATAAAGTAGTGATTCGCCTGCTTCCCTGCGGACTAAATCAGAAACCGGCCGCCCCATTGTTTTACTTGAAATTACAGGTTCTGCCAGAATGACTACTTCTGCTTCCAGACCCTTGGCTTTGTGCAGATTCATGATGCGCACCGCATCCAACGCGCCTGGCCGGGCCACGGCACCTTCACCCTTAGATACCCCTTCATTCTCATCGGTATGCAAGGCCAGGTCTCTTAGCTCTTTGGCTAGGATAGCCAGGCTCAACCTTTCTCCAGCCGACTCGCGGGATTTCCAGGATTCCAATTGCTTGGCCAATGCTCCAATCCTCAATTCCTGTTCATCAGGAGCCAAAGCAGCCTGAATAGCCAAGCCTTCGCCCAGCACTAACTTTTCCGCGATGGCTGTGGCAGCTAGGCCTTGAACAGATTTACGCAGGGCTGACCATTCAACGAGTGCTCTGCCAACCGGGTGATTGAATCCTGGATCGCCTTCCTTGGGTGCTTGCCAAGTATGAACACCTTCGGTCCTCGGTCTGCGTACCCATTCTTCTATTTGGCCATCATCTAAACCGAACCAAAGGCCTCGCAAGACGCCTACCAATGCAGCCTGGTCACCAGCAAAGGCTAGGCTCCACAGTGCTCGGGCCAGTTCCGCCATTTCCAAGCGTTCTCCCAAGTCCTTGGTGCCGCTTACGTGTGTAGGGATGCCTGCTTCTTCAAAAATACGAGCGTATATAGGCAGAGACTTGGTTGTCCATGTAAGTATAAGAATCTCGCCCATGCTTATCTGGTCCTTCATTCCCTGGATAAGAGCGGCCAACCTCCTGGCATCTTTTTCCCAGGCGTCATCATACTGTTGCCAAGCCACAGTCGGCAGATGAAATACTCCAGACTCTTTCGCAGCAATCTTGCCAGCCGTCATGGGTTTGTATTCAGCTTGCCAATTGCCTGACTGCATGGCTGAGCTGAAATGTTTATTGATGGTCTGAAGCAAAGCCGGATCGCTGCGAAAATTGGTGGAAAGCTCAAGCAGTTTGACATCCGTCTTACCAGTCTTGGCTGCTTCCCGCACTTGAAGGTAGAGATGAATATCAGCCCTGCGAAAACGGTAGATAGACTGCTTGGGATCTCCTACAAGGAAAATAGAACCCGGCCTCAGACGGGTCTTTTGCCAATCATCCACAACTTTGGCACCCTGACTGGCCAAGCTGAAAGCCAATTTTAATTGAAGCGGATCTGTATCTTGGAATTCGTCGATAAGAACGGATGAAATTTCCGCTCTTAAACGCCGCAATGCGCTTTCTTGGCTCAACGCCATTAGCGCGCAGCGCAGTAGGTCTTGGAAAGTCAGCAGTCCCTTGCGGAGACGTTTTTGAAAACCTGCTTCCAGCGCCCGGTCAAAGAGATCCAGCAGGTGAGCATGTTTCCAGGCGCGCCAGTCAATCAGGAAAGGTAGGAGCTTGTGTTTTTCAATAACTTCCATAGCTTTTCGGAAGAGTTCTTTACCCTTGCCATTCAAATAAGACCTCACCCCAATGCCAATGTTTGCAGGTTTGGGGTCTTCGTGTTCCTCAAGGCCCTCCAGACCACTTATAAGATCTTTGAGTATCTTTCCCAGCAAATCAGGCCTCGGGATGTTGGGCCATTTTTCCGTACTTTTGAGCAAATCATGGAATGTGTCTGGTTTTCCATCAACCAGATCACCCAAACTTTCCCTGGCCAAAATTCGAAGCGCAGCCAGACCCTTAACAGCATCAGCTAAAACCAGCTCAGTGGGCTGATCCATAACTGTCTTCAAATCTGTGTCTTTGCGACTGGCATATTCGGTGAACATTTCAGCCGCTGCCTGGGGCCAGCAGCCAATTTCATCAAGCCGTTCCTGGTCTACGGCGCTGGATTTGAGATATTCCAAGAAATCCGCTTGTAGAAGCTCAGTGCCTTTTTCCTCTTCTAGTGCTCTGAAGCCCGGATGAAGTCCGATAGGAAGTGCCGTTGACATAAGCAAGCGGGTACAAAAAGCGTGGATGGTGGTGACTTGCAGGCGCTCTAGACTTTCCAAAGCTTTCTTTAGGGCTGGGTGATCCTTGGCCGGAACTTCTTCAGAAGGCGCTTCATTGGGTCCGGAACGATATCCCCAGCGGTGATCGCGGACTGCGCTTTCTAGGCCTTCTTGAATCCGCTGGCGCATCTCACTGGCAGCTTTGCGGGTGAAGGTGATGGCCACAATCTTGCGCAAGTCACCGTCATGCCGGGCAATTAGCCGCAGCATGCGCTGAGTTAGAGCCTCGGTCTTACCGGAACCAGCGCCAGCTTCTACCATGAAGTTAGTATCCAGATCATGCAAGATCCTGTCACGGTCAGGTTGGGCAGGAATGATAGGCAAATTGCTCATTTCTTCTTCCCCTTCGGGTTGGGAGCCGCGCTTAAAGTGTCAATTTCCGCTCTCTTTTTCTTAGCAAAACGAGCATCGCAGGCCAAGCTGCATTCGCAATACTTGCATTCGGTTTTGGCATTGACGCGCAGATCACCCTGCTCTAATCCCTTCAATACATCACCAATCATTTCATGGACCACTGCTATGGATTTGGCTTCCGTGGTGTCCTCGGTGATATTTTGGTAACGTCCTCTTTGGGTCGTGAACAAGTAGCCTGTCTGGACAACCTTTTCTTTCCGCCCAAGGCGGCGCATTTCTATTGATACTGCGGCTACGTAAAGATGTATTTGAGCTAGCTTGAAAGTTTTACCGTTATATAGCTTAGTGCTTCCGGTCTTGAAGTCATAAACCTGAAGGCCCTCGGGACTGGCCATGATGATGTCTGCATATCCCTTGAATGACAAGTTTCCGTCAGACCCTAGAGGCAGAAGCATGGGGCTGTCTACTCCAAGGGAAAACTCAACCTCATAGGGTTTTGCAGTTTCATCGGAAATATTCCGCATGAATCTGTCAAATTCCACGGCTTCTTTTTTGAGCCGAAGGCTAGTCGTTTTAATTACATCTGGATGAGTGGCCGGGTGCATAAGCGCCGCTTGAGCCAACAATTCGTCCATTTTTCTTTCCGCACCTGCTTTTGAAGGCCTGTCGGCTTTTTTCCACTCCCCGCAATACCAGGCATAAAACTGGTGAAGAAGATTTCCTTCTTGAGCCAAATCTAACCAGTTAGCTTCAAATTCAATTCCAGTGTCAATGGGATGAAGTTTGAGGATTTTTTCGAACAAATATGCGCGTGGACAATCAGCTAATCGCTCCATGCGGCTGAACGAAAAAGGCCCATCGCCTTTTGTAAGAGGTTGGTGACCAGGTATTGATCTTTGGAGTTCTCCATCTAAAGGACCAAACTTATCAGCTTGGCGCCATGCAGCTGCCTGTAATCCCGTCCATTGGCGCACTGGCAGAAACAGTTTGAATGCCTCTAAGGGCGCGCCATTGCGCCGCTGAGCCAGCATGACTTCCCATTCAGCCAATGCCTCATTATCCGCCCCCAGTCCCTCCGGTGAACCGACATGCTTGAGGAAATCTTTATATCCAGCTTTGCGATCATGGCTCAATCGGAAGAACTGAAGCGCAGCCGAGGATGGCGATTGTTCACGGTTGTCTACCACATCAAACCGACAAAATCCAAGTGCCAGAGCTTCGGGCTGCCCCAACTCGGCCAGAGCTTGTAGTCCTATGGCCAGCCTTTGCCGGGCGAAATCGGCTGCCTCTGGAAGGCCGAGCGTTTTTCTTTCAATGGGTTCGAGAAAGGCGTCCGGTTTCAGACCCGAAGGAAAACGCCCCTCATCGAAACCCACGAGGATCGTCACGGGTCGGCCTGTCCCGCCTCGACCCAGGTCACCAATATAAACTTTACCTGGTTCAGGCATGTGGCTGGGTTGTTCTAGGGCGCGCAGATGCTCGCGTACCACATCCACCGCTTCTTTTAGGGGCATTACAGCGCTATTGCGACAGCATTCAGCCAAATTCCGGATAGCTCTTGCTAGGCTGGTGCGCTCGGTGCCTTCTGATTCATTGGCTGGCTTCGGAATCCAATCGCTGAAAAGGCCACGAAGCCATGCAGCCACTTGGCCAGGACTGATGGTTTTAATTTTTCCCGAGAGACCGTTAAGTAATGACTTGCAGGCTTCGGTCAACCACACGAAATCCTGTCGAAGCCTCGTCTCATTCTTGTCATCATCTCCCCGTTCTTGATCTCCAGTCCATTCCAGCTTCCAGCCCAATTCCAATTGCGACAGAAAAGTAGGTTGGTACCGATCCAGACCATACCCAATGCCTCGATTTTCCAAGGCCGCAGCCAATTCGTAAGACTTGGCACCCACGTTTTCAGGAACTGCCAGGTGGCCTTGCCGCAGGGCAAGCGCCAATCCCAATGCATTTCCCCCACTTTCCAACCACGCCAAAAGTGCTTCAACTCCCTCGCTGGGCCTCGTGCCCGGCCAGGGCAGGCTCATCCCAAAAGTAAAAGCCAGACCCGATTCAGCCTGCATAGCCCTGGCAGCAATGCCGTATGTTGCCGCATCAGTAGCCAGAATCTGAATTTCATCCAGCTTACGGTTTTGGTCACGCAAAGCCCAACGCAACCCAGCACGCAATTCGGCTGAAGGCGAACTGGCCGAAAAGAAATGGATTTGTGGGAGACCCGGGACTGGCATGAGCGCTTCGTCGGGTTTGAAGAGCCATGCCAGCGGTGTGTCTTTAGCGGGTTGATCCGGCACTCTTGCCAGACGATCAAGACCGGCAGGGTCGCCTTCAGGCAATGCGGCTGCAGCGCTGAGAAAAGTCTCCACACGCAGACCACAAGCAGGGGCCTTTGCCATGACGGCTTTTAGCCATTCAGCTTGATCCTGAGGCCACAAGACCCCCAGGGGAATCTCCATTTTCAAAGCGCCGGTAAGCGCTGGCATGTCAACTAGGTGTGCCAGTGCAAAATCATAGACTCCACGGTCATCTACCAAATTTATAGTTTCGAGGAGCGCAATCCAACGACTCAGGAGGTCAGCAAGTTCAGGGGCCTTGGTAGAACTTAATGTGGTCTTGGTGATTGAGTCGGGAATGGAGCCGGACAAACGCAAGCCATTCAGGAGTTGAAAAAGTTGTTCGGCTAGAGCCAGCGGGCCAGGTGGATCCTCTGGATATGGACTTGGGAGTAGACTGGGCCACGAACGCAGTCCGGATTTGGATGAACGTAAAAGACCGTCCAATAGCCATGGCCCTTCCCCAGGCCGGAGCGGACGGCGGCCGTCCAATATTAGTAGGGATGTAGCAATAACGCTTGCAAGCTGAGGTGGAGTTATTGCTACCAACCCGGCCAAAGCATGGCCTGCCTTAGCTGCCATCTCAGCTCTTTTTCGTCGTTCCCGCCACCCGAAGAGCGGATTAGGTACAATTAGAAACGTTTGTTCGAAAGACAATAGGGCCACCATAACCTTTTAAGCTCTCCAAATTTCCTTATTCCTATTAAAATCGAAATCGTACTGTCTCCTGCAATAGTGGTAATTTCCTTATTTGAAATTTGTGTTCAAAAGGGTTCTTGGATTCAGGTTCAACTGTTGCCAGGCCAAAGAAGCCCACAAAGTGAACGAGCGTGCGCCACGTATAACAGGATCGAATTGTTTTTTCAGGTATATCAAAAGGATTGGGTTTCACCTCGTCCAACACCTTGGGAAAGGCTTGTAAAAATTTGTCTTCATAAAAGACGTTTGGCCGCCAGTCATCCCCAAATTTCGTTAGAAGAAATAGCGTGAAAAGAAAAGCATGTTGAATAAAGGTTATTTCCGGAAACCGATCCATATAGCCCCAGTTAAATTCCCTTACATAGGTTTTGAGAAGGCGCGGGTATATCCCTGCCATACCATGAGTATCCAATAAGCTGCGGCATGTCTTGCTGAGGATGAATTTCGCCCGGAATTTACGAACCAGACCGGCCCTCTCAGCAACCAATCGCGTGGTATTCAGGTCTATAAAATCCTCTTCTTTATTGAAACCTCCAATCTGAGTCCGCTCCCGATAAACCTCGTCTCCCCAAAAAGCCAGGGCCGTTTCTTGGCAAAAGTTGCGCGGCAGATTTCCCTTGGCAGTCGCCTTCAACCCATCCTTCCCCATGGCCTTAACCAGCAGACTAAAAAGCGTCAGGACCGGCGCAGAAGGCACCTCATTTAATGGATCAGGGAATGATACAAATTGAGGGGATGAAAATGAAAAATCCAGCATTTGACGCATCTGTTCGGGCGATAGCCCCTGAAAGTCATCAAGCGCGGCCTGGTTTTTTTGCCGCATAAAATCCCCGGCAAAGGCCTGTACTTCCTCCAGTGAAGCAAAGTCGTGTTCATGGAGAACCTGCCGCAGGTCAGTGAATATTTGTTCCGCGCCTTTGGGAGAGGATGAGTCTTTTTGTTTTCCGAGGCAACAGTTTTTATACTTTTTGCCGCTACCGCAAGGACAGGGATCATTGCGACCGATGTTCGATAATTTCATAGCGTTCCTTTTCAAACCAACTATAAGCGGACCAGATATCCAAACCAGTGAACCATAACACTGTTTGTATAGTGATGGTAATCACCTGACACTTAATGGTTATTTTTAAGGTGGCCATACCGCCTTTTGCTGGGTTATAGATGGAATTGTCGAGAAACCATCAACTCAGAAAAGGAGAACTACCAGTATGACCACCACGCATAAAATACGGAAGTTGTCAATGGTTTTGAGACACCCTGCGATTGCATTTAGTGTACTTTTTCCTCCTTCGCTAGGGTTGGTTTCGGTTTGTTGATCCACACCGCTTCCGGCAAGGAAGGCGGAACGGGGATCGTTTTTACAAACCGCTCAGGATGATTCTCGTACGCGGTCCGCAGTACATCGCTTCTCATGTTTCGCACGTCCTGCGCAAATCCGAAATGAACTGATTCCGGCGTATGTAGTCCAATGCCGGAGTGATGATGTTTGGAATTATACCAGCGAAAGAAGCTCTGGCAAAAATTCCGGCTGTCCTCGATGCAGCCGAAGCGCTTTGGAAAGTCCGGTCGGTACTTGAGTGTTTTGAACCGTGCCTCGGAAAAAGGATTGTCATCACTTATATACGGTCTGCTAGGGGTCTGGGTGATTCCCAAATCAGACAGCAGCAAGGCCACCGGTTTGGACCTCATGGACGAGCCGCGATCCGCATGGATCGTAAGCTGCCCTTGTTCAATATTTTGCTTTGCACACGTTTCTTTGATAAGTTTTTCCGCCAATGCCGCCAACTCCGCCGGGGCAATCATCCAGCCAACCACATAACGGCTGAAAATGTCCAAGATCACATAGCGGTAGAAATACGCCCATTTCACCGGGCCCAAGAGTTTGGTAATATCCCAGGACCAAACCTGATTTGGCCCCGTGGCCCAAAGTTGAGGTTTTTGATATACAGGGTGGGCGAGTTGGTTCCTGCGCTCCTTGACCTCTGCATTCGCATTCATAATGCGGTACATGGTGCTGATGGAACAGTGATATTTCCCTTCATCCAGCAGGGTTGCATAGACTTCCTGCGGCGCTTTGTCAACAAAACGATCCGTGTGCAGAAGTTCAAGCACGCCTTGCCGCTCATCGGCGGATAATGCCCGCGAGGAGTTTGAATATTGCCCCGGCATTGTGGCCGGTTTGTTTTTCCGTGCCTTCATCCGGTAGAACCCCGGGCGTGGAACAGCCAAGGAGGCACAAGCAAGTTTGATCCCGACTTCAGCGGAAAGAGCGAGCGCAGCCTCCATCAGGATTTGCCTCCTTCCTCGGGCGGTGGCAATGGGACTTCCAGAATATTTGATATTTTTTTTTGAACATCAATAATGATTTCAGCCTGTCTGAGCCGACTGGTAAGATTTTCATTTTGCTTGCGGAGGTTTTCATTCTCGACAAGAAGCGGCTCGCGCATGATTTCCTTGCGTCCACGTTTTTTAGAGGCCATGGCGGAGGTGACTCCTCGATCCCGCTGGCGCCGCCACGCATTGAGGCTTGATGCATATAGCCCCTCGCGACGCAAAAGCGCACCTTGACTGCCGGATTCAACGCAAGCATCTGCCTGCTTTAAAATCCGCATCTTGTATTCAGCCGTAAAACGTCGCCGAGCAACTTTCGCCGAAACCTCAGGATCCGGCACCGACGAGGTTTTATCATGATTCGAATAGACTTCTTTCGGCGGTTCTAATCCAGAGATGACAGCTTCTTTTCGAGCTCCTTCGGTTGCTCCGAAGGCTTCATTTTTTGCGTTGATCATATGGTTTCTCCTCTCCACCCTCTACACTAATTTAACACGGGGGAGGTGTCTCAGCTATATTGACACAGAGGGAAGATTGGTTAAATGAAAATATATATTTCTTAGCTGTCGCCGATATCGCATACTCAATTGGCCAGCCACCGTGTTGAGGTAATGGTCGCGTTTATCAATTTGCATTGCGCACCTCGGCTTCCCTTATTTTCAACTTCTAATCTCAGTAACTGTAGCACATTCCCATTATTTGGGACCATCTGTTATCTCTAACAAACACCGGAGATAAATCTGGCCAGTACTTGACCTTTTCCGCCCATTCTCATTTAATGCCCATCAACTTGAAATATTATATTTCTCTAAGTAGCAGAAGATTTCCAACAATCCGCCTTAAATGGCCGAGTTGAAATTCCCTCGATTTCAGAGATAAAGAGAGGCGAAACCAGGCGTTTTGCTAGTCGGGCCGAGGATTACGACGTTTTGAAAATGGAAACAAGCTGGTCTTCTTGGCTACCAATAACCTGGATATCTTGAATTCGTTTTAAATCCGCGCAATAAAAAAGCGGCGGCATGGTTTCCCATGCTCGCCGCTTTTTTATCTCTCGCTCGTTGTCAACGAGCCTTCAAAGACTGGCGGGGCCGACGAGGCTCGAACTCGCGACCTCCTGCGTGACAGGCAGGCGCTCTAACCAACTGAGCTACGGCCCCAGCGGACGAAGTGAGCAGTTCTACTGTTCTACTGCTCCATTGCTCACTTCAATCAAAAACGTCACAATTAACAACCGATTTTTAAAATTCGAACAATAGAGCAGTTGAACAGTTGACCGCAATGGTTTCCTCTTCTCTATTGTTCCATTGCTCAGCGCTTCGCCAAAAGGCGAAGCGCTGGTGGGCGAAACAGGGATCGAACCTGTGACCTCCTGCTTGTAAGGCAGGCGCTCTAACCAGCTGAGCTATCCGCCCGTTCCACACACCCCAGCACAACGGAGAGACAATAATACTGAGTTTTTTCAAACTGTCAAGATTTTATTTACCGTTTGGATTTTTTACCCATATCCCGGATCATGGCGATTTCATCGCAATCGGGAAATTTGGGGCATTTGACGCATTCGGTCCATACTTTATGGGGTAATACGGCGCGGTCAATGCGTTTGAAACCCATTTTCTTGAAGAAATCCGGGACGTATGTGAGCACATAAAAGCGTTTGATGCCCAGGTCCAGGCCTTCGTCCAGGCAGGCCTGCACCACTTCGCGGCCCAGGCCTTTGCCCTGATATCTCCGGTCCACGGCCACGGATTTAATTTCAGCCAAGTCTTCCCAGTTGACGTGCAACCCGGCCACGGCCACGATTTTACCGCGTTCCTCAACGACAAAATAATCGCGGATGTTCTCATAAATTTCCGAGAGCGGCCGGGCCAGCATTAATCCTTTTTGCGCGAGCGAATTTACCAATTTTTGAATCGCCGTGCCGTCGGTCAAGGTGGCTTTACGGATCATTTGGCGTGTTTCCTTCCCCATTGCAAACCTTCGGCCAGGGCTTCCAGATTGGTTTCGAGCAGCACCGGCTTTTTCGCGGACATGGCTTTTAATTCAACTTGCAAATTTTCCGGTTGGATAATGCCGGTCAGGGTCACATAAGCGCCGAGCATTACCAAGTTTAAGGCCCCGCCCTGGCACACTTGTTCCGCCAGCTGCGTGGCCGGCAACATGATCACCCTTGCTGTTTCACGGGGCGCGGGCTTGAGTGCCAAATCCTGATCCGCCGCGATCAGCCCCGTTGATTTAATTTGAGTGCCGTATTGGTTGCGGCCGCGCTGATCCAGAGCGAGCAACACATCCGGTTGCGTAAAAACCGGAGCGTATATTTCTTGGTCTGAAATAACCACGGAACAAAACGAGGTGCCGCCGCGCCGTTCCACGCCGTAGGCGGGCACATACGTCGCCTTCAACCCTTGCCGTACGGCCGCGCGGCCCAACAATTGCCCGATAAACTGAATACCCTGCCCGCCGGAACCGGCGATCACGATTTCCTTAAGCATCTTTATGCGCCTTCCTTTTTCGGACCCTCGTCTTTTATCAAGCCCAACGGGTAAATTGGCAGCATGAGTTCTTCCAGCTTTTGGACTGACTCCAGTGGGGACAGTCCCCAGTTGGCCGGACAAATGGAAAGCAGTTCCACAATGGAAAATCCGGCCTTGGCTTCCTGAATTTCGAAAGCCCGCTTGATATAGGATTTGGCTGTGCGGATCAAGCCCGGTTTGTGCAAAGCACCGCGGGCCGCATATTTTACACCCGGAAGCTGCGCCAAAAACTCGGCCATTTTCATGGGGTACCCGGCTTCTTCGCTGGTACGGCCGTACGGCGTGGTGGCGGTCTTTTGCCCGATCAGAGTAGTCGGCGCCATTTGGCCGCCGGTCATGCCGTAATTGGCATTGTTTATGAATATCACCGTGAATTTTTCGCCGCGGTTGGCTGCATGCACGATCTCGGCCATGCCAATGGAGGCCATGTCTCCGTCGCCTTGATAGCAAATCACCAAGCGGTCGGGCAACACGCGTTTAATGGCCGTGGCCACGGCCGGTGTGCGGCCATGCGCGGCTTCGGTGGTGTCAAAATTCCAGTAATCATATCCGTACACGGCACAACCCACGGGTGCCACGGCCACGGTCCGTTCCAGGGCTTTCGCCTCGGCCACGGCTTCGGCCAAAATGCGGTGCGCCACACCGTGTCCGCAGCCCGGACAATAGGTGGTCGCTGCCGGTTTCAATCCTTCGGTGCGCGTGAAAATAATTTTCTCGCTCATGCGAGCACCTCGCGCGCGCGTCCGGCGATTTCTTCGGGCAAAGGAATGCCTCCGCCGGGCCGGGCCAATAATTCAATGCGGACTTGCTTTAAACTTTTTTCCCGGGCCACGGCCAATTGCACATCCTCAATGAATTGTCCCATGCTCATTTCCACCACCAAGAAACGGTCAGCCTTCACTGCCAGCTTAGCCAAGGCTTGGGTTGGAAACGGCCAGAGCGTGATGGGCCTAAACAAAGCCGCCCGAATCCCCTGAGCTTTTAATATTTCCAAAGCCCCTTTGGCCAAACGCGCCGAAGAGCCATACGCGGCCAGCACAATTTCCGGATTAGGATCGCCTATAATCTCAGCCTGCGCATCATTTTTTTCAATGGCAGCGTATTTTTCAGCCAGATGTAAATTATGTGATTCCAGCTCCCCGGGTGCCATCAATAACGACCGAATCAATTGCGGTGCCCGTCCCTTGGCGCCGGTTAAGGCCCACGTTTTTGGGGGCAGTTCCCGTCCAGCCAGCCAGCCGGTTTTCCGGCGTTCCTGCGGATCGGGCATGACCACGGATTCCATCATTTGGCCCAAAAGGCCGTCGGAAAGAATAAGCACCGGGTTGCGGTAAAAATCCGCCAGGTCAAAGGCATCCATGGTCAGTTCCACCAATTCCTGAACCGTGTGCGGGGCCAGGACAATGGTGCGGTAATCGCCGTGTCCGCCACCGCGCGTGGACTGCCAGTAATCAGATTGCGCCGGAGCAATGCTGCCCAGCCCCGGACCGCCGCGCACCACGTTGACAATAACACCGGGCAACTCGCAGCCGGCCATATAGGAGATGCCTTCTTGTTTCAGGGAAATTCCCGGAGAAGAAGACGAGGTCATGGCGCGCACGCCGGTTACTGCAGCTCCAAAAACCATGTTAATGGCCGCCACTTCGGACTCGGCTTGTAAAAACACGCCATTCACCTCGGGCATGCGGCGCGACATATAGGCCGGGACCTCATTTTGCGGGGTGATGGGATATCCGAAATAGTACCTGCAACCGGCCAAAATCGCGGCTTCGGCCATGGCTTCATTACCTTTGGCAAACACTATTTGACTCATGGTTACTCCGTACGAATGATTTCAATGGCAACATCCGGGCAAACCAAAGCGCAGGCCATGCAGCCCGTGCAGGCTGAATGGTCTGTGCATAGCGCCAGACGGAAGCCCAAATCGTTTTTCTGATCTGAAATCACCATAATTTTTTTAGGACAGACCGCAATGCATAACTCGCAGGACTTGCAAAGATTGGGGTCTACCTTAACTCTAAAATGCGCAGGCATGTGAAAACTCCTTTTAAAAAATCATTTTGTTATAGCACAGGGAGTTGACAGGGTCAAGGGGGGGAGCGCAGAAAAAAGCCATGCAACATTTTAACATTATGGATGGGAGAATTTATTTCCGTTCGAGCAATTCCCGGGCATGCGTGAGGGCGGTTGCGGTAATGGGTTCTCCGGCCAACAGGCGGGCGATCTCAGTAACGCGTTCCTCGGCTTCCAGGGGCGTGACCACGGTCGCGGTCCGGCCATGGTCGACTTGTTTGGCCACCACCCAGTGGTCCTGGCCAAAACGCGCGATTTGCGGCAAATGGGTAATCACCACCACTTGGTGGGTTTGAGCAAGTTGGGCAAGCTTGCGCCCCACGGCATCGGCTGTGGTGCCGCCGATCCCAGTATCAATTTCATCAAAAATCAGCGTGGGCACGCCTCCGGCCCCGGCCGAGACCACCTTCAGCGCCAGCATGATGCGGGACAATTCCCCGCCTGATGCAGTTTTGGCCAAGGGTTTGGGCTCTTCCCCGGGATTGGGGCCAATAAAAAACTCCACTTCATCGGCACCCGAGGACGTGCAGCGGAAATGCTTCCTGTCCCAGGAAATCCACCCCGCAGGGTCTTCCACGGGCTGCACGCGGACTTCAAATACGGCGCGCGCAAAACCCAATTCTTTCAATTCCTTGGCCAGGTTCTGGGCCAATTGCTTGCCTGCCCCCTGTCGGGCCAAGGACAAGCGCCGGGCCTTTTCCGCCAACTCGCCTGCCAAAACTTTTTCTTCCTTGGCCAAACGCTCCAACTGTTCGTCCTGATGGGATAATGAATCCAATTCCGCGGCTGCTTTTTCCCGGAACGCCAAAATTTCTTCCTCGGTGTTCCCGTACTTGCGCCCCAGTTTGTGCAAAAGATCCAGCCGGTCTTCCACAATTTCCAAACGCCCGGGATCGGCTTCAAAGCCGTCGGCATAATCCAGCAAGCGGTCCACGGCTTCACCGATTTGCACTTCAGCCGCGCGCAGAAGATCCACCCACTCGGCCAAACGCGAATCAAATTTCACCAACGAAGCCAGGGCTTCGGCCGCGCGCCCCAAGCCTTCGCGGACCGCCACTTCCTCTTGGCGGTGCAAAATGTCCAGCACGCTTTGCAAGGTTCCGGCCATGCGCTCGGCATTGGCCAGGCGGCTGCGTTCTTCCTGCAATTGTTCCAACTCGCCGCGCTGAATGTTCGCCGCGTCGATTTCATCCACTTGAAACTTCAGCAAATCCAACTGCCGCACGCGCGCGGCTTCGTCCAGGGACAAGCGCTCGCGCGCTTCCCGGCTGGCGCGCAAGCGGGCGTACCCGGCCCCAACTTCCTCGCGCAGCTTGGAAAGCCCGCCCCAGGCATCCAGCAAATCCCGCTGCCGGGAACGCTGCAACAAGGATTGATGCTCATGCTGACCGTGCAAGTCCACCAATTCCTGGCCCAATTCCTCCAGCACCGCCACTGTGGTCAAGCTGCCGTTGACATAACACTTGCCGCGCCCGGTGCGGGAAATTTCCCGCTTCACCAAAAGCGTCCGGTCATCCCCGGGCGGAAGCCCGTGGGCCTCCAGCATTTTTTCCAGGGACGGCATGCGCTCCACGGCCAGCAAAGCCTCCACGGACGCACTCTCGCAGCCGGTACGAATCAAATCAGCCGAAGCGCGTTCCCCCAGCACCAGGGACAAGGCTCCGAGTAAAATGGATTTTCCGGCCCCGGTTTCACCCGTGATGACCGTTAACCCATCGCGGACATTTAAATGCAGCTCGGGAATTAAGGATACATTGCGGACATGAAGTTCCAGGATCATGCTTCCCTCCGGGCATAAACAAAAAATTCAATATTCCCGTCAGCGCCGGTAAGCCGGCTGCGTTCCACGCCCAATTTATCTAAAGTATGCTCTTTCAAGCAAGCGGTTACGGATTTCACCGCGCCTTCCTGGGCCTTGGGATCGCGCACGATCCCGCCTTTGCCGATGGCCGCGGCCCCCACTTCAAATTGGGGCTTTATCAACGCCAGCAAACGGCCATTGCGTTCCTTCAACAGCTGCGGTACAACCGGAATAATTTTGGTCAGCGAAATAAATGAAACATCCACCACGATCAAATCAAACGGGCCGGGCAAATCCGACGCGCGCATGTAGCGGGCATTAACCCCCTCGACCACCGTGACCTTGGGATGGTTGCGCAAATTCATATGCAGCTGCCCCTTGCCCACATCAATGCAATACACCGAGTCCGCGCCCTGTTGCAGCAGGCAGTCGGTGAATCCGCCGGTTGAAGAGCCGATATCCAGGCACTTCCAGCCTTCGACATTCACCCGGAAATCAGTCAGGGCGCCTTCCAATTTATCTCCCCCGCGGCTCACATATTTGGCATGCCGGGGATTGACGGAAAGGATAATATCCGTTGGCACCAAATGCCCGGGTTTGCTCAAACGGTGGCCAGCGGAAATAATTTCACCGGCCATGATCGCGGCATGCGCGCGGGTCCGATTGGGGAACAATTCCCGATCCACCAATAATTGATCCAACCGTATTTTTCCCGGTTTGCCGGTTTTCACTTCAGCGTCCAAGACAACGCTCCCTTATTATTCCCCTCCCCAGGATTTGGTGGGAGGGGACGAAGGGGAGGGGGCCTTATTCCTTCACAGAATAAGTTCAACACCCTCCCCTCAATCCCCTCCCATCGAGACTGTGTCACAACTGTCTCAACGAGAGGAATGAGCATCATATAATATCCCCTCTCCCCGGCGTTAGCTGCGGGAGAGGGAGAG
>JAGVPM010000101.1 GCA_020052235.1 Candidatus Goldiibacteriota bacterium
TGGACCCCTCACCCTCTCCCTCTCCCGCAGCTAACGCCGGGGAGAGGGGATATTATATGATGCTCATTCCTCTCGTTGAGACAGTTGTGACACAGTCTCATGAGGGCGAAGAAGAAGGCGAGATGGGCGGGCACCGGATGATTGCGGAGCTTAATTTATCCGATGAGCAAATTGCCAAATTGAAGACTGAACGCCTGTCCACACAAAAACAAATGATCCGGGATATGGCGGAAATGAAAACATTGCATTTGGACTTGGCGGAAGCAACGGCGGAAGACAAGCCGGATATGGCCAAAATCGAAAAATTGATTAAACAGATCAGCGCACAACAGGAACAATTGTTGTTGAATCGGACAAAATCATTTCTGTTTTTACGCTCCTTGTTGACTTCGGAACAAAAACGGAAAATGGACGCGATGCATATGCAAAAGGGCATGATGGGCGGGCGGCATGGCCGCGAAGGTCATGGCGGCAAGTAATTTTGGTTGGATTGCGGGTGATTTATTCCTTTGAGCAACGGGGGGGCGGTTGGTTGAAGCCAAGAACAACCGCCACCCCAAAAAACAGCCCGTTTTTCTCAAGCACACCTTTTGTACTCCCAGGACGAAAGTATTTCTTAAAAAACATCTGCAAAATAGGGCGATTTATGAATTGTCCCCACCCGGAGAGGAAGGTTGGTTTCCATCTCCCCGTGTGATTAGGAATTTACTCATTGACGATTCACCGGGCTTTGATTATATTCGGACTATCATGGGTAAAATCAGGGTTATTCCCAACGTAAGACCCTTGGCGGGTGTTTTAGCTGCGGATCAAAACTTGTTGGCGCAAGTTCGTGAACGCATTACCGGCGAATTAGGCCCTATTTTAGTGGCTACTGAGCCATTTTTATTTAATTATACGGAATATTATACCAAAGAAATGGGCGCGGGATTATGGCGGCAATATTTGGTTTTAAGCCAACTGCGGCCCGCGGAGGAATTGCCCGAGTGGAAATTGGCCTCTAATGCCTGGGAAACCCAATTGGGTTTGAATGACCACAACGGCCGGCGAGTAAATATTGATCCGGGGTATTTGGCGCCGGGGAAATTGGTGCTGGCCAGCACCAAGGATCATGAACAGCGTTTGTACTTGCGCTCAGGCATTTATGCCGAGGTAACGTTGCGCATCCGGAATGGGCGGTTTTGCGCCTGGGATTGGACTTATCCGGATTATGCACAAGCCAGTGTTTTTTTCGATCAAGCATATCAAACGTATTTGCAGGAGATCAAAGACGGCTTGCCTGGCCGCTAACCAAAGCAGGCACCATAGTATAAGCAATCCGGATTGGGTTCGGCTATGGGAAAGGAGCAGTTTAAAGTGACGGAATTATTGACCGCAGGAATCGTCGGCACGGGCATGTATGTCCCGGCCAAGGTATTGACCAATGCCGACTTGGAAAAAATGGTTGATACCAACGATGAATGGATTGTCTCGCGCGTGGGCATTAAAGAGCGGCGCATTGCCGCGCCGGAAGAAACTACCTCCTCTTTGGGCGCGAACGCGGCGCGCGCAGCTTTGGCGGATGCCGGCGTGAGCGCTTCCGAGGTGGATTTGATTATCACGGCCACTATCACCCCGGATATGCCATGGCCTTCGACAGCCTGTCATATTCAGCGCGCCTTGGGAGCAACCCGCGCCGCTTGTTTTGACATTGAAGCTGCCTGCACAGGGTTCGTGTATGCCTTGTCTTTAGCTCGCAACTATATTGCGACCGGCATGTACCGGACAGTTTTGGTGGTTGCGGCCGAAACGCTTTCCCGGATCACGGATCGGGAGGACCGCAATACGGCTATTTTGTTCGGCGATGCGGCCGGCGCGGCGGTTTTGCAGCCGGTCAAGGCGCCGACGGGAATTTTGGCAACCTACATGGGTGCCGATGGCAGCAAAGGCGAATTGTTGGAATTGCCGGGGGGCGGTTCAAGAAATCCCACCAGTCATGCCACGGTGGATTCAAGGCTTCATTATATGAAAATGAAAGGCAACGAGGTATTTAAATTTGCCGCGCGCGCCATGGCCAGTTCCAACAGCAAAGTGCTCACAAAAGCGGAAATGACCATCGATCAAGTGGATTTGCTGATTCCGCATCAAGCCAATATGCGCATTATTGAGGCTGCGGCCCGCCTGTCCAATTTATCCATGGATAAGGTGTATTTGAATTTGATGCGTTACGGCAATACCTCGGCAGCCACGACAGCGGTAGCTTTGGCCGAAGCCCGGATTGAAGGGCGCATCAAGTCCGGCTCGGTGTGCTTATTGGTGGCGTTTGGCGGAGGATTTACTTGGGGATCGTGCCTTTTAAGGCTTTAATTCGTTTTCCCAATAATCGCAAGGAGCGCGGGATATGCAGGCATGGTTTTGGCGTTGGCTGGGGCTAATCTCGATCGTGCTGGGGCTGACCTGGGGAGCGGAAGTTGCAGAGGCCAAGCCCATGGCGCGGGACTTTCGGCCTGTGGTTTTGGTGGTGGTATCGCCCGTGGCTTATAACGAAAGCGAGTTGAAGGCCGTCCAGGATGGATTGAAAGCCAAACACGCGCGGTGTGTGATTGGATCTACCCAAGCCCGGGAAGCCAAAGGCATGATGCAAGGAACCGTGGGTGTGGAGTATACCCTGGAGCAAGTGCAGGCCGAGAATTTTGACGGCTTGATTATCGTCGGGGGGTCCGGCGCGAAAATGTATTTGTGGTTTAACCCCGAGCTGAAGCGGTTGGTGCGCGGGTTGAATAAAAGCCATCGCCCCTTGGGCGCGATTTCCATAGCACCTGCCGCCTTGGTGTACGCCGGAGTTCTATCCGGGCATAAAGCTTCGGTTTTACCCGCCCCGGAGACACTCAAGCTGTTTGCACAGAACAACGTTGAAATCGTTAATTCGGAGGTTACGGTGGATGGTAATTTAGTAACCTCCACCACCACCAACGGCGCATCAGCAGTGACCCGGGCCGTAGCACAGATGCTGCCGCATAAAACGCGGGCAGTACCTTTGGCAGCGGCCAAACTTGCGATGGAAATAAAGGCCAAACCAACCGTGGTTTTGCCCGGACCGAAGCCCCGGCGCGCTGAGTAAGGCTTGCAATACCATCCGGGCATGGTACAATAATGTATCCGGCACCGTGTAGGAGGGTCAAATGGGAGTCTTGAATTTTCGGCGTTATGCCCGTGTGGAAGTTGATATTCCCATCAAGTTTTTTTCCAAGGACTCGGAAGAACCCCTGAATGCTTACATCAATAATTTAAGCGAAGAAGGCGCGTCGCTGATTTGCCCGTTCACCATACCGGTTGCAACCTTGCTGGAGTTTGACGTCAAATTGCCTAAAATTAATCAGCCGGTTCATATTCGGGCTGAGATTTTATGGGCGCGCCCGGTCAAGGACAACGGTCAAAACATGTATGCCCACGGGTTGATGTTCAATCGTCTGGGCATTGAAGGCCGGGCACTCTTGCATGAATTTATTTCACACACCATGAGTTATTGACCGTTAAACCGTGGGCGGAGCGATGAAACCATGAGGAATTTTATACGCCGTTGGGGTTATGGGGTTATTCTAAGCCTGGGGTTGGGTGCCTGCTTCGCGCCTTACGGTTTTGCCGAGGTTTACGGGGATGCAGCGACCAAGCGGTACCACGCGGCCCAATGTCCGGAAACCCCGATAATAAAAAAGAAAAACCTGAAAATGTTCGATTCGGAAGCCGAAGCCCGCGCCAAAACATTTTATGCTTGCCCCTTGTGCAGCGCTCCGGCCAGGAAAGACGGCAACACAGCCGCGGCGCAACAGCGTAAAATGTCGCAGGCCGTCAGCCGGGGTGAAGGATACATTGTCGATACACAGGCTAAAACCTACCATAACCCCTGGTGCTCGTTGGTTAAAAATTTAGATTCCAAACACATTCGAAAATTTACGGAGATTGAAAAAGCTTCGGCCGGAGGAAATCTTCCCTGCGCGGTTTGTAATCCACCGGTCCCGTTTGTGCGTGCGGCGAGTACACCGGGAACCAGCGAAAAAGTGAGCGGCGGCGCGGGTAAATCAGCCGCCCCGGTGGATGACGAAAAAGAAAAAAAATAGGAACCTGCGGTATGATGCATATAAAGCACAGAAATGTATGGCCGTTACTCGGAATGATCGGCGGAGCAACCATTGGGTTGCTGCTGAGCGGTTGTGCGAAATCCACGCAGACCGAGTGGCCGACCTATAAACCACCTTTCGACGCGGCGGTTCCCAAGACCGGAGTGTTTCAGTATGATCCTTCATCCGGGAAAGCCGTGGCTGACAAAGCTTTGGGTTTGTTGGTGTGTAAGACCAGCATTCCGGCCAATTCGGGGCAGCGTCAAGTCGCTACGGCTGAATTGATGCTGGATGATGCGATTTATTTTACTGCGCCGCAAACCGTGTCTTTGTCGGCGATGCTCAGCCTGGAGTGGAAATTGGTGGGCTTCCGGCCCCGCGATGTGGGATGGGTGGAGGCCGAACTTCGATTGGAAAACATAAACCGTCCTGAAGAAAAGTATTCCATGGCTTTGGTCCGCCAGATGTTGAATCTCAAGGGTCAAGCGGCCGGAAAAAAACATTTGTTTAATGTTCAGACCACGGTTCCGGTGGAAGCCGGAAAACGCTATCGCGTGGTGTTTGCGGCCCAAACCGTGTCCATGGCCAATGGCGGGAACGTGCAATTACCCAATGATGAATGGAAAAAATATACGCCGCAAGTTGCGGACGTTTTACCGGCGAACCAGGTGATGCCCCTGGATGCTGAAGCGCAAATGTATGGAGAAAACCGTGCTGAAGTACAATGTACCTTGCATTTTTTTAAAATGCGTTAAGGCCAACACAGGAGGCATGGCGTGAGGATTGGTATTGTTGAAGCTGAAGTCGAATTTTCCCGTTTGCTGAAACTTTCCCTGCAAATGGCTTTTTATGAAAAAGGCAAACGTTGGGCAAAGGAAACAAGTCCCTTGCTGGAAAGCTTGGACATATATGAGTTTCCCGACGGTGTAACGGCTGCGGCGGAGTTGGAACACACCCGCGGATTTTGGGAAGTGATCTTTGTGGATCTGCAACCTCAGCCCGGCCAAGCCCTGGAGTTTATAACCCTTTGCAACCGGCGGTATCGCGGCCAATACGGCCGTTTGATCGTGTTGACGGAACGGGGAGATAGGGACGGTGCCGGGCGCGGATTGGAAAGCGGCGCCGAGGCGTGTTTGTATAAACCGTTCACCCTGGAAGAAATTTTACCCCACCTGATATCCGCAGAAATGCCTGGTTCTCCTGCAACCCGGCCGGATAGCATACAACCGGGAGGTGTGTTATAAGTGAGTCAATCCATGGACGACCGCCGACGCATTCCACGCGTGCCGGTGTTTTTTGTGCTGGAGCGCATCAGCAAGGATCAGCGCCCGGAACAGGAATTCAACGGGGTGGTAAAGAATCTTACACCCGAGGGCATGCTGTTGGAAGCCAACGTGTTGTTGCATAAAAACGAACTGTTGCAGTTGAGCTTCATGCTGCCCAATACGCAAACCACCCTTAATTTGGAAGCGCGCGTTTGCTGGAGCGAACATAAAAAAGCGTGGACCACCGCGGGTTTGGAATTTTTGAATTTGGATTCAGAGCAGCGGGATTTGATTATGGCGTATTTAATGGATCTGGGGCCCAATGTTCTTATGTAAAGGCTGAAGTGTTGGAAAAGAAAAAGGCGGCAGGGATAAATTTTGCAGGGAACAGGCATGCCTGTTCCCTGCTGTTTTCTCCGAAAGGAAAAAATCGATTCAGGAGTGAGCGAACGTGTCCGCACATATTATTGATGGAAAAGCTTTGGCCGCCCAGGTGCGCGCCGGTTTGTCTGCCCGGATTCAAACCCTGAAAGCCCAATTTGGCCGCCCGCCGGGATTGGCCGTGGTATTGGTAGGGGAGGACCCGGGATCGCAAGTGTATGTCCGGAACAAACGGCGCATTTGCGGCGAATTGGGCATTCAGTCATTTTTTTACGATTTGCCCGGCGATACTTCCGAAGAGAAATTACTGGATTTGATCCGGGACCTTAACCAATATCCCGAAGTGGATGGTATTTTAGTGCAATCGCCCGTGCCTTCCCAAATATCGTTCAATCGTGTCATAGAAACCATTGATCCGGGCAAGGATGTGGACGGACTTCATCCGTATAATTTGGGCCGCTTGTTTTCCGGGCAGCCGACGTTTATTTCCTGCACCCCGGCCGGTGTGATGGCCATGATCCGCACCACAGGGGTGGACTTAAAAGGCAAAAAAGCCGTGGTCGTGGGGCGCTCCAACTTAGTGGGAAAACCCATGGCCATGCTGCTGCTCCAAGAGCACGCGACCGTGACCATATGCCACTCCCGCACCGCGGATTTCGCTGCCGAATGCCGCCAAGCCGATGTTTTGGTAGTGGCGATCGGACAGCCCGGCTGCGTGAAGGGGGAGTGGATCAAACCCGGAGCCGTGGTTCTGGATGTGGGGACCAGCAAGGTGGGAGAAAAGCTTTGCGGCGATGTGGAATTTGAAATTGCCCGCGAACGGGCGGGTTATATTTCCCCGGTACCCGGCGGCGTGGGCCCCATGACCATCGCCCAACTTATGGCCAATACGGTTTTAGCTGCTCAAAAACGGATGGAGGAAAAATGATGAAATTCATCGCACGCAACCTAACCAACATGACGCAAAAATTAAAACCCAAGTCCGGGCACAGGGAAAGTTTGTACGATGAGGATTCTTGGCGTGTTTTCCGCATTATGTCTGAATTTGTCGACGGATTTGAATTTCTTTCCCAAATAGAACCGGCGGTCACGGTGTTCGGGTCCGCACGGACCAAACCGGATGACCCGTATTATAAGTTGGCCACGGAAATCGGATTCAGACTGGCCAAAAGCGGATTTTCAGTGATTACCGGCGGCGGCCCAGGGCTCATGGAAGCAGCCAACAAAGGCGCCAGCGAAGCCGGCGGACGGTCCGTGGGCATGAATATTGAACTGCCCATGGAGCAAAAGATCAATCCCTATGTTAATTTTCAGGTCGGATTCAGGTATTTTTTCATCCGCAAGGTAATGTTTATCAAGCACGCTTCGGCTGTCATCATCATGCCGGGCGGATTTGGGACCATGGATGAGTGTTTTGAGGTGTTGACGCTCATCCAAACCAATAAAATCCGGCGTTTCCCCATTATCATGGTAGGGAGTGAATATTGGAGCGGTTTGCTCGATTGGCTTCGCAACACCATGACGGACCGGAAAATGATCGAACCGCAGGACCTTTCCATGTTTAAACTCATGGATGATCCCAAGCAGATTTTGCGCGAGGTAAAAAAATTCACGCGTCCAAAGAACGGCAAGGCCAATTTTTAAGGCAAAATTGCAACCGGACGGTAATCTTTACAAAAACGATGGGGTTACCAGTTTATGGCTTGCCGGCAGTGTTAACCCGCCTTTTATTTCCAATTGACAGTTTTATGCTGAATCTGGTACGATGCCAAACTGTTTTGCTGCCATATAGTTTCCCTGCAGTTTGCCGCAGGGCGGTTCATCTTGTATAAAGAGGCGTTATGCGCGGGATACCTCCGGCAAATAAAGTACTGGCAACTGCCATCACCCGCATTGAGAAAAAAATAAATGCCCGGCTTACCTCGAAAGACGAGTTTGTGGAGGCGTTTTTGCAGTATGCGGCCGCCAGCCGGGGAAAAAGGCTGCGGGCGCGTTTAACGGTTTTGTCTGCCGCTGCCCTTGGGCGGCTGCACTCCCGGGTGGAACAGCTGGCCACGGCCATGGAATTGTTGCACCAAGCGACTTTGGTGCATGATGATGTTATTGACCATGCGGCCCAGCGCCGGCACAAGTCCACGCTTAATGCGCGTTTCGGCAATGAAACCGCGGTTTTGGTGGGGGACTTGTTGTTCGCTCAGTCCATGAATTTGTTGATTGCGGATATGCCCAATGATATTGGGAAAATCGTGGCGCATGCCGCGACCCAAGTGTGTTTTGGCGAAATTCAAGAGCTGAAGTTTTTTCGAAAAAAAACTTTGCAACCAACGCAATATTTGGAGATGATTTCCAACAAAACCGCCAGTTTATTATCCGCCTGCTGCGAAGCCGGCGCCAAGACTGCCCAAGGCACGCCGAGCCAGGTGCGGGCTTTGGCCGAATACGGCCGGGCTTTTGGCATGGCTTTTCAAATTCAGGACGACTTGCTGGACATTGTAGGGGCTAAAAAGCGCGTGGGGAAACCCGTGTGCATGGATCTGAAAGAAGGCCGGATAACCCTGCCGGTGATTTATGGATTGCAAACAATTCGCGGTTCCGGCCGGCGGATTGTACTGCAGCAGATCCAAGGCCGCGTTCCCCAGCCGCAGCAATTGCGCGCGGTGCTGGAAGATTGCGGCGCCTTGGACAAATGCCGCGATTTAGCCGCATCCTATGCAGGCAAAGCGCAACGGGCACTGAAGCTGATTCCCGAATCGGATGCCAAACGGCAGCTGAGGGAATTGGTTTCGTTTGCGATTGAAAGAGATTATTAAACTATAGAGAGTCGAAAGTCGAGAGTAGAAAGCAGACTGGAATTTTAAATGCTCTGTAACTTGAGCAACGCATTGCTCAAGTTACAAGGAGGAACGTGAACGTGGAACATTTGGGCGCGTATGCCAATATGGTTATGGCTCTGGGAGTTGGTTTGTTCTGTTTGGCCGCCGGGATGGTGATTTCCTGGATGGGCCGTCCCAGCAACCTGACCCCGGTGAAGCTGGAAACCTACGAATGCGGCGAGCCTACGGTGGGCACGGACCAGGTGCGGTTCCGCACCTTATTCTATTTGTTTGCCATTGTGTTTGTGGTGTTCGATGTGGAAGCAATTTTTTTATTTCCCGTAGCCGTGGTGTTTCGTCAGATGGGCTGGTTCGGATTTTTGGAAATGTTGGCGTTTGTGATTATCCTCTTGCTGGGCTTGGCCTATGCTTGGCGTAAAGGAGTTTTAAAATGGCAGTAGTCGAGAATTTGGTGGGTATGACGGAAAAATTTCCCGGGGGCGGCCTGCTGCTGACCACGGCTGAATTTTTTATCAATTGGGGACGCAAGAATTCCTTGTGGCCGTTGACGTTTGGTTTGTCGTGCTGCGCCTTTGAAATGTTTTCCACCGGCGCTCCGCGTTACGATTGGGCGCGTTTGGGCAATGAAGTATTGCGCGCCACGCCGCGTCAGGCGGACATGATGGTGGTGGCCGGCACCGTATGCTGGAAAATGGCGCCGCGAATTCAACGCCTGTATGAGCAGATGGCCGAACCCCGCTATGTGATTGCCATGGGCGCCTGTGCTACCTCGGGCGGTCCGTTTTATTATGATTCCTACGGCACGGTCCGGGGCGTCGATCAGTTAATCCCCGTGGATATTTATATTCCCGGTTGTCCCCCAAAACCCGAAGCCTTGCTGCACGGCATTTTGGAATTGGAAAAGAAAATTGCCGCCGAACGTTTGCCCGGCCGCCGTCCCAAAGGAGGGCAGGCCGCATGAGCACCGTGTCTTTGGAAAGTTTGCGCCAAGCGTTTCCGCAAGCCGCGGTGGAAGAAGCCGGCGGTTTTGGCCCGGCCGTGATTTTGACTTCGGTCCAGGAATTGCCGGCGGCGGTTCAACGCCTGCAAGCCTTGAAATCGCAGGCCCTGGATGTTTGCGAAGACTACACGGCTTTGGAAGAAGGCGACAATTATATTTTGGTTTTGCACTTGGTCGCGAGCGCGGATGTCACCGCGCGCGTTACCTTAAAAGCACCGGTGGCCAAGGCAACAGCCGAAGCCCCCAGTTTGACGCCTTGGTACGGAATTGCCAATTGGTATGAACGCGAAGTGTTTGACATGTACGGAATCCGCTTTGTCGGTCACCCGGACCTGCGCCGGATTTTGCTGCCCGAGGATTGGGTCGGGCATCCGCTGCGCAAGGATTATTCGGATGATAAATTGTTGAAGCGTCCAGGAGCGTAAGGCCGCATGAGCACAGAAATTTCCTCAATCGGCGCGCTTGAAACCGCGTCCATGAACACCGAAGAAGTAACGCTGAACATGGGACCGCAGCACCCCAGCACGCACGGGGCCCTGCGCTTGATCCTGCGCTTGGACGGCGAGCGCGTGGTGTCCGCCCAGCCGGATTTCGGCTATGTTCACCGGGGCATGGAAAAAATGGGTGAAACGCTCACCTATCCCCAGTATATTTTTCTTTCCGACCGGATTGACTACCTGGCGTCCTTTTTCAATGAATGGGGATATTGCCTGGCCGCGGAAAAATTGGGCCAAGTCGAGGTTCCGCGCCGCGCCGATTATTTGCGCGTGATCGTCAGCGAACTCATGCGCGTCACCAGCCATTTGATTTGGCTGGGGGCCATGGGCATGGACTTGGGCGCATTCACGCCCCTGACGTATACCTTCCGTGAACGGGAAATGGTTCTGGATCTGTTTGAAGCCCTGTGCGGCCAGCGCATGACGTTTAATTACATGCGCATCGGCGGCGTGAGCCGCGATTTGCCCGCCGGGTTTGTGGATAAAGCCAAGGCGTTTTTGAAATATTTCGAAAAAATGCCCGACGTATATGACGCCCTGCTCTCAAAAAACCCGATCTTCATTGCGCGCATGAAAAACGTGGGCACCATGCCGACGGACATGGCGCGTTCTTTTGCCGTGACCGGACCAAATTTGCGCGGCTCGGGTACGGCCTTGGACTTGCGGCAATCCGAACCGTATTCCGTTTATCCTGATTTCAAATTTCAAGTCATCACGCGCCCCGAGGGCGACTCGCTCGCACGGTACCAGGTGCGGGTGGAAGAAATGCGGCAAAGCGCGGCCATCATCGCGCAGGCTTTGGACGGCATCCCCGAAGGCGACATTATGTCCAAAGTACCGCGCGTGTTCAAGCCCCCAAAGGGTGAAGCTTATGCCCGCGTGGAATCCTGCCGCGGCATCCAGGGTTTTTATCTGGTTTCAGACGGGTCAACCAAACCCACGCGTTGCCGGATTCGTGTTCCCAGTTTTGCCAACCTCGCAGTGATGCCCACCCTGTTGAAAGGCGTGCATGTTGCCGACGTGGTGGCCATCATGGGCAGCCTTGATTTCATTGTCCCGGAGATTGACCGATGAACTATATTTTTGACCCCGCAGCCGCATTTGCCTGGTGCTTGGAGCAGCTCCGCACCCTGGCGACCTTAGTTCATTTGCCGGTCATGGCCGGTGAATGGGTGGGTTCGTTTTTGGTGATGATCGGGTTGTTCACCGTGTGCTCCGTGATTGTCATGATTTTGGTGTACGGAGAACGTAAGATCGCGGCTCACATGCAATCGCGCCTGGGACCCATGCGCGTTGGCTGGCATGGATTGCTGCAAGTTATTGCCGACGTGATTAAATTGATGCTCAAGGAATCCTTTGTGCCCGCAGCCGCGGACAATTGGATTTTTCGCGCGGCGCCCTATGTGGTTTTCATTCCCGGGTTCATGGCCCTGATTGCGATACCCATGGACCGGGGCGTCATTCCGGCGCACGTCAACATGGGTTTGCTGTATATACTGGCCGTGGGTACGCCTGGGGTGATTGGTATTTTAATGGCCGGTTGGAGCTCGGGCAATAAGTACTCACTTTTAGGGGGCATGCGTTCGGCAGCACAGATGATCAGCTATGAAGTGCCGCTGGTCATGTCCGTGCTGGGCGTGATTATGCTGGCCGGTTCTTTGGATCTGGCCGCGATCGTGGAAGCGCAGAAAGTCCCTTACATTATATATCAGCCTCTGGCCTTCATTATTTTCCTGATTGCGTCCGTGGCGGAAACCAACCGCAATCCCTTTGACATTCCCGAAGCCGAGTCCGAATTGACGGCCGGTTTTCACACTGAATACGGCGGAGTCCGGTTTGCCTACTTTTTCTTGGCCGAATACGTGAACATGTTTGTGCTCTCGGCTGCGGCCGTAACCTTGTTCCTGGGCGGCTGGAAAGGCCCGTTCTTGCCCGGGTGGGTGTGGTATTTCGCCAAGACGTTCGGTATTTTGTTTTTGTTCATGTGGTTTCGCTGGACTTTTCCGCGCCTGCGCTCCGATCAGTTGATGGACTTGGGGTGGAAAGTATTGACCCCATTGGCGTTTTTGAATTTGATCGTGACCGGTTTGGTGCTGGTGTTGTTGAAGTAAGCGGACAGAAAAAATAAATTTGGCGAGGCGATGAACGTGCAAACCATGGTTCAGGAATCCTGGGAAGCTTTTGTGAATTTGGCCAAAGGCCTGGGCATAACCTTAAAGCAGATGCTGGTCAAGCCGGTGACCGTGCAATATCCCGAAGAACGGGTGATTTGGCCGGACCGCACCCGCGGGCGCTTGGTCATGCCCCGCGATCCCCAGACCCAGGCGCACCGCTGCACGGCCTGCATGATGTGTGAAAGAATTTGTCCCAATGGCAGCATTGAAATTACCACGCGCGCCAACGAGGCAGGCAAGCGTATTTTGGATGATTATATTTTTCATTTGGAACGCTGCACCTTCTGCGGCTTGTGCGTGGAAACGTGCGCCTTTGATGCATTGCGCATGTCGCACGCGCACGAAATTGCGGTCCGGGACCGTTCCCAATTGGTTCTGCATTTGCAGCAGGAAAACCAGGTGTTTAATGATGCCTGGCGCGGCGGATTGCCCGCGAAAAAAGACAGCTAGGTCGTTTCGACAGGCGCAACGGCCGTTTTAAATTGATTCGTCCGCGGTCACTGAGCTTGTCGAAGTGACCGGTCAAGAGTACCGGACTTAAGGAGAGAATGCGTTCATGATGACCACGGTGAGTTTTTATTTGTTAAGCGCCTTGGCGGTGGTTTCGGCTTTGTTTTTGGTAACCACGCGCAATTTATTGCATGCGGTTTTAGCCTTGGCCGTGGCCAGTTTGGCCGTGGCCGGTGTTATGCTGACGTTGAATGCGGAATTTTTAGCCTTGGTTTTGATTTTGGTGTACGTGGGCGCGGTGGTGGTGCTCGGTGTTTTTGCGGTTATGCTCACAGGGCATTTTAAAAAGCCGACCCTGCCTTCGAGCAATGAATTGAAAATCATTGCCGTGGTGGTAAGCCTGGCTTTGGTGACGCTGCTGGGCGGCGTGATCCTGGGCCAGCCCGCGGTTACGGGTTTGAAAGAAGTGTCCTTGGATACGGTGGGCAAACTGCTGTTGACCGACTATGTGCTGCCGTTTGAATTGGTTTCCATTGTGCTGCTGGCGGCCTTGGTCGGATCGATTGTGATCGCCCGCGGCAAGGAGGACTAGATGACGCTGACATTGACGCATTACTTGCTGGCTTCAACCGTGTTGTTCGGAGTGGGGATTTACGGTGCATTTTCACGCCGGAACGCCATTGGGCTGTTGTTGGCCATTGAATTAATCATGCTGGCCGTGGCGTTGAATTTCACCGCCGCCTCAAATTTTTTAGGCACGGCCGGCGGGCAAGTGTTCGCGGTTTTCGTAATCACCGTGGCCGCGGCCGAAGCGGCCGTGGGATTGGCGCTGATCATCGCCATTTACCGCAATCAAAAAGATGTGGATTTGGATAAATTGACTTTGCTGAAATGGTAGGGAACAGGCATGCGAAGTTCCCTACACAGGCGTGATTTGAAAAGGAGTCGCTATGCTTGAACATGCTTGGATCATTCCTGCGCTGCCGATCGCGGCTGCTGCCCTGGTGGGGCTGCTGGGACGGCGGATCAATCGTTTCGCAGGGTGGATCACTTCCGCTGCCATCGCCGGGTCATTGCTTCTGGCGCTGCGGCTCATGTGGGATGTGCTCGCGCATCCCGGAGTGAAGGAAATTACGCTCCCCTGGCTGCAAACCGCCGGAGGATTGATGATTCAAATGGGCATGCTCATTGATCCGCTATCCTCGGTCATGCTGGTGATTGTCACGTTTGTGTCCCTCATGGTGCAGGTTTATTCCTTGGGCTACATGGCGGAAGATGAAGGCATTGGCCGCTATTTTGCGTTTTTATCCTTGTTCACTTTTTCCATGCTGGGCCTGGTGCTGTCGAACAATTTGATCTTCCTATATATGTTCTGGGAATTGGTGGGCTTGAGTTCATACCTGCTCATTGG
Organism: Candidatus Goldiibacteriota bacterium; assembly: GCA_020052235.1. Classification (GTDB taxonomy): domain Bacteria; phylum Oederibacteriota; class JAAXVQ01; order JAAXVQ01; family JAAXVQ01; genus JAAXVQ01. Next base: position 14,110 of record JAGVPM010000101.1, read on the forward strand.
TTTTTGGTATAAAAAACCCGAAGCTGCCAATGCCGCCAAGAAAGCGTTCGTTGTCACCCGTTTCGGAGATATGGGTTTTTTAATCGGCATTTTGGTGGTGGGATATTTTCTGAACACGTTTAATATTTTGGCCTTGGGCGACGCGGTCAAAGCCGGGAAACTTGCCGGCGGTTTGGCCACGGCCGTGGCCCTGTTGCTGTTTTGCGGCGCCATGGGCAAGAGCGGCCAATTTCCGCTGCACATTTGGCTGCCCGATGCCATGGAAGGCCCCACGCCGGTTTCTGCTTTGATCCACGCGGCCACCATGGTGGCTGCCGGGGTGTTCATGGTCGCGCGCTTGTTCCCGTTGTTTGCGGCTTCGGAAACCGCCATGCTGACCGTGTCTTACATCGGCGGTTTCACGGCGATCTTTGCCGCGACCATCGCGTGCGTGCAGGATGACATTAAGCGTATTTTGGCATATTCCACTTTGTCGCAGCTGGGCTACATGGTCATGGCCTTGGGGTGCGGGGGCTACACGGCCGGCATGTTCCACCTGACCACTCATGCGGCGTTCAAGGCGCTGTTGTTCCTGGCCGCCGGTTCCGTGATTCATGCCGTGCATACCAATGATATTTGGAAAATGGGTGGTTTGTGCCGATCCATGGGCATCACCACCGCGGTCATGCTGATTGCCTCGCTGGCCCTGGCCGGGGTGTTTCCCTTTGCCGGATTTTTCAGCAAAGACGAGGTTTTGGTTTCTACGTTCCTGGCAGGCAGAATGGACTTGTTGTTCGTGGGCCTGCTGACCGCCTTGCTGACTTCATTTTATATTTTCCGCATGTTTTTCGTGGTGTTCGCCGGGAAACCGGCCACAGACAAGCACGCGCATGAAGCTTCCTGGGTCATGACCATTCCCATGCTGCTGCTCTCGATTTTGGCAGCCGGGCTGGGCGCGGCCACGGCTCCGTTTGGGCATTTCCTGCAAGCTTCGTTCGGCGCTCCGGCAATGGAGACCGAATACCACGGCCGGCTGATTCCGGCGCTGGCCACCCTGATGGCGGTGCTGGGGTTTGCCTGGGCTTATTTGGTGTATTTGCAAAAAGCAGTTTCAGCCAGTTTGCTGATGCGGCGTTTCCTGCCCATCTACACGTTATTGAAAAACAAATACTATATTGATGAAATGTATCAATGGGCCGTGCAGCGGATCATGTTTGTGGTGTCGCGCGCTTTGGCCTGGTTCGACCGCAATATCGTGGACGGCGCGGTCAACGGCGTGGCGTGGCTGTGCCGCTTGACGGGTGACGGCTTGAGCCGCTTGCAGCAGGGCCGGTTGCAGACCTATTTGATTATGTTCGTGGCAGGCGTGGTAATCATAATCATGGTCGTGTTGGCCTCCAATCCGACCGTGCTGGCATGGATGAAATAATAACTAAAGTTATACGAGGAGATTTCACCGCAGAGACGCAGAGTATTCAGTATTTATTTACCGAGCTTTCTCCGCGAACTCCGCGCCTCTGCGGTGAATTGAAATAGTTTCCTAAATTTTTTTCGAGGGAGCGATCGTGAGCATACCGTATTTAAGCATTATTTCGGCGACACCCCTGGTGGCCGCCATTATTATTATGCTGTTGCCCCGCGAGCGCGTCACGTGGCCGCGCTGGGTCGCATTGGCGGGCGCCGCGTTTTCCTTGATCCTGAGCATCACGGTCGTGGCTGCATACAAATTGGCTGCCGGGGGATATCAGTTTTTGGAAACGCATTCCCTGCTGCCCAGCTTGGGCATTCAGTACGCCTTGGGCGCGGACGGCATGGCCTTGGCCATGGTGCTCCTGACCGGGATCATTATTTTTGCCGGTGTGCTGGCTTCCTGGGACGTGAAAGAACGGCCGCAGGAATTTTTTGCCTTGTTGCTGATTTTGGTGTCAGGCGTGTTTTACGTGTTTGCCGCCCGCGACTTGTTCCTTTTCTTCCTGGGGTATGAATTGGCGGTTTTGCCCATGTATCTGTTGATCGGCATTTGGGGCACGGGGAAACGCGAATACGCGGCCATGAAATTGACGCTCTATTTAATGCTCGGCAGCGCGCTGATGCTGGTGGGCATCTTGGCCATGTATTTTGCAGGCGGGGCGCAAAGCTTCCATTTGGATCATCTGCGGCACGTGCAATACAGCCGGGGATTCCAGATTACTTTTTTCCCAATCCTCTTTTTAGGGTTCGGCACGCTGGCTGGCTTTTGGCCGTTTCACACCTGGTCGCCGGACGGGCACGCCTCGGCGCCGACCGCGGTTTCCATGCTGCACGCAGGCGTACTTATGAAACTAGGCGCGTTTGGTATTATCCGCATTGGCGTGGAAATGCTGCCCATTGGCGCGCAGGTTTGGGTACCATACCTGGCGTTGTTCACGTTGGTGAACATTGTGTACGGGTCTTTGGTGGCCATGGCGCAAACGGATTTGAAATATGTTATTGCGTATTCCTCGGTGTCGCACATGGGTATCGTGTTGCTGGGTATTTGCACCCTCAACCCCATTGCCCTCAACGGCGCCGTGATGCAAATGTTCTCGCACGGCATCATGACCGGCCTTTTCTTCGCCTTGGTGGGCATGGTATATGGCCGCACGCACACGCGCGTGATTCCGGACATGGGTGGCCTGGCGTCGCGCATGCCGTTTTTATCCATGGCGTTTGTGGTTGGCGGTTTGGTATCCCTGGGCCTGCCGGGTTTCTCCGGCTTCGTGGCTGAACTGCTGGTGTTCCTGGGCGCGTTCCGCGTGTATCCGTTGTTGTCCGCCGTGGCCGTGACCGGCATTTTGTTCACCGCCATCTATGTGTTGCGCGTTGTGCAAAAAATGTTTTTTGGTCCCGACAAACCCGCGTTTGACCACGTGGGGGATGCCAATTGGGTGGAAAAATCCTGCTTGGCTATTTTGATGCTTGTGTTGTTGGGTGTGGGTATTTATCCGAGTTGGTTGGTGAACTTGATTAATTCCAGCATAGGCCCGCTGACCCAAATGTTGGAGGTGGTTCGATGAGCGGGTGGCTGGCGTTACTTCCCGAATTTATCATGACCGCAGGTTTGTGCGCGGTATTGGTAGCAGACCTTTTTCTGCCGAGCGAGCGCAAATCCTGGCTTTCGCCCTTGGCGCTTTTGTTTACCGCGCTTACGTTGGTGGCGCTCTGGAGCCTGAAACCTGGGCTGGCATTCGGCCAGGCCTTTATGGCTGACGGCATGGGTATTTATTTAAAAACCATAATTTTGCTCTCCTTGGGCATTGTGATTTTTAGTGCCTGGGATTTTGAAAAAGTTTGGGCGCGTCCGCAGGGTGAATATTTGTTTCTCATGATGTCCGCTGCCTTGGGCATGATGTTTATTTCCTCGGGAACCGAACTGGTGCTTTTGTATGTGGGCTTGGAACTCGCGACCTTTCCCTTGGTGCTGTTGACCGCCTACCGTCCGGCCGATGCCAAGTCAGCCGAAGGCGGCTTGAAGTATTTAATGATCGCCGCCTTGGGTTCAGCCATTTTGTTATTTGGTTTTTCCTTGATTTACGCGGTCACGGGTGTGACGCAAGCGGTCCAGCTGGCTGCGCAAGTGGCCAAAGGCGGATCGCCCTTGGTGATGGCCGGCATGGTGTGCGTGGTGGCCGGTATTGGCTTCAAAGTGGCGCTGACACCGTTCCATATGTGGGCGCCGGACGCCTACGAAGGCGCACCCACCCCGGTCACGGCTTTTTTATCCGTGGCCAGCAAAACCGCCGGTTTTGCTTTGGCCTTGCGGTTGTTGGCCGGAGCCATGCCGGGCTTACGCCCGCAGTGGGCGCAAGCCATGGCGATACTTTCAGCCCTGGCCATGTGCTTGGGAAATTTCGCCGCTATTCCGCAAACCAACTTAAAACGCCTGATGGCCTATTCCTCAATTGCCCAAGCCGGGTACATTGTCATGGGCCTGGTGGCGTTTGACACGATTGGACTTTCTTCGCTGCTGTATTACTTGGCCGCGTATTTGTTTACCAACTTAGGCGCGTTTGCTGTCATCATGGCCGTGGAGCGTTTTACCGGGTCCTCTGAATTGTCCGCCTACACCGGTCTGGCGCAACGCTCGCCGAGGTTGGCGTTGGGGCTGTTGCTGGCGTTGCTCTCGCTGGCGGGTATTCCGCCGCTGGCCGGGTTTGCCGCGAAGTTTTATTTGTTCGCTGCGGCGTATGGTCAAGGCTATGGCTGGTTGGTCATCATCGGCGTGCTGAATTCCGCGCTTTCTTTATACTACTACTTGCGGGTCATCCGCGTGATGTACATTCTCCCGCCGGAACCCAATGCGCCTGCGATTCCGAAAATGCCTTGGGCGCTGGCCGTGGCCATGCTTATTTGTATGGCGGGGATTTTGGTGCTGGGCGCTTACCCGGGACCGTTTGTGGACATGGCGCGCGCGGCGCTGGTGCCGTAAGTTTAACTGGTTACTTAAAGGGGTGAGCATGGGAATCATGCTCACCCCTTTTTAATTTTCTGGCAATTAGTTGATTGCGTGCGTTAGGTACAAAGTGCAATTATTGCAAACGGAACAAGAAACTAATTGATTTTTATGTTGTCTAAAAATAATAGAGCATTATACTATGTTTATATTACTAGTTATTTTTGAAAAGGAGGCGCTATGGAGCCTCGGTTGATAGCTCTTAAACTTTTTCTTGATTTTTTGGAGATTCCAACGGATATCGAAACAGTTGATGACAGAAAAAAAGTCCAAAAAGCTATCTATCTCGGTCAATTAACAGGAGTTGACTTAGGGTATAGATTTGGATGGTATTTAATGGGACCATATAGTACTTCACTAACTAAAGATTATTATGCTCTAGCAGAATCCTTAGTAAGTGATAAAGAATACGAGAAAAAATCATTAAAAAGAGCAATTGCGGATAAGTTAAGCAATATTAAACCACTTTTTATAAAACCCCCAAATGTCCCTGACGATATTTCTCAAGAAGATTGGTTGGAATTAATAGCTTCGTATCATTATTTAAAAGTGATTCAGAAATATGACGAAAAAGACACAAAAACCATTCTACAAAAAGAAAAACCGAAACTCTTTCCGTATATCAGAATTGTGAAAAATGAGTTAGATAAATATAAGTCTTTCATTCCTATTCAGTAAATAAAATGGACAACTTCAACTATAAAGCCCAATATACGGAACAATCGGCTTAAGTGAAATTGAAACAAAAATAATAAATACTAAAGCTTTTCAACGGCTCCGTAATGTTCGCCATTTAGGATTAGCACATCTTGTTTATCCGGGTGCTGATTTTTCGAGATTTTGTCATTCAATAGGTGTTTGTCACCTGACCGGGAAAATACTCACTTACCTTCAACCTGATCACGAAGCTACTATCACATCTGAGGAAATTCAAAAGTATAGATTGGCAGCACTTATGCATGACCCGGCGAAGACCGGAATCCAGGCGGTTATGCATACGGTTACAAACTCAATTGAAGCCGCAAGCAGCATCAAAGGCACGGCGATTGATGGCATGAAAGAA
>JAGVPM010000136.1 GCA_020052235.1 Candidatus Goldiibacteriota bacterium
AACGTTGGCTGAATAACCGGCCAATGAAATGCTTGAAGTTCTTAACTCCTGCGGAAGCTTTCCGTCAGGGTGTTGCACTTCGTGGTTGAATCTGGGCCTGCATAACCAACCACCTCGTTTCACTGCCGTCCTGCCCGACCTGCAATTATTCCGCTAACGAATGACCATAATTTTAAATTTCCGTTCCCCAACATCACCGCGTATTTCCAGCATATAAATACCAGCCGCCACTTTTCCACCTTGATTATTATCGCCCTGCCATTCCCAGGACTGAACGCCTGCAGGCACGTCGCCTTCCACTAAAGTCCGGACTGCCTGCCCTTCACGCGTGTAAATCCGCGCTTCCAAACGTCCGTTCTTTTCCAAATTAACCTCCAGCAGCATACGCTCCTGTTGGCTTACATTAATCTTGTTTGGCCTGATCCGGATTGTTCCCACGGGCACGGTAACTGTCGGCCCCAAGGCCGCAGCCGGCACTAAATTATTACCGGCTATTTTTCTTTCAGGCTGCGCTTGCGGAGGCGCTACGCGCACACTGGGACCATGGGATTCAGCACGCGCTTGCGGTACGTCAGGGCCTGGTATCCGTTGCTCCGCAACCAAGGGCCTTTTTTCCCCAGGCTGCGCCTTTTCCGGTTCGGGTTTCCGCGCAAGGTCATGGCCTGGGGTGGGACGGATTTTGGCTGTTTGCGGTTTTTCCGGAGCCGGATTCATTGTAATCGGGGCCGTGGCTTGAGCCGCCGGGTGCGTTTCCTCCAAAAATTTAACAACGAGTTGCTCTTGGGGCGCTTTGCGTTTGGCTATTTGGCTTTCAGTATTCGACGGACGATGCATGACCCAATATCCGGTCATCACCGTTGCCGCAGCCAGGGCCGCAACTCCAAAGGCCAGCCCCAATGCCGGCAACCAGCCGCGGCTTAAAGCCGGTGCGGTTTCATTAACCCGGATCTTGTCCCAAACCCGTTGGTTGAAATCCTCCGGCGCCTTAATTTCAGAAGCCTGGTGGAAAGCTAGTTCCATATTCTGCTGCCATTGGTACGCCTGGGCGCACTTAGGACAATGGACTCTATGTTGCTCAAACCGCGCTTCATCAGCCGGAGTAAGCGCGCCGTCACTGGCCTTTTGTTGCCAATTTTTAAACTCAAAACACGGTTTCATGATTGGCCTTCTTGCTGCCCCAGGCTGTGGTTTTGCATCCACTGCCTAAGATCTTCCTGGGCGCGAAACAACCGCGACTTCACCGTTCCCACGGGAATATTCAATATTTCCGCCACTTCATGGGTATCCATTCCTTCAATATCCCTAAGCACCAAAACTTCGCGCAACCTCGAATCCAAGGTTTGCAGTCCCTGATACACCAGCTTCATCAATTCCTCGTGTTCCGCCGTCTGCGCAGGCGAAGGAATTGGCAGCGCTTGGGTGGTCATGACTTTCTGGGCTGTTTTATAAATTTCACGGCGCCGTCCGGCTTTCTTGGACTGAGTATACACGACATTGACGGCGATCCGGTACAGCCAGGTATAAAAACTGGATTCGCCCCTGAATTTTTTTAAATTGCAATACGCCCGCACGAATACCTCCTGCGCCACGTCATCGGCCTCGTGCTTATTCCACAGCATATGCAATGCCAAGCGGAAAACCCGGTCCCGGCCCGGTAGCGCACCATCAATTCGTCAAAAGCCCGGGTGTTTCCCTCTATGGTCAGCCGCACTAACTCCGGATCTGTTTTATCCCGAACCATTGGACCAGCATCAACCGCACCCGGTTCCCGGTTCATGGGACAATTCTCCTCAGCGCTTGCCAGCGCCTGCGGGCCAAGGAATGCGCCGGCTCGAGGCGCAAAACCGCCGCATACTTTTCCTTGGCTTCGGCCCAGCGCCCCTGCCGCTCCAACAACTGCGCCAAATTGTAATATACCACCGCATCATTCAGGGAAAACAGTTCGATTTCATATTTATCCCGAACACTGGACGCATATTGACGCAGGTCCAAGGCCTGGCGGTAACTGGCTTCGGCTGACTGGGTATTGCCGCGCAATTCCTGAACCACTCCCAAATTGCTCCACGCCGCGGCATAATGCGGCTCCAATTCCACGGCTTGGCGCCAGCTTTCCTCGGCTTCGGACCATTGTCCGGCATCCCGGAATACATTGCCCATTTCAAACAATAAAAAAGCCTGATGCGGCGCCTTGCGAACAGCTTCGCGGTATTCATCCACAGCTTGGGTATAATACCGTTGCCTGGCAATACCGGATAATTGCGATGCTTTCAAAGCATACATTTGGCCCAAATGCCGGTGGATGTAAGGATCCAAACCATTCTGCATCAAGGCTTTTCGATAGGCCCATTCACCCAAAGCAAACCAATGCCCGGCTCCGGACGTGGCGTAAAAATCAGACTGTGCCTGGCCCAACCGGTCATACGCAGAAGCGGATAAAGGGTAAACCACCAAAGCACGTTGATAGTCTTGCGCGGCATTTTTCAGGTTTTTCTTATACCGTTGCGCCTCGCCTTGCGCCAAATAATATTCTGACAACAAGGGGCGCGACGCAGCCAATAAGGCGGTAATTCCCACCAAGATTAAAATCAGCGAAAGCGGATGCCGGACCGCCTGCCCCGGCGCCCAAAGAACGGTTTGATCCAAAGGCGCCTGCTTCACGGCGGGTTGGGCAAACATCATCCCCAGAAGCGCCAGTCCCCATATCCAGAGAGCCGGAAGATGCCAATTAAAATCCACCATGGCTTGAGCGCAGGCCCCGGCCAAGGCCGCAGACACGGCCAAAGGAACGGCGCCTTGCCAACCTGCGGATGCTGGGGGAGGCGGTTGCCGCACTACATTGCGAAAACGCAAAGCCGCCAAGCTCAATACCGCCAATAAAACCACCAGCCCCGGAATCCCCAGCACGGCCAAAATCTGCAGAAGTTCATTGTGCGCAAATAGAGCCGTTTTGCCGTAGCGCGCCAACCCTCTGACATTGGGAAAACTGTATTGCTCAAAAACCGCATTAAAATTTCCCGGACCAACTCCGGTCAAAGGATAATCTCCGCTCATTTGAATGGCCGCACCGGCCATATGCAGGCGTTCATACAGCGGACCGGAATATTCGTGGATTTTTCCCAGCCGCTGACCCAAGGCCAACGGCAACATTCCCCCGAGAAACACCAAAGCCAGCAATCCCGCCATTGCGCCCCACCAAGGCACGCGGCGCTGGCGCACCCACCAATAACTCAGCACCGACCAACCCGTCAGTACATTCAACCACCCGCCCATGGATCCGGTGGTGAAAAGTCCTAAGGCCAGCACGGCTGACACACCCAGCAGCCAACCCTTGCGGCGCCAAGCCGTGTCCCAGGCAGAATACAATCCCAGGGCGGCAATCAAGCCCATGGCCAAATACGCGGCCAACAAGTTGGGGTTCGGCCAATTCAGCGCCATGCGGCCGCCGGGCATTTTCCAAGCCATTCCCAGCGCCGCCAAACTCAATATTCCAGAACTGCCGATGAGAACCCATATCAGAGAAAATGAAACCGGCGCCCATTCCCAAATCAAGGCAAAGGCTAAAAATCCCGTCAGTGCCAACGTCAGCCCCGGCACGGCCGCCGCCGGATGGGATGACACCGAGGCGGAAATAATACCCCAGACCCATAGAAAGCCGAACAGCCAGCGCAGGGGAACGGCGCGGAACATCAACCGTCCCGCTTGAGAGGATAAAAACATCCAGGCAATCCAAAGCAAGCCTATGGACCAGATCAGCATGGCTCCCAAAGGAATGCTGTGCCCGCCCCGCCATAACACCAGCACCAGCACGCAACCCAAACCCGTTGTCAGCCCAACCAACCACGAATTTCCCGGGACTAAATTCAAGGGGTGTATTTTAACTTCCGCCGCCGGTTGCAGCCCGGCTTGCCGGATCAGCCCGGCCAGCATCCCCAGCAGTACCATGACCACCACGGCATTTTTCAAAAATTGAAAATCCACATCCCCCAGGGCATGCAACACTGCCGCGGATACTGCGGATGCGAGGCCGATTAAAATAATCCGGTTGGGATTGTTTTTCCAAGGCGCCCAGCCTTGGCGGACCATTTGAAAAATTTTAAACAAAAAATATCCCAGCGCCGCAACGCCGATGCATCCGGTCTCCGACGCGGTTTGAAAAAAAGTATTATGCGCAAAACGCGCATAATCACCCGCCTGCTGATACTGCGGATAAACGCTGCCGAACAAACCCGGACCTACCCCGAAAAAAGGGTGATCCCAAAGCATTTTTAAAGCAACCTTCCAATGCACCCAGCGCCGACTCAACCCTTCCCAGGCAGCCATATAGCCGCGGTGATTGATCATCAACCATAAACCGCTGACAATGCAGATCAACCCCGTCAGCCAAATGCCCAGGGACCAGCGCCGGCCGGAATACAAGGTTTGGTCATCGGATAAAAACAAATAAAATAAACCCACGCCTGCGGTGGCGGCCAGCCAGCCCCCTAAGGATTGAGTTGAAAACAGGCCGGCCGCCAAAACCGCCAGCACCAAACCCCACAGCCAGCGTTGCGCACGGCGCCGGGCGGACATCAACAGCGCCAGCCCCAAAGGCAGCAGCATGGCCAGAAACCCTGCAAACACATTGGGATAAACGAACAAAGAAAACGCCCGTCCCGATAAAAGCCGGTTGGCCAATTCCCGTTCCAAAAAGCCCTGCGGTGCCTGTGTGCCGAACAAGCGCAGATAGGTTTCGGATAATCCCCCCGCATACTGGTATAGCCCAAACACCGCCAGTAAAGCCGCTGCCAACAGGAACCAGCCAAGTATATTTTTAACCATGCGCAGGGAGTGTGAAAAAAGAAAAGCCAAAAAGAACAAAAGCCAGAGAGAGAGCGTTTGCGCCAAAGTGTTCAAACTCAAAGCCAAATCCTCGGCCAACAACGCGGACAGGGTCCAGGCGGCAATCAGCATTAAAAACGCCGGCCCAAACGAAATCTGAGACAAAGTCAGCACGCGCGACCACCCCAGCCAGGCCAAGGCGCATACGCCAAAAAGCACGGTGCCTAAAATGCATACGGCGGAAACCTGGCTCTCCCAGGCCGGAGGCAAAAAAAGCAAAACCAGGATGGAAAAGGTAAGCAACCCGAAAAACATTTGACCCAGCCAGCGGGGATGCCGTCGACTAAGCAGGGAATCCAGCATGGAATTTATTTAGACAAGAGAGTTTGGGCAGCCCGAAGCGCCAAATAATAAGAGTCGGGGCCAAACCCAAGGATGCGCCCGCGCACGACACCGGCCAAATAAGAACGGTGGCGAAATTCCTCGCGGGCATAGACATTGGACAAATGCACTTCAATGGCAGGCAGGCCGACGGCTTTCAGGGCGTCGGGAATGGCAACCGACGTATGCGTATACGCCGCCGGGTTGATGATAATGACGTTCGCCCATTCCCGCGCTTTTTGAATGGCTTCCACCAATTCGCCTTCGTGATTGGTTTGGACCACGCGAAGTTCCAATTCCAATTCCCCGGCCAATTGGTTTAATTCCCGGTCAATATCTTCCAATTTAAAATTTCCGTAAATCTCGGGTTCACGCAGGCCGAGCAAGTTTAAATTAGGACCGTGCAAAACCAAAACGCGTTTTTTCAATGCCGGCTCCCGTTTACCACAAATAATCCATTGGGTTTTTAATTACACCGTGATCCCAGATGGTATAATGCAGATGCGGACCTGTCGAGCGTCCGGTTGACCCGGAGCGCGCAATCAATTGTCCGCCCCGGACTTTCTGACCCACCTTGACGTAAATCACATCCAAATGCCCATACATGGTGATGTAACCGTTCTGGTGATCAATTTTAACATGCTTGCCGATGGCCCCGCCCCAACCCGCGGCAATCACCACCCCCGGAGCGGACGCCCCAACCCAGCTGCGGAATTGGCAGGCAATATCGACGCCGTTGTGATATTTTGAAAAACCCAGCACCGGATGAATACGGCTTCCCACAAATGAGGTATAACGCCCGGAAAGCGGCGACCGGAACAAGGCGCGTTTGGCATATTGTTTGTGCATGCCCTGCGATAAATACAATGGTTTGGCGCCGGGGATGAACAGCCACATGCCCGGAACCACGCCCCAGTCCAAATCCACGTGATTGGCCTGCAGAATGGCCGCAGCGTCCACCCGGTAATCCAGTGCAATTTTATACAGGGTTTCGCCGGGCTTGACCTCATGCAAACAGCCGCCGCGGTTTGGCAGTAATATTTTTTGACCAATATAACAAGCAATTTTCTCCAAATGAGGATTGCATCCGACAATGGTATCAATGGTATACCCGTGCGTTTTGGCGATTTTCCAATAATTTTCCCGGGTTCTGATAATGTATTTGTCAAAATGCACATAATCGTCATTAACAAACCGCAATAATTGCTGCACCACTTGTTCGGATGAATTGCCTTCGGAGTTTACGGCCTGCTGCTCCATGGTGTTTAAAAAATCCGTAAAATCCGGTATCAGATCGAAATTATGGCCGGAATAGGCATGCAGCCGCTCTTGGGTAAAATAGGTGAAGGCACGGGCATTCGCAGGCAAGGGGGTCAAGGAAACAATGCTTTTCTCAGGGATTATACGGGTTTGCGCCAGTACCAAAGCCGCAACCAGCAGAATTAACCCGCCTGCACCCATGACTGCAATCCAACGTGTGGAAAACTTATTAACTAAATTATTCCAATCCATAAACGTGTTCATTGGATGGGATATTATCACGTATGCAGCAGGCTGGTCCAGCGAAAAATTGTAGGGGCCCTAGCGGAGCAAAACCAGTTTCCCGCGTTTTTGATCACTGCCGTTTTTAATAATGTAAATATAAACACCCGAAGCCGCGGATTGACCGCTCCGATTCTGTAAATTCCAGACCAAGGTGGGTTTCATATCATCTTTCAGCAAAGTTTGCACCAATTCCCCGTTCAGGGTGTAGATCCTAACTTCCGCTTGTTGCGTCATGCGGCCAAACGTGATCCTCTGCGCGGCTCGTTCCTTGCTCCGGTAGGGATTGGGATAGACCACCACTTCGGATAAATCCGGAAAAGGGATTACGGTAACGGTAATGGTCTTGGTAATGGTGGCCGTGGGGGTTACCGTATAGGTGGCGGAAATCGTGCAGGTCACTGAAACCGTCGGAGTCAGGGTAACTGTGGGCGTGGCGGTGCTTGTCGGCGTGCCGGTTGCAGTAGGCGTGGCTGTAAGCGTATACGGCGGCGATACAGTAGACGTTGGTGAAGCTGTTGACGTTGACGTTTGGCTCGGCGTATTGGTCATGGTTATTTGCAAAGTCGGCGTGGGAGTCGTGGTGGGCGAATTGGGGTTGAACGTAGGTGAAGCCGACGGTGTCGGCGAACGTGTTGATGTCGGTGAACGTATTGGCGTTGGCGAACGTGTCGGCGTTGGCGAACGTGTTGATGTCGGTGAACGTGTTGGCGTTGGCGAACGTGTCGGCGTCGGTGTCACCCAACAATATTCATAAACTTTATTATCACTGCAGGAAACATAAATTTGATGATTGGCGCTGGTATTCCTGCCCGGCCCAACAGCCAAACCGATTAAATTCGTAGAGGAGGGACTGCCCATATCCACGGCAGCTTCCCAAGAAGAGCCATTGTACGTCATTTCATAGGCGCGGTTATTCTCCGTGGCCGCATACAGGCGCCGCACACCGTCGTTTCGTCCATATCCTGGCTGCAACCCCCAAATCACGCCTAAATTTTGATAAATCTTGGACGATGACCACGAACCGCTACTGTAACGCCGTTCATAAATTTCACCATTGGAAAACCCCAGATAAACCCGCGTCGAGCTGCTGCCTTCACGGGCAGTGCCAATATAGGCCGAGCATATTTCCATGCCCCCGCCCCCGGTGTAATTATAATCATCGACCAAAGTCCAGGATGCCCCGCCCCAAGAATACTCACGCCAATGGTGGTCCGCGCAGCCTACATACACGTAATATGTGCTGCCGTTTCGCCCAGCTGCGACTTTAACCACCCACACATTATTATTCCCCAGGCTTGCCACCGTGGATGTATTATTCCAGCTCGACCCGTTCCAGGTAAATTCTTTGACATTGCCGTAGGCATCCCCGCCATAAACCCGGTCCTCCCCATCGTCGCGCCCAGGACCGATATCCACGGTCCACGTATTTCCATTCGATTGGGATGGTTCCACTTGGCCTACGTTCCCCCAGGTCCAATCCGTGCCATTGTAATAAAACTCGTCCACCGCGCCATAATACTCATTGCCGGATACAATCCGGTTTTGCCCATTGTTGCGGGCATCGCCGATCACCAAGGCATTGCAATTCCAAACTCCACCGTAAATAGGGTTGCGGTCCCATCCGCCGCCATTCCAAATGTATTCGTAGATAACTCCGTCATTCAGACCGCCGGTATACACTGCATTGATGGTATTGTTGCGCCCGGTCCCTAATGCCACGGTGTATAATTGGTCGCCTTCATCCTGGAAGGGGGTAATTTGCCAGAGTGCCTGCGCGTATTCGGCCAAACCCATCAAACTCAACCCCGCCAAAATACCCGCCATGAATAACTTGCGCATAATCAATGACCTCGCCCGTATGACGTTACTGTATGTACCCGGCAAATTTTAACGAATTAAAACCAACTTCCCGCGGCGTTCGCCTTGGTCGTTTTTAATGATATAAATATTAAACACCCGAAGCCACCGAAGAACCTTGTTGATTCTTCAGATCCCATTTGATTATCGGTACCAGGCTGTCTTTTTCTATAATCTGCACCAGTCCGCCGGATACTGAATAAATCCGGATAACGGCTTTTTCCGGCATTCGCCCAAAGGTTACTTCCGCCGAGGGTTTTAATTGCGACCGGTAGGGGTTGGGATACACCACCACCTGGGACAAATCAGGAAACGGAACAACCGTCATTGTAATCGTGGAAGTCCGGGTCACGGTCAATGATGAGGTGATGGTGGGAGTCGGAGTTATGGTTGGGGATACCGTCGCTGTAAAGGTCCGCGTAGGTGTTGGGGTAATGGTGCCGGTGCGGGTAATCGTGTAGGTTTGGGTGATGGTCGGTGTTTGGGTTAAAGTAGGCGTCGCGGTCAGGGTATACGGCGGTGTCAGGGTATACGTCTGAGTCGCGGTCCAAGTTTTGGTTTCCGAAGGCGTAGGCGTGGACGTACGCGTGATGGTCAGCGTGGGCGTTACCGTAGACGTGGGGGTTGCAGTTCCCGTCGCCGTGGATGAAGCGCTGGGAGTTAAAGTCACCGTTTCCGTGAACGAAGGCGTGGAGGTAAACGTGGATGAAGATGTCGGGCTGGGGGTGGCTGTCTGCGTGGGGGTAAATGTCGAAGACTCAGTGGGTGAAGGCGTGATCGTGGCGCTGTTGGTCAGCGTTGGGGTCGCCGTAAGCGTGGGTGTGGTTGTATATGTATCCGTGTATGTGGGCGAAGCATCGGGAGTCCAAACATATTCGTAAATATAGCCGTCGCTGGCCGTGACGAAAATCGAATTATTCCCGCTCCGGCCCTGGCCCACATTAACCGCATAGGGAATTCCCGCCGTGGTGGCGCCCATATCAATTCTATTCCAAGCAGAGCCGTTCCAGGTAAATTCGAAGGTATTGCCATTGTTATAAGAGGCATACAACCGGGAGGTGCCGTCATTGTGCCCGTCCCCTATCGCAATGCCGTAAACCGGCTGATTGTTGGTGCCAGTGATATTCAAGGTCGTTTTTTGCCAACTTGAGCCATTGTAATAATACTCGTACACTGCCCCGCGGTCGTACCCGCCGAACACGGAATTTTCCCCAGGCTGGCTTCCGGCTCCCACCGCCACGCAATAAAAATAATCACCTTCCGAAGATATGGTAGACCGTGACCAACTTGTACCATTGTAATAATATTCATAAAGAGTATTATCCCAAGTGGCGGCGTACACACGCTGGGAACTGTTATTGCGGCCATCTCCGATGGCCACGTCATAAAAAGCGTTGACTCCACCGTACGGCAGACTGGACGAACTGTAACTCACACCATTGTAACGGAGTTCATAAACCAAAGAATGGTAGGGACTGACGCCATATACATAATCGGTACCGGAATTCCTGCCCTTGCCAATGGTTAAACCACGAAATTTATAAGCGGACGTAGTTTGAAGCGTTCTTTCCCAACTTGTGCCATTATAATAAAACTCCGCGATGTTGCCCCAACTGGTGCCTACATACAGACAAGTTGTTCCATCATTCCGGCCGCTCCCAACTGCAATGCCGCGTGCTTCACGGCCTGATTCAGCCGTGCCCAAGGCTCCGCCTTGCCAGCTTACGCCGTTCCAAGCATATTCATACACATTGGGATTTACTGTGCTGGAATGGGTTGCATACAGATAGTTGGTGCTGCTTCCGCTCCGGCCGACGGTTACTGTAACACTCCAAAACGTTCCGGTAATGGCAGAAGCATTAACCGTATATTTTTGCCAACTTGCCTGGCTGGACACAGGTGGTATCATGAGCATAAAAAAAAGTATTATGATCCATCCCATGGTGTGCTTCATGGCTCAACCTTAGTTTACAGTTTTAATATCTATCAATAAATATATCACGCTTCCTTCGTTTCTGCCTGACAAAATATGAACAAACTTATCCTGGGCCGCCTAAGGTACAAACTACCCATATTATTAAACAATTTCAGAATTATGCAGTTGGCAAAGCAGCGAATTAGTTTAAATTAAAGGCCTAGTTATAAGCTTTTTAAAACATCGGGTCAGGCCCTCCACAATGTGTCCCCCCGAATTTATGCCGGGCGTTTAATTTGGTACGCGTGCTGTAACTATGCACGGAGTAAAATGTTGGGCTTCGGACTCGATGTTTTAAAAAACTTATAACTAGGCCCATGAATTCTTTATATTTGCTGCTTTGCCAACTGCATAATTCCGAACAACTTTATCGGATTAGAGCAACCTTACCGCGCGCTTCATTTTTTCCGTCACGAATGAGATAAATATAAACACCGGACGCCACGGAACTTCCGGCTTCATTTTTCAGATCCCACACCAGGGTGGTTGAGGGATCATCTTTTTCAAATGTCCGAAGCAA
>JAGVPM010000116.1 GCA_020052235.1 Candidatus Goldiibacteriota bacterium
GATTATTTCAGCCGCCAAGCACCAATTGGGTTTAGACCTTGCCATCCGGCGCCTGGGCGGAAATTATATAACGGATTTGGAAATCGATCAGGTTCGGACGCTGCATGCTAATCCTGAAGGTCCTTTGGTTTCACTGAAAATAAACCGGCTGCGCCTGCGGTATTCATTGTCCGGCCTATTTTTAGGCCGGGACTTCTTTTTAAAAAACCTCGCACTGGAACTTCAAGGCGCCCGGGTGGAAATAAAACTGACAGATCAACCCGCCTCAAAGCCATTGCCTCCGGCTCCCCGGAACAAGAAAAATCCGGCCTTTGCCTTGACGCCTTTTCCGGCGCTGCCGCGCATGCTCATCCAGGATACCGTGGTTTCCTTCGCAGCACCTTTTCTGAGTGTTCCTGAATTGCATCTGGAAAGCCGTCCAACAGATGCGGCCGGCATCCTTATCCATATGGCCGCCAACCAAATTGATCTAAAAAGTCCGGCCTTAAAACAACATTATTTTTCTCTGGAAACGGATGTTGCATATACCCCCACCGAACTCTCTTTCAAGCGCCTCCTGCTGGATCAAGCATCCGGTTCCAACCGGATTTTATTGCAAGCAGTGGCCGTACCCTTAATTCCGCTGGTGCAGGGCCAATGGAAAAAATTGCTGGGGTCAACTCGCGGTAAATTTTCGGCCCAGCTTAAGGACATTCCATTGCTCATGGAGAGTTTAAATCAAAAAAAACTCAGTCTGCCGCAGCATTCGCTTGTGCTTCAAGGAGAAGTCCTTAAAGGAGAATTGCGGATTCAGCATGGAGTTCTGGAAATGTCCCAGGGTTGGATCCGGCTTAACCGTTTTTCAGCCGGCGTGGAAGCACTGGCAAGTTCGTGGCTCGAGATGCCCTTTGACGCGGAAGCAACGCTGCAAGCCGGCGAAATCGCGCCCTGGGCAAAACTGCTGGGCATTTCAGGGATTAACGGGTCCTGGGAAATCGCCATTGACGGCCAGGGCCGCTTGTCGGATTTTAAAGCAAACGCCCGCGCGAAATGTTCGGAGGTGCGTTATCAACCTTCCGACTCTGAGGAAATTATCATCCGGGCCGGAAAGCTTGATTTTCAGGCTCTGATCCAAGGGTCAATTCAAGATCCCAAGTTCACCGGACAATTAAACCTGGAAGACGGGCAGGTCAAACTCGCTTCGGATTTTCCGGTTATCCGGGACATTACATTAAAATCAGAATTGAATTCCTCCCAAGCAATCATTCAAATGTTGGAAGCCAGGATGGGCGGTTCCCCCTTATCCGTGACCGGGACTGTGGAGGATTTTTTTTCAGAGCAGCCTAAGTTCAATCTGCATCTTCAGGGTTCAAACCTTCTTTTTTACCGCAGCGAAGGCTTGCGCCTGCGAGCCAATACCGGCATCCATGTCAGCGGCCCGCTCGCAAAAATGAAGTTTTCCGGCGCGGGACAAATTACGGATGGTTTATATAACAGCGACATTGATTTTTTAGGGTTTCTAAAACCCAACAACCGGCCCCAAGCGGGCCCGGACGTGGTCCTTTTTTCTCTTACTGATCCGCCTTTTAATAATCTGCAATTCGCGGTCCGCATCACCTCCGTCGATCCTTTCCTGATTAAAAATAATGCCGCTACGGGTTCGATTAGGCCGGATCTATTTCTGAGCGGCACCGGGGAAGTACCGGTGTTGACGGGAACTGTCTATATTGACCCTACCTCGATTGCCCTGCCCACGGGAATCCTGAAGATTCAGTCCGGCGTGGTGAACTTTCCGGAAAATTCCCCCGATATCCCGCGCCTGGATATTCTGGCTCAAACCAAAATGCAGGGCTATGACATTACCATGAAAGTCACGGGGCCCTATGACAAGCCGGGGGTAACTTTATCTTCCGTTCCACCGGCCCCCAATGACCAACTCTTGCTTTTAGTTTTAACCGGCCAATCTCCGCAGCCTCAAACCGGCCAGCGTTTCGTAAGCACGGGTAATCTCGCGCTGTATTTGGGACATGGAATGGTGGGCGGCCTTTTCGGTGAATCCGGCAGAGAACTTTTGGACCGTCTGCAACTGAATATCGGCCGGGATATTTCGCACAATGGAAAAGAAACCCTGGACGCGCAATTCCAAATAACCAAAAATTGGCTGACCACCCGGGACGTGGAATACCTCACGTCCGAGCGGGATGTATATGATGACTATAATGCGGGGGCGAAAATTGTTTTCCAATTTAAATAATCCCAGCCGCACTATTTTTTTTCTAACCTTGCTGGCCCTGGCGGTATTCACCCAGCCGGTGTGGGCCGCAGGACCAAACAGCGAAACCCAAGCGGATTTCCCCATAGGATTTGAGGGCCAGAAGGCCATAACGGAACCGTCCCTGAAGGAAGCGGCCGCTGCGGAGCTTTCAAGTTTTTATAAAAACGGTCTTCGCCGCGCGGATGCGGATGATGCGGCTTTCCAAATGGAGCGGCTGTACCGACAGTCGGGATTTGCCTTTGCCAAGGTGTCCTACCGCTATGCCCCCGTGTTGGGAAAACCCGGATTGCTGTTTACGCTTTCAGAAGGGCCTCGGGTGGAACTGCAAACCATCAGCTTGACGGGTAATTCAGCCTATGCCGCGGCTGTGCTCCTGCCTTTTTATGAGGGTAAACACTCCGGGTTTCCGGGACTGGGGCGGATGATTTTCAATAAAACCGAGATTGATTCGGGCGCAAGCGGCATTCATGATTATTACCTCAGTGAAGGGTATCTGGAAGTCACGCTCGACCCGCCGCAGTATGAATTTTCCCCGGATCGCAGCCGGGTCACGGTTAAGCAAATCATTCACAAAGGTGTCCGGTACCTGATTCATGACATCGCGTATACGGGAGACCTGCTGGAGAAACTTCAGCCGAGCCTGGAGGAAATCAAACTGGAAATAACCGAAAAACCTTTTTATCGGCGGCAAGAATTAGCCTTGAAGGACCGGATTTTACAGCTCTATGGCGATGAAGGGTATGCGGACGCAACCGTGACTGTGGAAGCAAGCTTAAACAGCACAACCGGACAGGTGTCCCTGCAAGCCCGCATCCGGAGCGGATTGCTGATCACCCTTACCCAGGTTGAAGTTTTTGGCAACACGGTTACGCAAACTCCCTTTATTCTCAGCCGCCTGCCTGCAAAACCAGGCCAACTTCTGCGCCGCAATCAAACCAACCAGGGTTTCAGCAACTTGTATGCAACCGGCCTTTTTTCCAAAGTCGATCTGTCGCTGGAAAAAAACGGCAATCCCCGGGAAAGGATTTTGCAGGTCGCGGTTTATGAAGTGCCGTATAAGGAATTATTTTTTGAGGCCGGTTACGGTTCTTATGAATGGCTCCGGATTTTGGCCGGGTTTAAGGAAAAAAATATTTTTGGCACCGGGAGAATTTTCCGGACCGAAGCCGGAGCGTCGTTCAAAGGTGAAAATACGCTCATCGGACTTACGGATCCCTGGTTTTTGAACACCGAGGTGACCGGAGACCTTTCGGTATTTTACCGCCGCCGGGAGGAGCCGGAATACATTTCACAGAAATTCGGCAGCACGGCGCAATTTTCCAAACAACTTTTTGAACACATGTATCTTTCCCTGGGCTATACCCTTGACAGCACCCACCTTTTTAACCTGCAGGCCGACGCAGACTTGCAGGGGATAGTCGCCAATTATCAAACCGGGGCCATAATCCTTCAGACCTATTACGACACCCGCAATAATGCGCTCTATCCCTCGGCGGGCCAAAAAACCAGTTTTTCTTCCGAATTTTCCACTCCGGTTTTTGGAAGTCAGATTACCTATAACCGTTTTACCTTTGGCACGCAATGGTTCCTGCCGATCACCGCGAGCTCGGTTCTGGCCCTGCGGTATGACACGGGGTTGATTGTTCCGGGCGAGGGGTTGGATGTTATCCCGCTGGACCGGCGCTTTTACAACGGCGGCGCGAATTCGGTCAGAAGTTTTCAAGAAAATGAGCCGGGACCGGTGGATCCGCAAGGCGGGCATCCCGGCGGACTGGCAAATAATGTAGTGAATCTGGAATGGCGCCAACATCTCGCAGGCGACGTAGGCATAAATTTATTTTTCGATACCGGCAACATTTCCCCGAATCGTTCCCGGGAACAGGTCGGTGTTCCCATCTATACGACCCGAGCTGAACTCATGCAGGCCGTTTTTTCAGATTATTTCGCGGATTTCCGATCTGCTTTGGGGGTAGGTCTGGAATATTTTTTGCCCATTGGCCCGGCGCGGCTGGATTTTGGGTTTAATCCCAATCCCTCCACAACTCCCAAAGAAGCCGCTTATGCCCTTCATTTCAGCATCGGCATGGTGTTTTAACCGGCATGAAAACAGCACCGGTGTTCCCAGGCTGCAGTAAAAACTCACATCAATGTCAGTTCAGCATCGCTGGTTCGCCCTTCATGGTCGCAACTCCCGAAGAGTATCTGAATTTCACCGTCTATACTGACTTTAATGGGGATGCCGCCGTACCGGTATGCGGATTGCGCGGCGATAGTGCGCGCGCCGAGATAACTGCCCAAACTAGGATGCGGTTTGATCATCGCGCCGACGGCGAACAATTCTTGGTCGTTGAAGATCACAGCGCCGTCCAGCCCCGCGATCTCGAGGAAAAGATTCTTCTTTTTTACCAGGCGATCCATCCTGCCGAGCTGGATGTCGCGGATGACCGGGGCGATCATCGCGCGGGCCGCGTCGGGCGAAGGCGATTCGCCCCCAATAATCGACTGCGGATTCACCACCTGCCCCATGACCTTGTATTCCGGATCATACACCAGCAGCGCCCCGTGCCGCCGGTAGCTTAAATCAAACATCAGCTCGAACAGGTTATTTCCCAAGGTGAGGCCGCCCATGATGTCGCACACGCTGTACTTGACTGCCTGCGCGTCGTACACATGCCAGCGCCCCTTTCTGTTGGCGGCCAGCAGGCCGCGTGAATCCATGATGAATAAATCCCCATGCCGGTGCAGATGCATGGAAAACTCCCCAGCCTGCAGAATGGATGCGAACGGCTCAAGAAATTCCGGGATAAACCTGTACTCGGACGACTCGCTCACTTCCTTCCACAAGATTTCCTGGTAATCCAAAAACCGCAACTCCCGGTCCACCCGGAAATAAACTTGCATGCTCGAAGACAACGGATCAACAATCTTCTGAATAGTCCTGTCCGCCAGCGATAGCGTACCCTGGCCGCTGCCTATGATAAGGTTGGTCATCACCCGGCTGTTCTCGTAAGTTCTAAACCTGACATGCTCAATATAGGCTATGAACTTGTTCCATTTTACCGCGGGATTGGACATCTCCAGCCAATGAACGGCGATATCTTCCTCGACCTGCTGGAGCGCTCTTGGCGTCGGACTGGCAGGCATCTTCGAAATCCAGTTGTCGAGACTGCTCTGGATAAATTCCTGAAGCAGCCGCAGCTTCGGCGTGAGCGGGCTGTGGCTTTGGAAACTAAAAATATCTTTCCCCACAAATAGTTCGCAAGTGTTTTTCGCGTACTCGCTTGAATACCAGTGCGGGACAGTAGCCACCGCGGTCTCCATCACAATGTTTTTATACATACCGCCGCCCTAAAACTTTTATTTACTGTTCTTTATAATCATACAATTCAAACCCCAGCGTAATGCGCTGGGAATATACCTGGTAAGTTGCGAGGTCGGGCCCGTAGCCGGCATGCCATTGAACTGAGACCGGCAGCCATTTCCGAACCCGGAAGGTAATGCTTAAATCATTGGAAAGATTAAGCGCCGTATACCCGGTGCGCAGTGTTTCAGTCACACGGTAATGTGCGTTTTGTATCATGAAGCGCACGCGAACGCCGTCGTAATCCGAGCGTTTAGGTTGCCGCAATACATCCTCCCAAAAAACCCGTTCCTCTCTCCAGGCTATTCCGAATCCTTGCTTCTCTAAAAACCACAACCCCTGTGCCGAAACCGTCATATTGGACTTGTCTAAATTCGGCTGATAATTGAATATCGTGCCGTGTAGTTTGGTCCGGGGCAGCCTCAAATAATCCCTTTCACTCATCGTATCCAGCCAGGGCAGCTTAAGCACATAGCTTCCGCCCAAGAGCAGATAATCCCAGCCGCGGCTTATATAATCCTGAGGATGATCACTCATGGCCACGTATTCCTCGCGCGTGTCAATGGCCTGGCCATTGGAATCATGAAAGTACCCTAACGTCACGGTCAGCGGCAGCGCAAAACAACGGTTAAAATCAAAAAAGAAGCCCGGAGTTTGCTCGCGCGAAATAACCGGGGACGAGTACCGCGACCAAATGAGATCATAAATGCCGGTATAGGCCACATACAAACCCGACTTATACCCAATAAATGCCGTGGTGGTGTTGGCGCCGCATGCTACAAAAGGTAAAAACGGATATTTGATTGAAACCTGAAAGTGTACATATGGATCATTGCCCACCACCCAGCCGAAAAAAGCGGGTTCATAACTGGACACGCCGGGATAAAAATCAGCGGGTGCGGAAGCTTGGATTTCCGCAGCAAATGCCGGGCTCACCGTCAACAGAACTGCCGCCGTGCCTGCGATGGCAAGTATTTTTTCTATCATAGCTTATCCTTGTGCGGCAGGGTATGGATATGTGAAAAGTTATGCTTCTAAACAAACCGGCTGGACAGTCCTCCTGGGGGGGGAGGGAGCCGCCCAGCCGTCTTTGGATATCGACCGCCCATTTACAACCGCAGCCTTTATCCTCAGATTACTTGCCGTGTGCGCCCTTCATACTCATCCGCTTATGCCCCACGTCCATTTTGGCGCCACTGCCATAATTATTTGATCCGGCCCCAGGGACGTTACAGGCGTCGGCCTTGAATGATACGAATCAAAACTACTATGATCGCGATGGCCAAAAGAACATGAATAAAACCGCCTAACGTGTACGAAGTGATTAAACCCAACAACCAAAGTACAAGGAGTATAATAATAATTGTTATCAGCATCCGGCTCCTCCTTATTTTTTAACTTCCCTGCAAGGCATAAAAATCATTTCTTGCTGCGCATCGCGCCCCAAAACGCTCCTATCAAAATCCCGGCAGCAGCGGCAATACACAAGGCGGTCATCGGCTTTTTTTGGATGTAGCCGACAAGGTTATCTTTATATTCCTCGTACGTTTCTTTAATTTCTTCCATTTTATCTTCGGCTTTTTCTTTAAAACTCTCTTCCCGTTTTGATCTCGGCATAATAATTTGTTCCCTCCATTTCCCGGACTGCTTTTATTTCTTGCTTAATTGCATAACGAGCGCCGAACCTGAAATAAGAACCAGCCCGCCCAGCGTAAATGCCACGCCCCGGGGAATGGTAGTAAAATCGACAATAAGTAAAACGACGCCGCTCGTTAGAATAATAATCCCGGCCAGCATCGTAAAATAAATAACCGCCAAACTCAGAATTCGTCTCAACATTTTATCCGCCTGTTTTGTCATGAGGTCCTTCATCAACTCCAGAAATGGCCTGGCGCCGGTTACAGTCCCGAACAGATTATTCAACAAGGCAAACGCAAGATGAGTTTTTGGATTTGAATGTGTTGCCGCCATATGCGCTCCTTTCCTGATTGCCCCAGCCGCGCCCTTGCGTTACCAGCGCATTTTCGAATAAAGCATAAATGATTTACTGTCGTTAATCCGGCTCCGTGCCGGAAGAAAAAACCAACGTTTTGCCCTTCGGCCCAGGATAATTTTAATGACGGACATGCCAAGAGCAACCAAAAGCAATATGTGAATGAATCCCCCAAACATGTGGGCGGTTGCCATGGCCAGCGTCCACAGCATCATTAAAACAATAACGGTTACCCAGATCATTGGATTTCTTCCTTCCAGCCCCGCTCAATTCCAATTGCGCGTTCGATACTATGATTTAAAAATAAATCCGCCGCAGCACATGAGCCTATTTCTTGGACACGGCTTCCGTAACGGTCATATCATTGACCACACTGGTTACGCCTTTGACATCACCGGCCACTTTGGCGGCCATATCTTTTCCCGCCCCACTGCCGGCTTTGCCGCTTAACGTAACGACGCCGTTGGTGGTGCTGACTCCGGTCATAAACGCACTGGTTGAGTAATGCGACATAAGCGCCAGCTTGACTTGGGCGGTGATGGATGCATCATCAATGACCTCTTTCACCTCATTCGCCATTTTCTTCATTTCACTGGGAGCCTTGACCGTGGTCATTTCATTCTTTACTTCTTTGACGCCTTTAACATCTTTGGCATATTCACCCGCCAAATCCTTTTGCGCCTGGTTCTCGGCTTCGCCGCGCAATGTGACGATTCCATTGGCAACGGAGACCTGAGTATTAAGCGCACTCACGTTACGGTTAAAAAGCAGTGACGTTTTTATCTGCACGCCGATCCAGGCATCAGAATTTTTAGCCGGATGTTTGACTTTTACTTCCAGTTTGTTTTTTACGCTTTTTACCCCAGGCAAGCTTGCCACTGTCTCTTCCGCCAATACTTTGTGCGATTCTTCGGCAACAGTTCCCGTCAAGGTAACCACACCCTCTTTAGCTTGAGTCTTGATCGAATCCTTCTCGAGATACGTTTTGAACACATAGGACTGCTTTGCGGATGATTCAATCCGGCTATCTGTTTCAGAAGCACGCGCATATGCGCCCGTAGACAAAACCGCCACCGTAACCGCGACCAACACCTTTAGAAAATTCGCATTCATATAACACCTTCCCTTTTTTTATTGTAGGCCTACAGCCTAGTTTGACTTCCGGTGCTTGCCGGTGTCTTACCCAAACCTGCCTCCCACCCTGCGGCAAGCCGCAGGGTGGGAGGCACTTGCTTTAACTTCGTATGTTATTAGACCGGAAATTGATTTTTTAATCAATTATACCCGGGTACAATTCCAGCGCATGCGTTTCTCCACTCCACCTATGGCCGGGATGACGCCACTTCCCGTTCAATGATAATCTCGACGCGGCGGTTGTTGGCGCGCCCTTCGGGTGACGCATTATCGGCGATCGGGCTTTCTTTGCCTTTTCCACGTGCCTGAACACGATCGGTTGGGTAACCTTTCAACACGAGGTAATCCCGGACTGCATCGGCCCGGCGTTGTGAAAGGCTTAGGTTGTAGGCTGCGGAGCCTTGGGAATCGGTATACCCTTCAACCAAAAGATTACGGGCCGGGACCGACAGTAATGCCTGGGCCACCTGTTCAAGCTTGACCTGTGCAGAGGACAGCAAGGTTGACTTGTTGGAACGAAAGAGAACACTCCCGGAGAGTGTAATAACCAATCCGCGCGCCTCTTCCTTGACCGCAGCAAGTTTGGCAAGTTCGGTCAACGCGTTAGCCGTACGCTTCTCGGAATCACCCAAATCTTGTTTGCTTTTCTTTTCAGCGTCGCTTAAGGCTTGCGCTCCCCGCTTCTCAGAGTCGCTCAAATCCTGTTTCCCCTTCTTTTCGGAGTTAATCAAGTCCTGCTTCCCTTGCTTCACAAGCTCGGTTTGTTTCTTTTGGAAATCAGCATTCGCACTTTCCTTGCTTGCTTTGTCCGAAGCCATGGTGCCAAGCGCTCCCGCCAGTTCAGACTTGCGCTGAGCGACGTAAGCAAGATCTTTAGTTTTGAATGAGTCAGGTTCCTTCTGGAATGACTGTTCCGCCAAAACCAGCGCCTCGCGCGCCTTATGCAATTCGGCCGGTACGAGTTGCGCCGCCGGGCCATCGCACGCATACTGGTAGGCCGAACGGGCGTTGATTAGTTCTTTAGGCGGTATAGTTGTGCAGCCCGCGAAGAACACAACGGCCGTGCCTAGGATCAAGAATTGTATCGTTTTCATAAAATTCTCCTTTTGGGTCATGGGTTGTCCTGACGGAGCTGAATCACACGTTCCACTGCTGCCCGGGCTTCCAACCGCTCGGCATCCCCGTGCGAGAGCGTGACTGCCAACTCTGCGTCGGCTTCAGCCCGCAACAGCATCGAAGCGGCCTTTTCCTTCTCGCCTTTTGCGGAAAGCCCCTTGGCGAGTTCCAGTTCTTCTTTAGCCAGTTGCAAATAAAGCGAAGCTTGCGGCACTTTAGCCGCCCCGGCTTCCTCGGCAGCGCGAATCCCCGACGTCGACGCCTCTGTGCGCAGCGGAGCGCGTGCGCAGCCCGCGGCGATTGCCATGGCTATTACGGCCACAGCAAACACCATAATTCCGTTCTTGGATACTTGTCTCATTTTGAGCCCTCCTTTTGAACTTGAATACGCGGTTGTCTCATTGGTTCCTTCTAAGTTTATTTCAACTATGTCATTTCGTATTGGAATCCCCTCCTCCTTTCGACGGGTGTCTTGTAATGTCCTGCACAACAGCCCTGATTCACGAAAAACTATTTTGATTGGCGCTTAGTGAGTGTAGGGAATGCCGGACCATTAAACAATTGTACCAAGGTCTAATGGAAACAAAAGTGCCGGACGGCAAACCTAAATCTCAGTACTCAATCGGCAGACGTGTGCGCGGTTTTATGTGTTTCTTATACTGCGGCGTCTTTTTGGCATCTTCAATAGCCTGCACGACATCATTCTGACTAAACTCTTTAGAGATAACCAAATTCTGACCAACTTCAATGATATCCGGATCCTGAATCTGATCGCGATTCGCCTTGAAGATCAGCGGCCACTGAAAATTTTCTCCGTAGATTTCTTGAATCCCGGAAATTCCCCACAGAGTATTTCCTTTTTTAACTGAATACCGTTGTTGCTTTGGCGCTGGTGTAGGTTCAACGGTTGCAACAGCGGTAGTAGCAGCAACCACCGGTGTTGATTCAGGTTTCATGGTTTTGCTCCCGGCGCACCCTGCCAGTCCCATCACTCCGCAACCCACCATCGCCGCCACTAAATTTTCGATCTTTTTATTTAATTTCATCTTCTTTTTACCTCTTTCCAGGTCAGTAACATCTTTATCCGTTAACGCTCATTCGTTTTCACACATCTGCTTCGAAATACAATCTCACTGGCATTAAAAACTTACTCCGATGGACAGTCCGCTCGGATAACCCAGCCGCAGGACTAGGGCCGGATAGTTGCCGGGGTTGAAATAATACCGGGCACCCATGCCTATTCCAGGCCAAACAAAAAGAGTTTGCTCATCGCCGTTGGCGCGCTGGGTGAACCATTTCTGAAACGCCAAACCGCCTTCGCCGAAGACCGCCCATTCACGAGTGAGAAAAACATTCCATTGCAACATAACCGGGACCACCACCCCGGTTACTGCATAATCCGCTGAAGGCCAATTCAAGAGATCGGCCCCGAAGTTGATGGCCACGTTGTCGTTGAAGGAGGAAACAAAACCTTGTTTTACGATGGGAATACCAAAACGAACTCCCACGCCCAGATCACCGAGCCCTAAAACCCCGTGAAACTCAACATCATTCTGGTTGGGATGATTGTTCGGTTCTTCCACGATGGATTCCGAAGCAAACGCCGGGCTCATCATAAACAGAACTGCAGCCATGCCTGCCACTAATATTTTTTTCATCCTTGCCTCCTTAAAGTCTTTAGAATGCATGTATCTATTTTTCAGCCTCCCGCCGGTGCATCCAAATACCTCGGCTAGTTCTTCTTGCTTGCAAAAATAAAAAGCGCACCGCCCATCATGATCGCGCCCACGCCCGTCCAAACTGAAACATTAAGCGATTCCTTTGCTTTCGCCGATAGCGCCATGGTTCCCGTCCTATGCTTTTCGTTGGTATCTTTAAAGCTGAGATACACCAATCCCAGGAAACCGGCTGTGATCAACACAATAGCTGCGATTTTGGCTGTATTCATGCCTACTCCCTCCAGCGATAAAATTCCCGTTTCCCAGCGCGCTCTTGATTTGGGTGGTGATGGAAACACGGTCAATCTTTTCCGTTATGCTCCTTATGTCCCTTACCCTTCCCGGATTGTTTGGGCCCGGATTGCGGCGGAGATTGTAAACCCTGCACACCCCAAGTATTTTGCCTCTCCCAATGCCTGTTCCTTTCCCAATTGCGCCAGTTCCCTTGGACTTGGTGGTGGGGTATTCGTTGGTAATTCCACGTATGCCCTTTCCAATGATGCCCCCTATAGTCATTCCTCCAACCCGATGGTATGTTTCCATAAAAAGACGGGACGTTTCGATAGTGGCTCCAACCCGAACTATAACTCCGCGAGCGGTACCACCGCCCTTCCCACGGACGCCACCACCAGCCACTGTAGAAAAATATTTCCACATCCGAGTCAGGAACCGCATAGACATTTGTCTCCGGTATCACCACCACTTCCGGCGGTGCGGCAAACACGATTAGCGGAGGCAGAGAAACGCTAACCTCCACCTCCGCCTTTGCCATCGTTGGAATAGAACTTACAAGCACCAACCCCAAAAACATTGTTCCAAAAAGTATTTTTCTCATTTCGTAACCTCCCTCTCTATAATCCCCGCGCTTCATCCCAGCAAAAGGGATAATTCCGCCGAATGTTCCTGTTCATCAATAATTATATGGCGAAGCTCGTGCTCCAGCGTTTCAAAGGCATAGGGCAATTTTTCCTTATCGGCCGCAAGTTTTTTATAAATGGTTTTATAAAAATCAACGGCTTCATGCTCATCGCGCAGATTGGTTTTCAATATCTCGGCGAGGGATTTGGCCTCGTGTGTTTCCCCCACATCCCGGGTAGGCACGCCGTCCAAATAATCGCCGATCATGGCCCTGAATTTCCCTTCATGCTTTTCCTCATCACCGGCGATCTCCCGCAGCCGTTCGATGATTTTTTCCGCCGCCACGCCCTTGACCAATTCCGCATGCGACAAATATTGAATACGGGCTGCGTGCTCCATTTTCAGCGCCTGGTTCATCATCTCCGCCAATTCATTCTTTACCGTGTCCATAGTGCCTCCCTCAATCTGTTTTTAAGGTGTTAAACCACCAACCGGATCAAATCAGCCAGTTCTTGATCTTTGAACGGTTTCTGTAAATACCCCACGGCGCCGGCCTGAAAAACTTGTTTCATCCGCCCGCCATCCTCATCCGACGAAATTAAGATGACTGGACGTTTGGAGCCTGAATCCGATAAGCGCTGTTGCGCTTCCCAGCCGTTTATTCCCGGCAAATGAATATCCAGGATTAAACAGCCCGGCGCGCTATTCGGCACGGCGCTAAAAAATTCCTCGGCGCAACTAAAGGACTTAGTACTGAACCCATACGTCCCCAGCAAAGTTCCGAGCGCACGGCATACCGACTCGTCATCATCTACAATGTAAAAATGATTTTTATTTGATACCATTTCACACCATCCGTCCGCCAACTTCATGCTGCACTTATACAAGAAGCCAAAACCGGAAACAATTATACTGAGGTATAATCACCGCTCCCCCATCACGCTTGGCGAAAAAATGAAGCACCCTGCGGCAAGCCGCAGGGTATCGGATATCATGCCCCGAGCGCCCTTCATTTATCCCTGCCGCAAGCGGCAGGGTATTGATAGGCGAAAGGGTATAAATTATTTAAAAAACACTATGTAAAATTTGAGTTTGAAGAGGTATTAAAGGGATTTATGCCGGGTGAAAGTAAAACCTGATTTTTGAACGAGGTGGATGAGCTCAGTGACGGTCTTGGCCTGCATTTTCTGCATAACCCGCCCGCGGTGAACTTTTATTGTCTGCAATACTGTTCCCAGTTTAAAGGCGATTTCTTTATTAAGCATTCCCAGAGCCACAAAATGCAAGACCTCCTGTTCGCGGGGCGACAGGGTTTGGATGCGGCGCTGTATTTTCAATATTTCAGCCTGTGCTTTATGTTCAAGTTTATTTTTGGCAATCGCCAACGCCAGGGCATTAAGCAATTCCTTGGGCGTAAACGGTTTGGGAAGAAAATCAACAGCTCCGGCCTTCATGGCTTTCACACTCATGGGAATATTCCCGTGTCCGGTGATAAAAATGATGGGAATGGCAATTTTGCGGGCCGCCATGGACTCTTGCAGGTCAAGTCCGTTGATATCCGGCAGGCGGATATCCAGCACCAAACAGGAGGGCAATTGGGGATGCTTAAACGCCAAAAATTTTTCTGCGCGGGTAAAGGTTTCCACTCTAAAACCGTGCGATTTTAACAACAGTTTCAAAGCCCGGCACACGGAGACATCATCGTCCACAACATAGATGATGGGACCCTGCTTGCTCATGGTGCCGGCTTCTGCTTAATGGGCAGGGTGAAAAAAAACGTTGCGCCGCGCCCAGGATTATTGGTCCCGTCCAACCGGCCGCCATGCCCCTCAACAATGGAGCGGCTGATGGACAGTCCCATACCCAAACCATCGGATTTACTGGTAAAAAAACGTGAAAAGAGTTTGGGCATATTGGGTGTTGGAATCCCGCAACCCGTATCCTTCACTGTCACGGCAATCGTATCCCGATCCCGGCGCGCGGTGTTAATCAAAATTTGACGGTCCTCCGGGCCGCACTCCATGGCATCGAAACTATTGCTGATAAGATTTAAGAGAACTTGCTGCAATTGGATGCGGTCGCCGTTGATGAGCGGCAGACGGGCGTCAAATTTGATTTTCAAAACCGTGTTCCTGATCGTCGCATCGGTCGTCATAAGGACCACGGTATCTTTCACCAAAGCATTCATATCCAACGGTTTGATTTCCGGTTCGCCCCGTTTCAACAATGACCGCAACCGGCGTATGACTTCGGTCGCACGGATATCGTCATTGTTGATGTACTGAAGAATTTCCCGTATCTGAGGTTCCCGGTCTGCGAGCAGACGTTGGGCCGCATTGGTATACGAAAGAATGGCTGTAAGCGGCTGACTGATTTCATGCGCCAACGAAGAAACAAACTCCGCCAGCTTGCCCACCCGCGTGACGTGTAAAAGTTCTTCCCGTTGTTCTTTGATCTCAAAATCCCTTTGCCACATCAACGTCACATCGGTCTGGATCCCGACATAATGGGTGATGGCTCCGGAAGCGCTGCACACCGGTGCGAGGCGCAGTTGGAACCAGTATTGTTGTCCCGCCCTTTTAAAACCGAGCATCTCTCCGCGAAAATGCGTGCCTTGGCGTATGGTCCGTTTTATTTCCGCGACAACACCGGAATCGGCCTTGGCTCCCCGCAACGAAAAATAACCCCTGCCTAAAAGTTCACGCTCGGTATAACCGGTCATGGTTTGGAACGCCGCATTGGAAAAGACAACCAAGAAATTAGGTTTGCGGACATCGATAAGAAACATGCCGTTTGTCATGGATTTGATCGCTTGGGTGAGGATTTGAATATGTTCATCCGACTTAAGCTGCCTAACGGCTCCATGCCGCAATTGCCCGCTTTTTAGTTTCAACTCATCCGTTTGCTTCTGAATCCGTTTATCGGACCTTTGCTGCCTATCGGCCCCATGCCGCAATTGCCCGCTTTTTAGTTTCAACTCATCCGTTTGCCGCCGAACCTTCTCCCCTAAATCGTCGCGGACATTGCTCAAATCGGAAACAAATCCCCTGAGCAGCAACTGTTCCGCCTTGCTCAGTATCCGCTTATCCGGCGGTTTTCCCGTTTTCAACGGCTTGCCGCCGCTTAAACGCCGCTTTTTTATATTTGGCTTCCGTAGTTTCAATTCAAGTTTAGGCTTTTGTTTGGCGGTTTTCACTTTATAGTTGTTTCCCATTTTTTCATCCCCCCCATCGAGGAAAACACCCGAGCGCTCAAGCGCTTATTTTTCCCTTACACTGATTCGAACCCCTGATTGATTAAAGCCATCAGCTCATTATCATGAAACGGTTTTTGCAAAAATCCCGCAGCCCCGGTTTTTAAAATCCGTTCCTTCAACCCCTCATTTTTATCCGCGGAAATCATCACGATCGGAAGTTTTGAGCCTAATTCATTTAGGCGCCGCTGCGTTCCCCAGCCGTCCAGTCCCGGCAAATGGAGGTCCAAAATCAAACAACCCAAAGTATCTTTGGTCACAACATTAAAAAAATCTTCCGCGGTATGAAACGTCATCACGTTAAACCCGTACGTAATCAAAAGCATATTTAATGCACGGCATACGGATTCATCATCATCCACAATAAAAATTTGCTTTTTAATTGATGACATTTTGCCTCATTCATAAAGCTGGAGTTTCTCTAATTACATTTAAATACCGGAAGTTATGTAAAAAAGCAATTATACCAAGGTATAACAGGTGCAAAAAGAATTACGGCCACCGGTTACGGCACAACCACGGCCGGGGAGGCCGCTTTCTTTTTCTCCCCCCCTTCTCCCTGCCTGGGGTATTTCTCGACATTGCCCAAATCGATCAGAAAAAAGGTGCAACGCCCCGCCGGATCCATTTCGCCTACCAGGTGATACTCGGTCTCACCGGCTTTTTCATGCGTGACTTGATAATACAATTGCACGATCTTTCGCCCAGGCACGGCTTGCGTTTGCGCAATCACGGCTTTTTTTATTGGCCCGTACTTTTCCGTAATGGCTTGCCAATCGGCTATGAACTGTTGCAGGGAAAAGCCGGGATTGTACTTGGCGCCGGGTGAGATAAAACGATCATACGCGGATTGATATTGCCCGTGCATCAGGGTTTGCAGAAATGAATTGCCCACGGTGACAAATACCGCCGGATCCGCGGTGATTTGTTTTTTGGGAGCCCCGCAACCAACTGTCAGCAGTCCTGCCAAAACCATGCACGTCCAGATCCGCCGCATGCCGCATCCCCCCTATTCAATTTTATCACTGGGCGCATTCTAGCACATTTGTCAATATACGCAATGATCGAACGCAACGAACAGGCATGCCTGTTCGTTGCGCCTGTCGAAACGAACGGCGCATGGCCGCAAGCGACCCTTCGACAAGCTCAGGGGCCGGGTACTTGGTGCACTAGGGCCGGTTGGGCCCGTAGGGATACGGCAGCATGCGGCCGAGTTCTTCCACCATTTGCGCAATTACTGAATCGGAAATCAAGGCTTCCACCGTGGAATCATCGGCCAAGGGATGGACGTTGCAAACTTCAACTTGCGCAAAAGTCCTCAGTATGCGTTCGGGATTGTTGCGGTATTCTCGGGTATCCCACATGATAACCGGCATCTTTACCTGGTCAGGGTGCAGCACCATGCCCGGCGCCCGGGTAAACCCCGTGGTCCAAAGCGCGTTTAAGTCGCGCATGACCTTCAAAGGAACAACCATGCTGAAAACCGGAAGCGGCTGCATGAATACATTGGTAAATTCCGCCAGCGTATATTCCGTGCTGGTTTCATCCACGGACAGGTCGGGGTGATCCAGCCGGTCCAATTCTTCCCGGAACACCTGCCGGTTGGTCAGCGCCCCATACCCCAGCCTGCGGGCAAACGGGCTTGGGGCATCGGGTTTTACGATCATCAGATCAGCCAAAGTTTTTACCTTAATATAAAATTTCAGGGAATCCAGTTCATATTGCCCTTGCTGCAAGAGCGCATCCATGCGCTTACGCTCTTGTTCAAAAAATGTTGTTCCGGATTTAGGATTGC
This sequence comes from Candidatus Goldiibacteriota bacterium, assembly GCA_020052235.1. Lineage (GTDB taxonomy): Bacteria > Oederibacteriota > JAAXVQ01 > JAAXVQ01 > JAAXVQ01 > JAAXVQ01. The sequence goes on from JAGVPM010000116.1 coordinate 17,483, forward strand.
ACAGCGACGGATTCACGGCCATCACACCCGCAATGCCCTCGGCACAGCGGGAGTCGCCGGCCACGGTTGCGGCCAACCAGTCAAACCCGTCGCCCCGCGTGACAACGGCGAAGTTTGTCTCCTTTTCCCGCATGTATTCCAATGTGATTTTCAAATCCTCCATATAATCCCGCAAGCCCCAATCCGCAACATCCTTCATGATTTCTTTATCCGGGCGGTAAAACGGCAAATTGTTGTTACGGGTCACCATAACATACGTGCGCGTGTTGCTTTGCTCGAAACGGTCCATGGCCTTGCTGATCCAGGCGCCGCCGATCTGCATGCTGGGAATCACCAAAACCCGTGGTCCGGTAAACCACAAAACGATTGATGTTGTAGCAATTGGTTTTCAGCGTATTGCCGCCGTCATTGACACCCAAACCCAATTTATAATGCTCACGCACCATCGCCTGAGTCGCGCGGTCAAACATGCCGAAAGGATACGCAAATGTGTCCAACGGCTTCCCCAGCTGTTTTTCCAGCACGGCCTTGGATTCCAGCACTTCGTGTTTCAATACTGCTGCGGAAACATGACGCAACACCGGATGAGTATAACTATGGCAGCCGAAATCGATCCAGGGATTGGCTTTCAAAGCATCCAACTGCGCGAATTTTAAATATGCTCCGTGATTTAGCACCATGGGATAAATGTACAGTGTCATCGGTGCTTGCCGGGCTTGTAAAATCGGCAAGGCATTCATGACATCCGCCCAACCGTCGTCCGCCGTCAGCATCACACTGTCAGCCAACGCGGTGGTGCTGGAGCCGTACGCCCGCACCATGTCGCCGATGCGGATAAACGGGATCTGCTGCGAACGGATGTAATCCAGCTGCCACTCAAACACATCGGGCAACACCGAGTACATTTCCGTTAAAGAATTATCAAAGCGATGGTAACAGAGTGCGCGCGTATATTTCCGAGCTGGGAGAAAAATTAAAAGCTCAGAGGAAAAAAGACGCGACTACAGCGCTAGGCGGCATGCTCCCGGGCTGGACTAAATTTAATTGGAGCCAGGCAGCGGCATTTTTCCAAACGCACCGCAAAGCTCTGCTGATCACCCTGGTGGTGTTGCTGGGCATCGGCGCTATGATTCCAATCTCGCAAAAAATTTACCGCGCCTTCTTCGTAGACATCATGGAATTCACGCCCCAGGGCGAAGTGAGCGACCGCGCCACCTTGCGCCTGACCTTTTCCGATGCCATAAAAATCAAAAGCGATCTGCGCCAATTGGACTGCCACCCCGGCGCTCCCGGGCACTTACCGCTTGGCCACGAGCAAAACCCTGATCTTCGTGCCCAACGAACCCTTGAAACCCTCCACGCAATACACGGCCGTATTTAGCCCTAAAAACAAAATCACAGGCATTCGAAAACGGCTGATTGCCACGGCCAAAATCCGCTTCAACACGGCTTTATTTAAAGTCGCCAATGCCAATGTTTTTTACAACCTGGATCCCATTACCGGCGAAGATGTGGGCGTGGTGGGGCAAGTGGATTTTAATTACCCGGTGCAGCCTGCGGAGTTGCGCAAACAGGTGGAAATTACGCTGGAGGGAAAATCCCTGCCCTTTGAAATTGAAAAATCCCTCTCCCGGACACGCTATTATTTAAAAGCAGCGGCCATCAAACCCCAGGATAAAGACCAAACCGTTACAGTGACGGTCTCGAAAAAATTAAATTGCGTCAACGGCACCCTGCCTTTGGGCCGGGATTTCCAAAAAAATCTCACCTTGCCGTCCAAACCCAAGCTGGAAGTCACGGAAGTCAAGCTCTGGCACGAGCCCGGCACCACCTTGGTGAGCATCCTTTTCAATTTGCCCATTACCCAAGCCGAGGTGAGACGCTGCGTGCACCTGGACCCCGTTGTTCCCTTCAGCGTGGAAACCGAGTATGCCTATGCAGTGCTGCGCGGCCAATTCAAACCCAATGTCACCTACACGGTCAAAATCGACAAAGGATTGAAAGCCCGTTCCGGCCAAATGCTGGCGGACAAACGCGAACAGGAAATTAATATTTCCGATCTCCCGGCCCAGGTAAAATTCGCCCGCGAGGGCAACCTGCTTTCACTCAACGGGCCTAAAACTTTGGAAATCAAAACCGTCAATTTGGACCAAGTGCGCGTGCGCATTCAAAAAATCTACCGCAATAACCTGGTGGAATTCCTGGACAACCCCGAGTATCCGCCCCGCATGCGTCAAATTTACGAGGGCACGTACCAAGTCGAAGGCGGACAGATCAACGAAGAACTTTCGCAGTACATCAACTTGGCAAAATTCCACAACGAACCTTACCGGGGGTTGTTCAAGATCGAACTTTCCGACCCTGCAACTTATGAAAACAAAGCCGATGCCTGGTTTTTATGCACGGACCTGGGGCTGGTGGCCAAGCACTCGGGCGATGACCTGGTCGTGCACGTCATTTCCATAGAAACCCTGCAACCCAAAAGCAACGTTTCCTTGGAACTTATCAGCGCGGACAACCAAATTATGGACCGCCAGTCCACGGACGGATCCGGACGCGCGGTGTTTGCCAATTGGAAAAACCACGAGTATAAACTCTACCCCAATTTCCTGGTGGCCAAAACCGAGGATGACTTTTCCTTCCTGCAATTTTCCAGAAGTGAATTGAATCAATATCAGTTTTCCATTGGCGGCGATCCGCATGACCGGAAAAATCTGGAAGCTTTCCTCACCCCGGAACGCGGCGTGTACCGCCCGGGGGAAACCGTGCACCTGACAACCATTGTGCGCCAGGCCGGCAATTCCCTGCCCCCGCAGCTGCCCTTGCGCCTGGAAGTGCGCGACCCGCGCGGCAGCTTGTTCAAGCAAATGACCGTGCATGTCAATGACGCCGGAATGGCCGTGGTGGATCTGCCCATTGCCGGAGACGCCCTGACCGGCCAATACGAGGCCCGCCTGCGCGCTTTGAACAAAGAGGATACAGCGGGCTTGACGTCCTTTAAAATTGAAGAATTTATCCCGGATAAAATTAAGGTTGAAGTGAAAACACCCAAAACTCCGGTGCCGACCAAACAGCCGCTGGTATTTACGGTACATGCCCGCCAAATGTTCGGCCCGCCGACAGCCAAGGCCAAGGTGATTTCCTCCGTGCGTTTTTATTCCCGGATTTTTTCGCACCCGGACTATGCGGATTATACCTTCGAAGACGGCTCTTCTTCGTTCCAGGACCAGGATGTGGACTTGGGCCAGGACAAACTCGACGATCAGGGCAATAAAACCTATTCCCTGGAAATGCCCCTCATGACTCCGCCTTCAGCCTTGAAAGCCTACATCTATTCCGAAGTTTACGATTCCGGCGGGCGGGCGGTGAGCGCCGCGGGTTATGTGGATATCAATCCCTATCCCCATTACCTGGGCCTGAAACTCGACGGCAAAGCGCCTTACTTGGCGAAAAACAATCTGCGCTTCCGCTACACTGCCATCAGCCCTGAAGGCAAGCCGGAGACCGTGGCCAAAGTACGCCTGGTGGTCAAACGCAAGGCCTGGTATTCCATTTTCCGTTCCAACACCTGGGGACATTCCGGGTACCAGTCCGCGTCCTATGAAGAATTGGTGTTGAACAAGGAAATTGAGATCAAAGGCAAAGGCACCTACACCTTCACCCCGGACCTGGAGGGCGAGTACCGCATTCTCCTAATCAGTCCCAGCGGCATGCGCACCAGTTTGCATGTCAATGTGGTGGGCACGGGGTACGATGTCGCCAGTTTGGAATCCCCCGAGAAGCTGAAAATTGTGCTCGACCAAAAAACCTACAATGTGGGGGAAGAGGCCAAGGTGTTCGTGCGCGCGCCCTTCCCCGGAAAATTATTCCTGACCCTCGAACGCGAAAAAGTGTACGAAACCCGCATCGTGGAAATGAGCGGGCGCGAAACCACGATTTCCTTGCCCGTGACCTCCGAGTACCTGCCCAATGTGTATGTCGTGGGCTTGCTGGTGCGCAAACCCGATGCGTCCCTCAAGACCTTGCCCATGGTTTCGTTCGGCGTGGAGCCTTTGTCCGTGAAGACCGGCTCCAAGCGGGTGGAACTCAACTGGACTTTGGCCAAAAGCGTGCAATCGTCCGAAGGCATTGACGTTACCCTGGGGCTGGGAAACATTGGGGAACGCTCCCATGTGGTGCTGGCAGCCGTGGATGAAGGCATTCTCCAAATCACCGGGTTTGCCACACCCAATCCGCTGGAATATTTTTACCGCAAGCGCAGCCTGACCACGCTTTCCTACACGACCCTCAACCTGCTCCTGCCCGACGTACTGGCCAAAAAATTCGCCATCGGCGGCGGAGATGCCGGGGAGTTCACGCGGCGCCACTTGAATCCCGTGCAGGCCAAGAAGAAAAAATCCATGGCCGCAGTTTCCGGCATTCTTACCCCGGATGCCGAGGGCAAGGTGCACTATCATTTTGATACCAAAGGCTTCAACGGCGAAGTGCGCGTCATGGCCCTTGCCGCCTCCGGAGACCGTTATGGTTCCTCGGCCAAAGCCGTGACCGTGGCTGACCCCATTGTGCTGATTCCAAATTTCCCGCGATTCTTAGCCCCGCAGGATGCTTTCCAAATCCCGGTGGAAATTTGCAATAAATTGGACCAGACCGCCAAGATCACGGTGCGCCTGTCCGCCACGGGCCCGGTCAAGATCGTCGGCACCGCCCCGGCGCAAACCTTCACTTTGAAAACCGAAGAACAAAAACGCCTGATCTTCCAGGCTGAAGCCGGCACCAATGCCGGGGTGGCCAAGCTGAAAATTTCCGCGCAATCCGGCAGCTATACTGCCTCCCAGGAGGAAGAAGTCAGCGTGCGTCCCTACACCACGTTAAAGTCCGCGGCGAAACAAGGCAAACTCATTCCCGGCGCAAGCATTGACTTATCCGTGCCCGGCGGGCTAATTCCATTTGGGCAGCGCATCCGTTTCAATGTTTCCGGCAATCCCATGTTCCAATTCCTGGGTGTCCTCGATGCCTTGATTACCTATCCGTACGGTTGCGCGGAACAAATCACCTCGCAAGCGTTCCCCCTGCTCTTTTATAAAGACCTCGGGTTTGCCACAGGCCGGTTTGCCCAGCGCGCCAATGCCGTGGATGAGTATGTGCAAACCGCCATCCGCAAGCTGGAGAAACAGCAGATGGAAGACGGAGAATTTGCGCTCTGGCCCGGCGGCTCATCCGGCGGACGCTGGTTGAATATGTATATTGCACATTTCTTGATTGAAGCCAAACGCAATGGCTATGCCGTGGATGCCCAAGTCATGGAAAAAGTCCGCGCATTCATTACCGCAGGCAAAACCGTTGCCGAAGAAAAACACACCAGCCGTTTGGACCGGCGCAACGTGAACGTGGACCAAGCGCCGCTGGAACCGTATATGCTTTACTTGAAAGCCCTCTTGGGCGAGCCGGACAAAGAAGGCATGCAATTTATCCTCACCAAACAGCTTAAAACCCTCTCCGAAGCAGACCGCGCCCTGTTCTCGCTGGCGTATTCCGAAATCGGAGACAAGGAAACCGCGGAAAAAATTCTCACTCCGGATTTCAAGAGCCGCTTCCTTTATCGTGAGCAATACGGTTCTTTCAATTCCCCGGTGCGCAATACGGCCATGTATCTGGCAGCCCTGGCCCAAGCCAATCCCCAATCACCGCGCATCCAGCCGTTACTGAGTTATTTAATTTTACAAATGGAAGAAGGCCGTTTCGGCAACACGCAGGAAAACGCCTGGATGCTCATGGCTTTGGCCAAAGTTTTCAGCCCGGCCAACCAACCGGTCAAAACCGAAATCCTGGCCAACGGGCAACCGTATAAAATTTTAGACGGCAAGGATTTGAATTTCTCGGATCCGACCCTGAGCGGCAAAAAACTTACGGTGAAAAACACGGGAACCAATCCCAGCTTCTATTTCCTTTTAACCGAAGGCACGCCTCTGGCCAAGAGCACCAAGAGTACTTCGCAAGGGCTGAAAGTCGAACGTACCTACCGGGATGCCACGGGCAAAGAACTGAACCTGACCAATGTGCCGCAAGGCAGCCTGGCCGTGATTACTTTAACCTTATCCGCCACCAAAGATAATGTACGCAATATTATGTTGGTGGATGTGCTGCCCTCGGGTTTCGAGATCGACAACCCGCGCCTGTCCTCGCGCGGTCAATTGGAATTCGATCCCTCCATCAGCTTGTCCCCGCAATACCAGGACATCCGCGACGACCGCATCCTGATCTTCTGCGACGCCATCGAAGGCACCCAGACTTTTTCCTACTCGGTCCGCGCCGTCACGCCAGGGCGCTTCACCATCCCCAATGCCTCGGCCGAAGCCCTCTACGACCCGGCGGTTAGGTCCGAATACTATGAACCGAAATTTTTAACGGTGGTGGAAAACAACGGGCAGTAACGATCAACTTACGCGTCCCATTATCCAACGCCACAGGATGATGGGACGTTACACCCTCTTAATTGGGATCGCATTTGGGTGTTTGACCGGCACCTTCTTTTCCAACATCAGCACGTTTCCGGTTTATTCTTGAATTCAACTTGTGAGCCTCTCCCCATTGTCTAGACAATAAATCAGTGTGTTTAAGGTGGTGTTCTTTCGTCAAAGCTTTTCTACCTCTCAAGCCTGTTTTGCGTTTTTTCTGAATTTTAGTCCAAATAAGTTTCGCCAGGATGCCCGTATTTCAACGATCGGC
>JAGVPM010000125.1 GCA_020052235.1 Candidatus Goldiibacteriota bacterium
TATCGCTCCTCGCAATGACGTGTTTAAAGGGTTTTCGGTCATTGCGAGCGACCGAAGGGAGCGCGGCAATCCCGTTTTTGACGTTGTGACACAGTCTCAGTAAAGAGGGGGCACGAGGGGGAGTTGCTGTGGTATTTTATTTTCCTTAGTGGGATAAAAAATACCACTTTTTAATCTACGGGCAAATTTCTTTTTAAAAAAGGCTTTGTTTTAACGGGAAAAATTAGGGCTGCAGTCATTCGACAGCTGGCATGGTGCTTGCATTATTAATCCCTGCTTACAATTTTATACCGGGGGATGGCACTATGAGTCGGACAGCAGACAAAGAAGCGAACCTAACTTTCCAAACTTATAAAGACTGGGACTTGATAAAAGCATTTGGACGGGGAGAAGCCTTGGCGGCTGAGGAATTGGTCGGCCGTTATTATCAAAAAGTTGTAAATGCTTGTTATCAGCAATTAACTTCCTGGGATGATGCGCGCGATGCGGCGCAAGAGGTGTTTGTTAAAGTTTTGGGGGAGCGGAAGATATTAAAATTCCGCGGGGATGCCCAATTATGGACCTGGTTGTACCGCGTGGCGGTCAACACTTGTAAAACGCGCCTGCTTAAACGTCAAAAACGTTTGAAGGTGCAGGGTGAGGTCTTTATCACTCCGTGGAAGGAAATGACGCAATTAATTTCAGCCTCAGCTTCACCGGAAGAAGTTTGTTTGGGCCGCCAAGCGTTGGATCGTTTGCAACAGGTAATGGCCTGCTTGCCCAAGAAATACCGTGAAATTATCCGATTAATTTATTTGGAGGAATATTCATACCGTGAAGCGGCGCAGAAGTTGAGAATTCCCACCAGTCATTTGGGGGTTCAGCTCATGCGGGGAAAAAATATGCTCAGTAAATTACATCAAAGAGTTTGGCCTGGATATGAGCTGAATTAGAGTAACCTGCCTGATCAAGAAAAAAATCTATCCATGAAAAAAACATAAGGCGGCTTGAGACCTGGCACAAATAACGTTATACTCACGATATAAAACGAAAGGGGTGCGGGAATGCCTGGGCAGCGGGTCAAACGCGGGTTGAAATGGCGCGGTGTGATGGGGGTTTTTGTTTTTTTATGCCTGGCAACCACGCACCCGTCAAGTGCCGGTGAATGGAATTATACTGCCGACATTACCACCACTTTGCGCCAACATACGGCCACGCTGCTGCCGAATGGGAAATTATTCATTGCCGGCGGATACAACCGGATGATGGTTTCCCATGGTGCCTGGCTGTATGATCCGGCAACAGGGGCGTTTACCTTGGCCGGATATCTGCATGAAACCCGGGCCTGCCATACGGCCACCTTGCTGCCTGACGGAAACGTGTTGTTGGCCGGCGGTGAAAACGAGCCGGGACATGCGTTGAATTCGACGGAACTTTATAATCCGGCCGATGGAACCATTTCATCGGCAAGTATGCTGAATCATGCACGGGTTGGGCATACGGCCACGTTGCTTAAAGATGGCATGATCTTACTGACCGGCGGCGGCACGCAAACTGCGGAGTTATTTGATATTAGAAATAAACGTTTTATACCGGTAGGGAATTTAACCTGCGCACGTTCACAACACACGGCCACATTGCTCGCGGACGGACGGGTATTGATTGCCGGGGGAGCGGATGCTTCCGCAGAAATTTATTTACCGGTTGAAAAACGATTCATTCCCGCCGGGACTATGCATTTAGCGCGGCGGCAACATACAGCCACTTGTCTGGCCGATGGCCGGGTGTTGTTGGTGGGCGGAGAGCATCAAGCCCCGGCCGAGTGTTTTGATCCAAAAACCGAAAAATTCACAGTGATCCAAAATTTAATCGCCCCGGAGCGCGGACACACCGCAACCTTGTTGCCGAATGGCTGGGTTCGGATCATCGGCGGGGAAATCCAAGGCCGGGTGACAAGCCGCGTTTGGGACATTGACCCGCATGCCTGGCAGGTTAGACCTGTTGCGTTTTTAAAAATATCGCGGTCGTTTCACACTGCGAGTTTGTTCCCGGACGGGCGCATCCTGGTGCATGGCGGCAGCACGAATGTAAGGGCTGAATTATTTGAACCCAGGGCAGGCAGGTTTATTCCAACCGCGTCTATGTCTACGGCCAGGCATTCCCACACGGCAACGTTACTGCCCACCGGCAAAGTGCTCCTTGCCGGTGGTTACAACGGCACCTATTTATCCAGTATGGAAACCTATGATCCGCAACGCCGGTTGTTTCAATCGGCAGGTGTTTTGTTTTTTGCTCGTCATTGCCACGCGGCAACGCTTTTGCCTTCGGGCTCGGTGCTCTTGGCGGGTGGCTTCAGCAATGGAAAATACTTAAACAGCGCAGAGCTATACGATGACCAGCGCAAACTTGTTTCCTTGACCGGATCTTTGAATGAGCTGCGTGAAAAACACACGTCCACGCTTTTGTATGATGGAGCCGTGTTGATGACCGGCGGATTTAATGGGCGGCATTTGAACAGCGCCGAGCAGTATGATATTCAAAGCGGATTATTTCAAGTTGTAGGTGCCATGCAGTGGGCGCGGGAAAAACATACCGCCACGTTATTGCCGCATTCCGGGCGGGTGTTGATTACCGGAGGATTCGACGGAAAGCAGCCTGTAGCCGGTGCTGAAATATATGATCCCAAGCGTAAACGATTTTTCTCAACCGGGGGTATGCTGCACCCCAGGTATGCACACACAGCCACCTTGCTGCCCAATGGAAAAGTACTTATCATTGGCGGTGCCGATCAAAAAGGCCCGGTGTCCCTGGCGGAAATTTATGATCCGGATTTGGGTGTGTTTTTTTCAGCCGGGAAATTGCATACACCGCGCCAAGGGCATTCGGCCACTCTATTGCCCAACGGCTTAGTGATGGTTGCCGGAGGACAGGTGCGTGAAATTGAAATTTATGATCCCGCAACCCAAACGTTTTATCCGTCGTCCGAGTTGGGACAAGCCCGCCGCGAACATACCGCCACGTTGCTGCCCAATGGGGAAGTGCTGATGGCCGGCGGTGAAGATCGGGTGAATTTTTTAAATACCGCGGAAACCGGATATTTTTCCGAATATGAAAAGACCACGGCCGCACGTTTAATGCAACCCGTAATTGCCGGCACTATCATGGATGTTAAGCCTGGAATGAGCAGCATGCTGGCCGGTACACGTTTGACCCGGGGCGAGAGTCATCCCCGGATTTATCTGCTGGCCATGAGCAGCGGAGGCATGAATTCGTACGGGTCTTCGGGATTATGGTATGACCTCACGTCAACTTTGTATCCCTTAACTTGGCCGCAAGCCGAGTCAACGTTAACCTACAAAGTCCCGCCGGACTTGACCCCGGGATACTGGATGTTGATGGCGGAAAATCAGGGGATTTTTTCCGAGGCGGTGATTGTGCGGTATCCGTGGTCGTATAGTCCTGGGGCAACTCCGACACCGGGGCCGGGGCGTAAAGTTGCCGCCGCTCCGCCGCAGTCGGTTTTTTGGCAGGATCATTTTGACCGTCCGGGCGAACGGCAATCGGCGGGATGGACCGACGAGAGCAACGCTCCCGGTTTTAATGCGAAGATTTTTATAACCCGGCCGTCCCATGTGAAATTTGAGCGTACCCGGGAAAGCACTTGGGGCAGGATTCGCAGCCCGCGTTTGCATATCAATGTCGACCAATATCCCTGGGTGGAAGTCAGCGCGTCCGGGGTTTCTCCGGGCATTCATTGGAATATCGCCGTGGTAGAAGCCGGCAGCAACCAATATTGGGATTTAACCTATGCCACCAGCAGTTCCTGTGCGGTCAATTTCAATTACGCGGCTAAAACCGGTTGGAAAGGCGTAAAAGATTTTTATATTCAATTGAATCTGGAAGGCGCAGACAAGCAGTTTATCGAGCTGGATTATGTCAAAATTTTCGGTTATGCCCTCACGCCGCCGCCAACGCCTCCGGCAACAAAGACGCTTCTGAAAAATAACCGGAGTTCCAAGGTCAAATAAATCCGATTCAGCAATGAAGAACCGGTAAAATTTATGTAAGAACCCCGGGAAAAAAGAGGTCAAACAGATTATGGGATGACGAAAAAAATTAAGCCTGAAAAGGTGTTTATGAAGTTGGGAAAATCGGCCCGGCTTGATTCGTGGTTTTGCTGCTTGATTTGGGTCTGGGCCGTGCTGGGGGTGGGTTGGTGCCATCCGGCACAGGCGCATTATTACGGTACCATTTGGGATGAATCACTGTCCGACGGCACACCCGCGGACCAGGCGCATCTGCAAGATGAATACAATGCCGGTATCCGCCTGAAAGATGTTTATATCAGCTGGAATCAGTTTGAACCCACCGAGGGAAATTTTAGCAGTACCTACCTTGCCCGAAAACGGGAGGAGATCAGAACCTTGCGCGCCGCCGGGTTTTCGATTATGTTGCGGGTTAATCCGTTTCCTTTTCCGGATTGGATGTTTACCGCCTGCCCAAATCTGCACTTAAAAAATCAGCACGGCCATATTTGGGATCCGGAAAATCCCGCCCGGGGCACGGCCTGCGATCCCATACGTTCCGTGGGCAGTTATTGGGATCTTACATATCGCACCAAATTTAAAAATTATATCCGGCAAGTTTTCCTGGAGCTTGGCAACAATTTTTGGGGTGTGTACCTAACCGTGGGGCAATGGGGAGAGGCGACGTTTCCGTCGCCTACGGATTTTGATAACGGCCAAAATTGTTATTGGGCCTGGGATGCCAATGCGCGGGCGGACTTAGCTGCGAAATATCCGGCAGCCGCGGGATATTATCCGGGCAAAAACGGTATTTTGGGTGAGCGGGTGGTCAATGGCGGATTCGAAGACAGCCAATATCCGGGCACCATTGCCAATTGGGAAAGTACACGCGATGATTTTAATTTGGCCGGATGGTCGCTTGCGATTCAAAGCGGCGGGGCCCCGGCAGGGACCAAGTATTTGCATTACCAATCTCCCGGCGAGCACCCGGGGGTGCAGTACCGTTTGCGCCAGTGCGTGGTGGTAAACACGGGCACGGCGTATACTTTCCAGGGCATGCTCCGGGCCGTCAGCGACAATACGGTTGCGTATTTAAGCATCAGCCAGCCGGATGCATTGGGGCAGTGGCAGGAATGCGTCACCTTGTCCACTTCATCCAACACCTGGACCACGGTAGGCACGGCCTATGTTTCCAAAACGTATACCGCACGCGCGTATGTGGATGTTTTTTTAACGACCACCGACGGTACCAGCGTGGGCAGCGTGGAGGTGGACGCGGTTACCTTAAACGACGGAGTCCCGGTGGATTACGCAATCGCGAGGCAATTTTATCAGTGGTATTACGAAAGCATGCTCGATTTCATCAAATGGGAAATTACCACGCTTAAAGAAGTTTACGACGGGCGTTTGATGCTGATGGGCGGCGGTTGGTCGGCGCGCGATGGCGGCATGGAAGCGGAGATCAATGCGGACTTAACCGGCAAAAGCCGGGATGCGTATTGGGTTAATCGCGTGCATGTTCCGCAGCAATATTTGGCCGGATTAACGGATCGTACGAATGTATGTTTTTCCAATACCGGCGTAGAAACCGACTGGCGGGGAGACGAATGGTCTGCCAATGGCGCCAATCGTCCGGCTTGGGAAGGAAGTCCCTTGAAAAGCGACTGGTCTCAGCCGCATTATTTCGCCGCCTTGTGTGATTTTAACGGTTTGGGAAAATTTTGCGAAAACGGCGGATTCAACAATACCGCGGACATGGCCACGGCTTTTCAGAAAATGGATACGTACAACTACGAAGCCTTGGGTTGGTACACGGCAGGACAATTGTTTGACGGGCAATGGGCGGGTTTGAATAATTATGCGGACCAAGTAACTTTGCACGGAGGACCGGATGAACCCGAAGGTTTTCTGCAACATTTTACCAGTCCCGCCGGCGTGATTCCGCCGGGGTGGCGCAATGATGACAATGGGACTATCCTGGGCAACGGCAGCACGCAGGGCGTGATCCAATTGGGAAGCGCGCATTACTACGGCGGAGTGCTTTCGCCCATCATCCGCGATTTGAACACGAGCATCTTTCCGAATTTGGAAATCAAAGTGGATACTCTTTCTCCCGGCGCGTATTTGGATATTGATCTTCAGGAAGAACGCGGGGTTTACCGTAATTTCCCGCTTTTCAGGCATATCGCCGCACCGGGTATTTATCAAGTTAACCTGCCGTCCATGGCCGCAAGCGCGGATTTGGGGCTCTTTTCTCTGAAAGTCTGGATCAACGGGGATACGGGCACAAGTACGGCCTCGTTGGATTATATAAGGATGCTCAAAGCCGGTGGCGTCCCGACGCAAACGCCGACGCTGACTCAAACTGTAACCGCAACCCAGCCCCCCGCCATATTGCCAATGTTTACAGCCACGCCGTCACCCACGATTACAGTCACCATGACGCCTACCATGACCTGTACCACAACCCCCACGGTTGTGTGGGGGTTGCCCGAAGGACAGGTTCAAGCTTACCCCAATCCCGCGCGCGGCCGGGTGGTCTTTGCGTATGCCGCGCCTGGAGTTGCGCGTGTAAAAATTGATATTTACCGGCTGACTGGTGAACGAGTTGCGCATTTGGAAGAGCGTCCCGGCAACGCGACCGGGAACACGCGTTATATCACTTGGGAAGCAGCCGGTGTGGCTCCCGGGGTTTACCTGTGCCGGGTGCTGGCCATGGACGGAAATGAGCGGGTTATTATAAATGTAAAAAAGAAAATCGCCCTGTTGAAATAGTCGTTGCCACCCGGCGTAGGATTTTGGTGCCAACACCAAATTGTTTTTTTTATGAGAGCAATTTCTTCGAGTCTGAATGAATCCGCATTCAAATCCTGAGCAAATCAACTAAATAATCGAATTGCATATATATGAAATAAGTTAAGCGGTTTAATTCAAATGTTTTGGCGGGGAAATTGCATTGAATATAAAGGTTATCTCTATTTTCCGGTCAGTATGTTGTAGGAGTCATAAAAAAGAATTTGTTGGGCGGGTGCCAGGCACCGTAATTGAGAATTGTGTCTGGTACTGAAACGCAAAAGGGGGGCGCTGCTATGAAGCTGATTAAATTATCAGGGTATGACATAGTTCGGTCTTTTCAAAAGGTAAAGCAATGTGGGGGTGGGTGGCTCATTACATTTTTTTTGGTTTTATTGTTAAGTTATCCGCTCTTTTCTTGGGCGGATTTCGGCAATCGGGGAATTGTCACCACTGTTGTCGGTATTTATAATTCCGAAGCGGACAGTATCGTTCTGCAACCGGATGGAAAATTAGTCGCCGGGGGGTATTGCGGGAACGGCCCCAATATGTATTTCGCTCTGGCGCGCTACAACGGAGATGGAACCCCGGATCTCAGTTTCAGCCTCACTGGGCAGGTGGTGACGCCAGTCGGGGTTGGTTATTGCCTGCTTAGACAGCCGGATGGAAAATTGGTCGCGGCCGGAGGAAGCGTTAATGACATCATCAGCGATTTTGCGTTGGTGCGGTATAACACCAATGGCAGCTTGGATGCGAGTTTCGGCAACGGGGGAAAAGTAACCACCACGATTGAAGCCAATACCGGATACTTCGTGACCAGTATGATTATACAATCGGACGGAAAATTGGTGGCAGCCGGACATAATGTCAATTCGGATAGCGCGTTTGCGCTCGTGCGGTACAACAGCAATGGCAGTTTGGATACGGGATTCGGAATCAACGGTGTCGTGAAGACGCGCATAGGCGGCACGTATGATGCGGCAAACTGTTTGCTCCTGCAACCGGACGGCAAACTGGTGGCAGCCGGGGTTACTTATATTGACGGATCAAATAAGTTCGCCCTGGCACGCTATAACAGCAATGGCGGTTTGGATACGGCTTTCGGCAACAGCGGTACCGTGGCAGCAAACGTAGGGGAGGAAATTCACGGTTTGGTGATGCTGCCGAACGGAAAATTCGTGGCGGAAGGCTATCGCAATTGGCCGGCCAATGACCTGGTTTTAGCGCGCTTTAACCAGGACGGAAGTTTGGACATCAGTTTTGGCAGCGGCGGAAGCGTCTACTCTCCACTCGGGTCCGCTTACTCCTTGGGAAATAATTCTTTAGCCTTACAGGCAGATGGCAAATTGGTGGTGGCGGGAGGCGCGTCGAATGGAACTGATTTGGATTTTTCCTTGGCCCGCTATAACGGCGACGGCAGCCTGGATGTGGGTTTCGGCACGGGCGGAAAAATCCTAACATGCATCACCGGCAGCAATGATGCGGCCCGATCGTTGGTTGTTCAACCGGACGGCAAGCTGGTGGCCGTCGGCACGGGCGGTACAGTATTTGCCCTGGTGCGATACAACAGCGACGGTACGCTGGATGGTGCAAATTCCCCGCTGACTCCCTCACGGACACCCACGCCGCTGATCACGCCCGCGCCGACATCCAGTTTCACAGTGACGGCCACGCCGACTCCCGTACCTGCGAATTTCTGGCGTGATGATTTTATCGGCACGGCCGGGCAGAAACCTGCAGGATGGCAGGACCAGACGGATGTGGCCGCGTTTAATGCCGCCATCACTTATCAAGGCGGGACCTATGCGCGCATTGCGAAAAGATCGTCGGCAGTGTGGGGGAAAGTGTTGTCGCCGCTGATGAGCTGTGATGTATCAATTTATAAAAATATTGAAGTGAAAATTCAAAATGTGAATAGCCAGACGAGTTGGAAAATCGGCATCCAAGAAGAGGAAGGGGCATACCGCTATTGGGATTTAAACGTCAGCACCAGCGTGACAGGAATTTTTCGGTATGATCTGGCGGCGGTCACGGGTTGGAGCGGGCAGCACGCGTTCCGTGTCCAGCTTACGGCCGAAGGCGCGGGGATATATACCGTGGACTGGGTTCGAATCCATAAAGGTTCAGTGATTCCGGCGACTTGCACGGCCACAGTCACCCGGACCCGGACTATTACGCGCATCCCAACCTACACCCGCACGCCAACCCGGACTGCCACACCCACGCGCACTCCGACCTTCACCCGCACTCCAACACGTACCCCTTCATTGACCCGGACTGGAACATCCACGCGTACACCGATTTTTTCCGCCACTCCAACGCCGACCATCACGCTGACCCCGACCAGCACGCGCACGTACACCATCACCGTTACACCGACTTCCACGCCCTACTCGGACAATGCCTGGCTGGATGACTTTAAAGGTGTACCGAATACCAAACCAGGTGGCTGGCAGGACGATGCGGATGATCCCAACTTTAATGCTGTTATTTTTTATGGAGATTATGAAAAAGCCTTCGTGAATCACACAATGGATGGCACCTGGGGGAAGGTCCTTTCTCCGGGGGTTACCTGTGATGTTTCGGTCTTCCCGCAAGTTGAGATTCGGGTGGATTCGGTTTTAGGTCCCGCGACCTGGAAAATGGGCATTCAGGAGTTGGGCGGTGCTTGGCAGTATTGGGACCTGAGTACCAGCCAGGCCAATTCAGGAACCTATATGTTCAATTTTGCATCGGTTACCGGCTGGACCGGGGTGCATCAATTTGCGGTGCAGATCACCATCGAGTGTGTCGGGCAATACGGTTTGATGCTGGACTATGTCCGGGTCTGTCAACCGGGAACTGTGCATGGCGCATCGGCCGGTGGTACGGGCAAGTCCGTTAAACTGATTGCATCAAGTCTTACCTGCACGCTCACGCCGACGCCTTCTCCAACCCCGAGCATAACGGCGACGCCGGTGGTGACATTCTCGCCTACTTCAACCCCCACCACGGGCGTGAGGATGGATGAAGGCACGGTGTTGGTCTATCCCAACCCGGCGCGCGGGCGTGTGAACTTTGCCTATGAGGCTCAGGGCGCGGCCAAAGCCATCATCGACATTTATCGGCTTACCGGAGAGCGCGTGGCGCATATTGAAGAACGCAAAGACGGCGGCGCCGGGCAGACCTTCATCACGGCTTGGGAGGCTGCGGGCGTGGCGCCGGGCATTTATTTCTGCCGGATCGTGGTTACCGGCAGTGAAGGTAAAGAGGTATTAAACATGAAAAAGAAGGTGGCGCTGGTTAGGTAGAATTTGCGTCATTGTGGTATTGGATTTGAGCGCCTGGCACCGTTTTTACTGAGAAAAAATATATCAGTTTTATCAGGTTTAGTCGAGATTCCGGCTTCAAGGAGGAAGGCATGATATTCGGTCAAGGTATGTGCAGGGGAAAACGATACCTGTTCCAAGGCATTAAATGTTCCTGCGTGGTTTTGCTGCTGGTGTTGCTCTACCCCCAGTTGGCGTTGGCAAAATTTGGCACCAATGGCACAGTGACCACGGACTTCGGCGGTACCATGGATGAGGCGTTTAGCGTGATTGTGCAAAGCGATGGGAAATTGGTGGCAGCTGGCGCCACCACCCAGAGTAATAACGATGAGTTTGCATTGGCCAGATATAACACCGATGGCAGTTTGGATTCAAGCTTTGGCGCAAGCGGCAAAGTCATTACGTCGTTTAGCAGTTCGCAAGATCAGGCACTAAGTGTGATTCAACAAGCGGACGGAAAATTAGTGGCGGCGGGATTTAGCCAGACCGCAGGTGATTTTGCGTTGGCACGGTACAACGTCGATGGCAGTTTGGATACGAGTTTCGGTGCAAACGGAAAAGTGAACACACCCATTGGTGTTGATTGCACTGGGCGAAGTGTGATCCAACAGGCGGATGGTCGATTGGTGGTGGCCGGAGAAATGGAAACCGCAGTGAGCAGCGACGGCAGCACGGCCGATTTTGCGCTTGCGCGGTACAACAGCAATGGCAGCTTGGACGCGAGCTTTGGTTCCGGAGGAATTGTAAGCACGCCGGTGGGCAGCGGCTTCGATTTAGCCTCCAGCGTGATCGTGCAACCGGACGGGAAGTTGGTGGCCGCCGGATACAGCACGGTGAGTGGGATTCAAGCCATTGCCTTGGTTCGGTACAACAGCAACGGAAGTTTGGACACGAGTTTTGGCTCAGGTGGAAAAGTGTTAACGTCGCTGGGGAGCGGCAATTGCACCATTGAAAAAGTGGTTTTGCAACCGGACGGGAAATTGGTCGTGGGGGGATCTTATTTGGTGAGTTACCCCGGAAATTTTTTCTTAGCCCGCTACAATAGCAACGGCATGTTGGACACAACGTTTGGTTCAGGGGGGACAGTGACCACTGATTTTTTTGGTGGCGAGGATCAAGGGTACGGTTTGGTTTTACAGGCGGATGGGAAGTTGGTAATGGCGGGATGCGATTACAACAGTGATTTTAAGTTTGCAATGGCGCGTTATAACAGTGATGGCAGCTTGGACAATAGTTTCGGCACATCGGGCAAAGTAACTACGGCGTATAACTTTGCAAGAGATTTGGCGTTGCAGACGGATGGAAGACTGGTCGCGGCAGGATACGCTTACAACGGCAACAGTAATGTTTTCGCTTTGGCAAGGTATAACCCCGATGGCAGTTTAGATACACAAGAAGGCTCACCGACCACAACGCCCACCATTACCGTAACGTCGACTGTCACACGCAGCGCGACGATCACGCCGACGCGGACTGTGTCGGCTACGGTCACGCAGACACCGACAGTCACACGTACCTCGACGATTTCTCCAACCCGAACCGTGTCGGCGACCATCACGCGTACGTCGACGATTACGCGCACCGCTACTATTACTCCGACGCGGACGGTCTCAGCGACCATCACCCGCACAGGAACAATTACGCGTACTTTCACGCGGACAACTACGTTTACACCCACACCCACGCGCAGCGTTACCTTTACCGGGACCCCCACCACGACGCGCACGGTTACATCTACCATGACACCCTTACCTACACCGTTGAACGAAACCTTCAACTACTCGGACGATGTGCCGCCTTCTTCGACGGGGCAATTGCCGCCAAGGTGGACGGACTATACGCTTGATCCCAGTTGTGCTGCCTATTTAAAATATGCATCCACCGATGGGTTGGCTGAATTGAGTGCCGCGCCGTACACGGGAAACCCCAAGGTCTTGTCACCTTATCAGACACTGGATCTTTCCCGGAATCATATCGTCGAAGTGACGGTTAATTCAGTGCCCAATGGTTTATTCAAATTTGGCGTCTACAGCCGCAACGGAGGCTGGACTGAACGTATTCTCTCTTCGCCCATTAGTTCACCGGGTACTTACACGGTGGATATTTTGGACACGGGGTGGACGGGGATCACGAATTTAGGCGTGGAATTGCTTGCGGACAGCGGCAACACTCCAACCGCGATCCTTGACTCAGTGCGTATTCGCGGCGGAAGTCCGGCGCCAATTGGGTGGGTGGATGATTTCCTTGGGACCGCTGGGTACAAACCTATAGGCTGGCAAGACGATAGCACTACTGTAGGTTTCGGCGCCAAACTGGTCAACACCGGCGGGCAGGCGAAGCTTACCCGAACCAATTCCAGCACTTGGGGCAAGGCGCTTTCTCCTACTTGGCGGAATTGTAATGTGGGAACGTATCCTATAGTTGAAGTGTGCGTGACCAGCATAACGGCGCATTGCACTTGGAAGGTTGGAATTCAGGAAGTGGACGGAGCTTGGCAGTATTGGGATTTGACGCCCAGCTTGAGCTCCACGGGTGTGTTTCAATTAAACTACGCCCAGGTTACGGGATGGAGCGGGTTGCATAATTTCAATGTGCAATTGATCGTGGAGAATGAGGTTGGGCAAGGCATCACCGTGGACTGGGTGCGGATCAGCAGTAATTCCACGCCTACACCAACGTGTACGGCCACATCAATTGCAAACACGCCTCAAAGCGTGGTTGCTTGGACAAATTCACGTTTTGTCCGCCGCGGACAAAGCTTGGATATGTATAGCGTTTCACGGTATCGGCAATCACCGCAAGCGAACATTCGCATGCATTATAAAATGCTCTTAGGCCCGGGCACGTTGAATAACACGCAGGAAGCAGAAGCGTTTACTAGGTCTGCTGCTGAGCCCGCTCAAGTGGTTTATACTGCTGCCAGCGCAAATCAATTAGCGCTGTCTATAATCCGCGTGGACAATGGCTTGTTGGGCGGGAAGTACTATGTGGTTTTGCTAACACTTCCCGAATTATTCTGGCATTCCAGCACTCGGGGTATCAATATACTGGAGGAAGCAAGTTTACCGTTCCAAAGTTCAAGCTTGGGAGCTGAAAGTGAAGAAGAAGCACAGACTTTAGCTGCCCAGGCCGTGGAAAAAGTTCAAGCGTTTATGGCAACTACCACGTGCACGCCCGTGCCGGATTGGATGCGGGCCGGGGAAGTGACTGCTTTTCCTAATCCTGCGCGCGGAAAAGTGACGTTTGCTTATCGTCTGGTGGGAGGAGGAAAAGTTGCCATCGACATTTACCGGTTAAGCGGGGAACGCGTAGCGCGCATTGAGGAACGGCAAGACGGCGGCTCGGGGCAGACGCTCACCACAGCCTGGGAAGCGGCAGGCGTGGCACCGGGTATTTATTTCTGCCGGATTGTGATTACAGGAGGGGATGGCAAAGAAATATTGAACGTGAAAAAGAAGGTGGCTTTGGTTCGATAAGCGGCGAAAAGAAAAAAAGGGAAGGTGTAATAAAAAAAGCTGAAAAAAGTCTAAATAAATGAAGATCAAGTGTGAAAGAGGAGGGTAAGAAAATGCAAACACTATTAAAAATTGCAGTTGGGCTGGCTATTATCATGATATTGCCCCATGGCGTGGTATGGGCGGAACAAACCAATTATGACATTGGCAAAGTGGGCGGTTCAGAATTGAAGCTTGGATTGGGCCCGCGTCCCGTGGCCATGGGGGAGGCGTTTGTGGCCAAGGCCGACGATGTCAACGGAGTTGCCTGGAATCCGGCGGGCTTGTCGCAAGCCAAAGGCTCGCAGATCGGATTTATGCACAATCTGTATGTCCAGGAAACGTCCCTGGAGTACTTGGCGTATACGCAGAGCCTGTTTGAGGGGGCGGGCGTTGGGGCCAATGTGACCTATTTGAATTACGGTAAATTTGATAAATACAATGAAGTCAACGGCCTGCCGGAGGCGGCGGGGAGTTTTACCCCGACGTTGTTTACGGCAACGCTCGGGTACGGACAATGGCTCATGCCCAATCTGGGTGTGGGCGCGTCTGTAAAAATGATCAGCCAAAGCATTGATACCGAGACGTATTCGGCCGTGGCCGCGGATTTTGGCGGTTTATTTAAAACCGGTTTGGATGGGTTGCAGTTAGGTTTGGCTGTTCAGAACCTTGGCACCAAGCTGGCCGATGCGGACTTGCCGCTGAATGCCAAAGTGGGCGCTGCGTATGTTTTGCCGGTCAAATTCTCCGCGAACGACATCTGGAACACGGTGTTGGACATCAGCGTTCCTTTTGGTGATACGAAATACACTTCGGTCAACATAGGCACTGAATACTGGTACAATCAAATGGTGGCCGCGCGCGTGGGATATAAGATCAAGGACACAGGGGATCTGGGCGGCATTACCGGCTTTACGGCCGGCGCCGGCGTTAAATTATCCATGTTCACCGTTGATTATGCCTTGGTATCGTATGGCGATTTGGGGCTCACGCATCAGATCGCGCTGGGCGTCGGGTTTTAAGGTTTTATTTAAGGGGTTAGTTTGTTATACTCGTTTCATCGTGGTTCACATCAACAGGGTGAACGGGAATCCATGCTCAAATTATTTTTTTTTGAAAAGGCCTATAGTACGGTGGAGAGTGTCACCGGCGAGTTAAAAACTCTTTTTTTCCTTTTTCGGCGCGAAAAGGTTTTTTATTACTTCCTGTTGATCGTTGTTCTCATGCTGATTTCCAGCCTGTTTTTTTTACATTTGGAATACAATCAAATTATCGGTGCTTATCCGGTCCCGGCAACCGCCACGCTGATCGACAAGTGGGTGACGGCCATGTATTGGGCCATTGTGACCATTGCCACCTGCGGTTACGGGGATATAACCCCGGCGACCACGGCCGGGCGTTTTTTGGTTATTGTTGTTTTGTTTTTAAGCGTGGCCACGGTTTCCATGTTTACGGCCAACCTGGCGTCCGCGCTCACCACTAAAAAAATGATGGAAAGGAGGGGCGTGATGGATCTTTCCGATTATCGCAACCATTTCGTTCTCTGCGGCTGGAAACAGGCCATGGATAAAATGCTTGAGGAAATTATTTACAACAATCCCAAGCTTGATTTGAAAAAGATCATTATCATTGCCAATATAGAACCGGACACCCTTGAGGTTTTTCATCAGCAGTTTCCGGCCTACCAGAAAGTCATTATTCTTCGCGGGGAGCACTACAGCGAGGCGTTGCTGCGCAAGGCCAATGTGGCCGGGGCAGCGCAGGTTTTTATTCTGGCGGATGAAAGTTCGCCCGCGGTTTCGAAAACCGAAACCGACTCCAAAACCGTGATGGCGGCCATGGCCATCCGCACGCTCTCGCGGGATGTGCACGTGTGTGCCGAACTATTGGACGTGAAATTCGAAAAGTACCTGCAGACCGCGCATGTCGAGGACATCATTTATACCAGCGAATACAGCAAGGTGCTGATCGCCAATTCATTTTCGCAGCTGGGCATTGCCAAGGTGGTAAACGATCTGCTGAACGCGCATACGCCGGCGTTTATTATGACCGAAAAGATTCCGGTGAGTTTTATCGGGAAATCATTTGGGGATTTACGGGATTATTACCGCCAAGAATCACGCGCCATTCTGATCGGATTGGTCGAGAACGTGGGCAGTATTTTTGCACGCAAACAGGAAGCCATCCGCGAAGCGCAAAAAACCGCGGATATCGGCAAACTGGTAGAGAATTTAAAAAATGCCAAGCGGCTCGAGAACAACCGGCCGCACATCAATCCCGAGGACGCGTACCCGGTGCCGCTGAATGCGCTGGCCGTACTGGTCCGCACGAGGAACGTATGAATAAAATCATCAACCGCCTGGAACGCATTTCACTGTATAAAAATTTAAAAAAGAATCCATCGGCCTTGGAAAAAATCGCCGCTTTGATTAAAACCAAAACCTTCAAACCAAATACCTATATTATTCGCGAAGGTGAAAAAGGCGATGCCATGTTCATCCTGAATCAAGGCGCGGTCCGGGTGGAAAAAAACACTCTGTCCAAAGACAAATTTACGGTGGTGAATCTGAAAGATGATATGAACGTATTTTTTGGAGAAATGGCGCTGATGGACGATGACGTGCGGTCGGCTTCAGTTTTTGCACTCACGGCCGCCGAATGTTATGTGATCCGCAAGGATGATTTTGAGCGTTTGTGCGAGACCAATCCGCAAATCGGCTATTACGTCATTCGGGAAATAGCCCGTTCCCTGGCCGGCCGCTTGCGCAAAACCACCACGGACAGCGCCGCGCTTATTACCGCGCTTATCCATGATGAGGAAACCGGCCGTTTTTAGTTACCGGGGTTTCAGCGCCGAACCGGCCGGGTGAGATTCATTCAATCGTTTTGGCGGAATTATCATACAGTTCTTTAAACAGAGCTTCGATTTTTGGCTTGTTGGTTTTTGAAAGCACCAGGACATCGTGTTCCAGTTTCTGAACGCGTGTGCGCAATCCTTCCACGGTCTGATTAAAAACCACTTCAATATCGTGAAACTCGTCGGTCTTGCGGATGCGCATGGTGATGTCCAGTTTTCCCTCTTCCAGATGCTTAAGCATGCGTTTTAAATTATACAAAGGGCCGGCCATGCGGTGTGAGTAGAAGAGCCCGATAATCAGGACAATGAAAACCCCTAAAATTGCGGAAGCCAGCATCGGGCGCCATAGAAAATCAAAAATACGCGAAAATTCCAAGGTTTCAGTCAGGGAGTTGGACAAGTAAATCATGCTTTGGGATGCGGGATTGATCCATTCCTGAAATTTTAAAAAACCGATGGCAATGCCGTTGGACAAGAGAATGCTGAAAAGCGCCAGCAGAATTAAACGCCCCATGAGGCGAAATTGAAATACTTTGTCCACTAAAAATTGGCGCCGTCGATAGGGAAGCACTTGGGGCACGGGCGCAGGAGTAAGACTTGCGGAGGGTATTGATTTGGTTTTCATCTGGGGGATCTCCTTGACTAAAAATATCCGCGGCCAATGCCGCCGGCAGGATGCTCCGGAAAAATATACTCGGGGTTGACAGCCGGCTGCCCGGAGAACTTCACAAGTTACTTAACGGTATTGTAAGCCTGAACCTTTAGTAGTTCCAGTTGTTTTTTCATTTGCGCAATCGGGATTTTTTTTATACTCTGGAGGGACATTCTTGGCAGTCAGGAGAAGCATGATGGAAAAAATAAAGCACAAAGACGGTTGGTTCGGCGAGTACGGCGGGTGTTACGCACCAGAGACGCTCATGCCGGCCATTGCGGAATTAAAAGCCGCGTTGGCCGCGTCGCGTCGCGACCCGGCCTTTAAACGCGAATTGAATGAACTTTCGAAAAATTATGTGGGGCGTCCCACGCCCCTGGATTTTGCCCAGCGCCTGACCACGAGCTGGGGCGGTGCCCGTGTGTTTTTAAAACGCGAGGACTTGAACCATACGGGGTCGCACAAGCTCAATAACTGTATCGGGCAGGTTTTGCTGGCCCGCCGCATGGGCAAGCGCCGTATTATTGCCGAGACCGGCGCCGGACAGCACGGCGTAGCCGCGGCCACGGTATGCGCCCGGTTCGGCCTGCAGTGCCGCGTTTACATGGGCACCGAGGATATGGCGCGGCAGTCATTGAATGTCTATCGCATGCGGTTGTTGGGGGCGGAAGTTTTTCCCGTGGATTCTGGTTCCAAAACCCTCAAAGACGCCATGAATGAAGCGGTCCGCGATTGGATCACCAATGTGCGCACTACATATTATATGATCGGCACCGTGGCCGGGTTTGATCCGTATCCCACCATGGTGCGCGATTTCCAGTCCGTCATTGGCAAGGAAGCGCGGCAACAGGTATTGGCCCAAGCCAAGCGCTTACCCGATGCGGTGGTGGCCTGCGTTGGCGGGGGCAGCAATTCCATGGGCATTTTTTCCGGGTTTGTGTTGGATAAAAAAGTGCGTTTAATCGGCGTGGAAGCCGGCGGGCGCGGTCCGGGTTTGGGCGAACATTCTTCAACGTTAACCAAAGGCAAGGTCGGGGTTTTGCACGGCAGCAGGTCGTACGTGTTGCAGGACGCGTATGGGCAGATTGCCCCCACGCATTCCGTGGCCGCAGGCTTGGATTACCCGGGGGTGGGTCCTGAATTGGCGTATTTAAAAGATATCGGCCGTGCCGAGTTTGTGGCCATTACGGACAAACAGGCGTTGGCCGCCCAGCGGGAGTTGTCGCAATTGGAAGGCATTATTCCCGCCACCGAGAGTTCCCACGCCATTGCCTATGGAAAAATTTTGGCGAAAAAACTAGGTAAAAAAGCCTTGATGATTGTTAATGTTTCGGGGCGCGGCGATAAAGACTTAAAGCCGGAGGATATCGCATGAGCACCCGACTCTTCAACCGTTTTGCCCGCGAGCGCATGGCCGGGCGTAAATTATACGTGCCGTTTGTCACAGCCGGAGACCGGGGATTGGCGTTTACCAAGAAGGCGGTGTTAACCCTGGTGCAGTCCGGCGCCGATGCCGTGGAATTGGGCATCCCCTTTTCCGATCCCCTGGCCGATGGTCCGGTGATTCAGCGCGCTTCGCAACGGGCCTTGGAACGCGGCACCACCTTGCCTCAGGTGTTTAAGCTGGTGGCAGAACTGCGCCAGGTCACGGACATACCGATTTTAATGATGGGGTATTTAAACCCTTTCTTACAACCAAGTTTGGAACAAAATGCTTCCCTGGCCGCTAAAACCGGAGTGGATGGATTTATTATCCCGGATTTTCCGCCTGAGGAAGCCACGGACTGGAACCGGATCTGCGCAACCAAAGGACTGGATACGGTTTTTTTAGTGGCCCCGACCAGCACCCCGTCCCGCATGCAAGCCGTGGCCAAGGCAGCCACTGGTTTTGTCTACTACGTTTCCGTTACTGGAACCACAGGCATGCGCACCCAGTTGCCAACCACTGATTTAGGCGCTGGGATTGAAAAAGTTCGCAAATACACCCCCCTTCCTATCTTGGTGGGTTTTGGCATTTCCACCCCTGAACAAGCCCGAAAAACCTCTGAGATCTCGGACGGCGTAATCGTAGCCAGTGTGCTGATTAATGCCATGGAAAAGACAAAAAATGATGCGGCCGCGCTCAAACGCCTGGCTGGCCTATCCCGCCAAATGGCTCACGCTGTAAAAAATCGGTAGAGTATATGCCGGAGGTATGCTACCATTTTAGCTTCAAATCGGATAAAAAATGATTCAAACTAGGAGAATAGACGTGGATTGGTTTAAAAAGCCTAAATATATGACGGTTCGGGTAACTTCCAAGAAAAAGTTGGATATTCCTGATAATTTGGTGACGCGTTGTCCCGGATGTTCGGAAATTATTCTGAACAAGGATATTGAAAACGCCCAGCGCACCTGTCCTAAATGCAACCACCATTTCCAGATGCCTGCCCGGGAACGGATTTTGTTTTTGGCTGATCCGGATAGTTTCCGGGAAACCTCGGGCCGGATTCAAGCTGCGGATCCTTTGGCTTTTCCGGGGTATCGGGATAAGGTTGTTAAAGGGAAAAAACAAACCGGTAATTTGGATTCCGTAATAGCGGGTTTTTGCACCATGGGCGGGATTCCCGTGGGTTTGGCAGCCACGGATTTTCGTTTCATGGGCGGGTCCATGGGTTCGGTGCTTGGGGAAGAAATCGCCGCTTTGATTGAAAAAGCCGTGGAACGGAAAAATCCGGTGGTGATTGTTTCAGCCTCTGGGGGCGGCGCCCGCATGCAGGAAGGCATTATTTCGCTGATGCAAATGGCGAAAACCTCAGCCGCTTTGGCGCGTTTGGCTGCGGCCAAACAAATGTTTATCTCCGTGCTGACTGACCCAACCGGCGGTGGTGTTACCGCCAGTTTTGCCATGCTGGGGGATGTCATCATTGCCGAACCGAATGCATTAATCATGTTTGCCGGGCCGCGCGTCATTGAGCAGACCATCCGCCAGCATTTGCCCAAGCGGTTTCAGCGCGCGGAGTTCCTGCAGGAACACGGGATGATCGACATCATCGTCCGCCGCCAGGAAATGCGCGACCGGTTGATTCAATTGCTTTCCATCACACAACCGGTTCCGGCCCAAGAGTAAGTAGCGGTCGTTTCGTCTGCTTCGACAGGCGCAGCAACCGTCACTAGCCGTTCTACAGCTGATCTTTTTTCGGTCACTGAGCTTGTCGAAGTGACCATTGGTAAGTTTGCAGCTTTTTCAGCCTGTCTCCGCAGCGAGTAAAGTTTTTTTCACAACTTTTTACCAACCTATGCCGCACAATTTTATTGAAACAAAAATTACGAATATCTGTCTAACCAAATATGCCCGGACAGAGGTGGTTGAAAATCCCGTTCGAGGCCCGGTATTGACAAAGTGTTGCTAATCAGCTACAATTTAGGCAGGTAGATAATGGCTAGGATTATTGAGTTTTATCGGCTGGAAAACGGGATTGAACCATTTATTGAATGGCTTGAATCATTGCGGGACAAGGTAACTCAGACTCGTATCCGGGCACGGTTACGTCGCCTGGAATCGGGGAACTATGGCGACCACAAACGATTTTCCGGTCTCATAGAGTTGCGGCTTGATTTTGGCAAAGGGTATAGGGTTTATTGCGCTGAGCACGGCAGGGCCATCGTGGTTTTGCTGATCGGCGGCGATAAGGGGACACAATCAAAAGATATAGAGAAAGCTTTGGTCTACTTGGAGGACTATTATGCACAAAAGAAAATGTAGAACCCTGGATACATATGAAATTGAATACTATAAGAAACATCCTAAAGAACTGAAAACCTATATTGATGTCGCCCTTGAGGAATACCAAAAGGATGGGCATGAAAAAGCGTTTCTCTCCGCCTTAGCCATTGCAGCCAAAGTTTGCGGTGGATATAGCCATGTATCCAGGGCCAGCGGTCTTAATCGCGAGAATCTTTATCGCGTTTTTTCGGAAAAGAGCGACCCGCGATTGTCAACCGTAGTGAAGCTGATGCATTCTTTGGGTCTTTCGCTCAAAGTAGCGTAGATAAATAAAGGACACTCGTGTTGCCGAAGGACGGTAACTGAGTTTGCCAAAGTGACTATTTAAAACTATGATCTATACCCAAGCCACACAATTGCTCCGCCGTTGGACTGTTAAAGCAGTTAAACCCGGACTTGACCGTACCCAGCGGCTTTTGGCTGCTTTGGGGCATCCGGATGCCGCTTGTCCGGCCATACAAATTACCGGGACTAACGGCAAAGGGTCGGTAGCGGCCCTCATCAGTTTAACTTTACAAACAGCCGGTTACCGGGTTGGACGATTTACCTCCCCCCACCTCGAAGATGAGCGCGAACGGATCGTCATAGACGGCAGTATGATTTCCAAACCCGTATTTGCAGCCATAGTCTCCACGTTGCTCCCAAGTTTAAAAAAAATGCATACGCAAGGCCAACCGGCTACAACGTTTGAAGCCTGGACAGTATTGGCCGCCTTGGCCTTTCAGCAAGCCCGCGTGCAGGTAGTGGTTTTGGAAGTCGGCATGGGCGGGCGTTTGGATGCAACTTCTGCCTGGCGAAATATTATCGCTTCGGTTTTAACCCAAGTCAGCTTGGAGCATACCCGGGAATTGGGCAATACCTTGGCAGCCATTGCAGGTGAAAAAATGGCAATTGCGCGTCCGGGGGTGCCTTTTTTTACCGCGGAACCAAACCCGGCTTTGCGTGCGAGCATCCGCCGGCATTGCCGCATGGTGGGTGCGCCCTTGTTTATTGCGGGTTTAAACAAAACGGATACAGTACGTTTGCTGGAATGGGAGCGTTTGAAAAAGGGCATACAGGTCGAATTAAGCCTGCCTAAGCAGCGGAAATGGCGCCGGCAAGTGGGGTTGCGGGGTGAACATCAAGCCTTAAACGCGGCTTTGGCCGCCATGGTGATTGATGGGTTGGTTCAAAACAGGAAATTTTTAGTTTCGGAAAAAGCCTGGCGCCAAGGGTTTAAAACCGTGAATTGGCCCGGGCGTTTGGAATGTGTTGCGCAACATCCAACCATTTTCCTCGACGGAGCGCATAATCCGGCAGCGGCCCGGGCATTGGTGCATGAAATTATGGAGACTACCGGCGCCATTGAGTTGGTTATGGGTGTTATGGCGGATAAGGATGTGGACGCCATGGTGCGGATTTTAAAACCCGGTATTAAGCGGGTATGGACCGTCAAACCGCCGGATAAACGGGGCTTGCCGGCAACGGAATTGGCGGCGAAGTTTATGAATCTGGGTGTTCCGGCTTTGGCCAGGAAAAGTCCGGGGGATGCTTTACGCGCCGCTTGTCAAGCCGCAGGACCGCGCGGGACCGTGGTAGTGGCCGGATCGCTTTATCTTTTGGCCCCGGCGCGGCGATACTTAAAAAGCCGGGGAATCGTTTGACAGCCCTGGGCGGGGATGTTATAGTTTTACACGGAGGGTTTTATTTTTATGCGTATTTGGATTGCGATGGTCATCATTCTCGCCGGCGCGGGGTGGGTGGCAGTCGTGCATGCGGAAACCATGCACGGCCTGGAGTTTCAGGCAGCCTCCATCTATGGTGAACGGCAAGCTCCCCCTGAGAGCGTCAGGCATGAATATCTCTCTCAAGGGCAGGACTACTTGCGCCAATATGTGCGCGAGAACCTGCGGCGTTTTATTTCCGACTCCGGCGTGGCTTTGGACATTAATGAAATGCAGGCTTCGGCGACCGTGAATTTAAACACCCTCGCTTTGCCGGGTCCGGCCGGCGCTCAGGCATCCATCCCCGTGGAAAATAAATTTCGCATATGGGCTGCTGAAGATTTAAACGATTATTTGCATTGCGGGCGTTTTGTTCCGCTTCATCTCGAATTGGAATCGCAATATCATATGGGCTCCAACTTGGATTTTTCCGCGCGTTTGCGGGCACCGCTGGATAATGTGATGCAGATTGAACTGGGTTCGCAGTTTCATTGGACCGAAGAGGTTGTTTCGCGTTGGCAGTATACGATGCATAATAATTCGGAATTGTACGGAAATTTGAACTTAGGGTTGGGCATCCAATGGCGGGATTGGCAAGTTGCGCTGGATTATGACGTAACGCCGCAGTTGATTCAACAACAGCGATTAAGCCTCGGTAAGAATTTTTAGAGCGAAGCCTAACCGACGCTGAGATTTTGGCAGGGCGCTGAAGCGTCCTGCTTTTTTTTATACCTCCAGGAGTTAAGTGATATGGATGAATTTAAAGTACGCCAGGGAGAATTATTTTGCGAAGAAGTTCCGGTTTCGCGTTTGGCGAAAACGTACGGGACGCCTTTGTATGCCTATAGCCGCAATACCTTAATCTCCCACTTTGAAAAAATTCAATCGGCGTTTGGGGAATTGTCGCCCTTGATTTGTTATTCGATCAAAGCCAATTCAAATCTTTCGATTTTAGCGGAATTGGCCGCCCAAGGCGCGGGCATGGACATTGTTTCCGGCGGAGAATTGGTGAGGGCGCAAACCGTGGGCGTTCACGCCGAACGTATTGTTTACGCAGGCGTGGGCAAGACGCGCGAGGAAATTGCCGCGGCCCTGAAGGCGGAAATTTTAATGTTCAACGTGGAATCCGAACCGGAATTGCGGCGGATCAATCAGGTGGCCGCGCAGCTAAAGCGCATTGCGCGCGTGGCGCTGCGCATCAATCCGGATGTGGATGCCCAAACGCACCACTACATCACCACGGGCACGAAGGAAAATAAGTTTGGGTTGTCGATTCCCATGGCCGTGGGTTTGTTTAATGAGGCCAAAAAACTGAAGCATATTCAAGCCGTGGGCGTGCACATGCACATTGGTTCGCAAATCACCAGTGTCACCCCTTATTTGCAGGCCATAAAACGTTTGGCCGGATTGCTGGCTGATTTGCGCAACGCAGGGCATAAAATTGATTATTTCAACATGGGCGGCGGCCTGGGTATCATATATAATGAAGAAAAACCGCAAACCGCCGACGCCTTTGCCAAGGCGGTCGTGCCTTTGCTCAAACCATTAGGCTGCAAACTTATTTTGGAACCCGGGCGCTTTATTGTTGGGAATGCCGGTATTTTAGTCACCTCGGTGCAGTATGTAAAACGCGGACACGTTAAGTCTTTTGTGATTGTGGATGCGGGCATGAATGATTTGATTCGCCCGAGTTTGTATCATGCGTTTCATCAGATTTTGCCGGTGAAAAAAAGCCGGTCTGCGCGCACGGTGTTGTGCGATGTCGTGGGGCCGATTTGCGAATCCAGTGATTTTTTAGGAAAAGACCGCCATTTGCCGGAATTGGAAGAAGGCGATGTATTGGCGGTGCGCAGCACGGGTGCCTACGGCATGGCCATGGCGTCTAATTACAATTCGCGCTGCCGCGCGGCCGAAGTATTGGTGTCGGGGCCCAAAGTTACCCTGATTCGCCGCCGCGAGACCATGGAGGATGTGATGGCCGCGGAATTGAAAGGTGTAAAAAAGTTCGGCAAGTGAAAGCGGGTTGAATGTTATGGACGCTGTGCGTTTTGCAAAAATGTCCGGTGCTGCGAATGATTTCGTGGTGATCGATAACCGCCATGGAATGCTTTCCGAAGTTACTCTGGAATGGATTCAAAAAATATGCACGCCCCGTTTTTCTGTGGGCGCAGACGGAGTCATGCTGCTGGGGTCTTCCCAGGATGCGGATTTTACCATGCGTTATTTCAATGCCGACGGGTCCGAAGCCGCCATGTGCGGCAACGGGGGCCGGTGCATTGCGCGTTTTGCGGTGCTGGTGGGAGCCGGACAGGAAGGGCGTGAGCTTTCCTTTACCGCGCCGTCGGGGCGATATCGTGCCTTGGTTCAGGGCGATCAAGTTCGTTTGGGATTGCGCACACCGGAAGGCTTGAAGTTGCATGTGCGGGTGCAAACTGCGCAGGGCGAGCGGGAGTGTGATGTATTGGACACAGGGGTACCGCACGCGGTTTTTTACTCGGATGAGCTTGAACGCGAGGATGTTTTCGGTGTGGGGCGCGAGGTAAGACATCACGCCCAGTTTCAACCCGCGGGGACCAATGTAAATTTTATTCAGGTAGTAAATCCTCACGAGTTGGTGATCCGCACGTATGAGCGCGGAGTGGAAGGCGAGACGTGGGCGTGCGGCACGGGTTCTGCGGCTGCGGCCTTGTGTGCGGCCAAACGCGGGCTGGTGCAATCGCCCGTGAAAGTTATTACGCGGAGCGGGATGCCTTTGAACGTTGAATTTGAAATGACAGCCGACGGATTTTTGAATGTGTTTCAAACCGGGGAAGCCCGGTTGGTGTTTTGGGGAGAATTATCCGAGGAAGCCGTGCGTTTCCCGGTGAAGTAGTATTGGCATAAGGTATTCACCGCAGAGGGCGCAGAGAAATGTTTGAAAAAGAAAAGTTGGTGCCCTTATGGGATTTTCTGTGATCTCAGCGTCTCTGCGGTGAGTGTAGTAGAATCAATTTACGGAGGGTCTGCGATGTTTAAAGGTTCCATGGTGGCGTTGGTTACGCCCTTTTCCAACAACCGGGTGGACGAAGCACGCTTGCGTGACTTGGTCGAATTTCAGATTGCCAACGGCACGAATGTTTTAGTGCCTTGCGGCACCACGGGAGAGTCGGCCACATTAAGCATGGCCGAGCACCGCCGCGTGATTGAACTTACGGTGCAAACCGCCGCGGGCCGGGTCTTGGTCATGGCGGGTACGGGTTCGAACAACACCACCGAGGCCATTGAGTTGACTAAGACGGCCAAGGAAGTCGGAGCCAATGGCGCGTTGTTGATTGCGCCTTATTACAATAAACCCACCCAGGAAGGGCTGTACCGGCATTTCCTGGCCATTGCCGAGGCCACCAATTTCCCCTTTGTCTTATACAACATCCAAAGCCGCACGGCGGTTAATGTGCTGCCGGAAACCATTGCGCGGATCGCTGGAGCCTGCCCCTTGCTGGTAGGCGTGAAAGAAGCCTCCGGGAATCTGGAACAAATCAGTACCTTGCATTCTCTGATCGGGGGCCGGGTGGCGCTTTTATCCGGTGATGACGCCCTAACGCTGCCCATGATGGCCGTAGGCGGCCAGGGTGTTATTTCCGTGGTGGCCAACATTGCACCGCGCCAGACCGCGGATTTGGTTTCAGCGTGCCTGGAAGGAGATTTTCGCGACGCGTTGCCGTTGCATGAACGTTTATTGCCGCTGGTGCGGGCCATGTTCCTGGAAACCAGTCCGGCGCCGATTAAAGCCGCCATGGAAATGCTGGGCATGTGTTCCCAAGAGTTGCGGTTGCCGCTGGTTCCGGTTATGGAGGCCACGCGGGTTAAAGTCAGGCAGGCATTGGAAGAATATGGATTATTGAAAGGCCGGAGTTAATCATGAAACGAATCGGGATTGCCGGCGCTTCAGGGAAAATGGGGCGTGTGTTGGTGCGCAAAGTCATGGAACATCCGGAATTGACTTTGGCGGCAGCTTGGGAACGGCCAGGGCATGCCGCTTTGGGTGCAGATGCGGGCGTTTTGGCCGGCATGGATGCGGCCGGCATTTTGGTGGCGGATTCGCCCCAAGAGGCCGTAGCCAAGTGCGATGTCATTATTGATTTTACGGCACCCGCGCCAACCGTCGAATTGGCGCAACTGGCGGCTGGGTATGCGTGCAATCTGGTCATTGGAACCACGGGATTAAACGAAGCTCAGTTGCAGGTGTTGCAACATGTGGCGCAAAAACGCGGTGTGGTCTATGCTGTCAATTTTTCCCTGGGTGTGAATTTATTGGCCATTTTGGCGGAAAGAGCCGCGGCTGCATTGGGTTTTAATTATGACATCGAAATTGTGGAAGCGCACCACAACCAGAAAAAAGATGCGCCTTCGGGAACCGCCCTAACACTGTATCAGGCCGTGTGCCGGGGACGCGGGCTGGACCCGGCGTCTGCGGCCAGGCACGGACGCGAAGGGCTGGCCGGCGTGCGCACGCAATCGGAAATCGGGCTGCACGCGGTGCGCGGCGGGGATATTGTAGGCGATCATACCAT
Organism: Candidatus Goldiibacteriota bacterium; assembly: GCA_020052235.1. Taxonomy (GTDB): domain Bacteria; phylum Oederibacteriota; class JAAXVQ01; order JAAXVQ01; family JAAXVQ01; genus JAAXVQ01. The sequence goes on from JAGVPM010000125.1 coordinate 27,128, forward strand.
TTTATTCGCCGGGCCCGGAGAGCGCTTGGAGTTTAAACATCAAGCGCATACGCGCGATGTATTTGCCGCAGGTGCCGTTGGGACCGCCGCGTGGTTGGCCGGGAAATCGGCGGGCTGGTATTCCATGGCCGATGTTTTGGGATTGCCGCGCAGTACGTGATGTTTCGGGCTTATTTAGGTTTGGGTGCGAACCTGGGGAATCCGCAGAATCAACTGGCCCAGGCAATTGCTGAAATGGCGCGGGATCGCCGGATTCGCGTACTGAAGGTTTCTTCGCTTTACCGAACTTTGCCAATGGGCGGCGAACCGCAACCGGAATTTTTAAACGCTGCTGTTTCTCTGGAGACGTCATTGACTCCCAGGGCTTTGCTGGCCTTGGGACAACGTTGTGAAATACGCGCGGGACGGACGCCGGGAAGACGCAATGCTCCTCGCGAATTGGACATAGATCTGTTATTATATGCAGGACAAATCCTGGCTGAGCCGGATTTGACCGTACCGCATCCGAGGTTGACGGAAAGAGCATTTGCCCTGATTCCGTTGGCCGAGATTGCTTCCGAGGTGCGTCATCCCTTGCGGGATCAGACCATAGCGGAATTGGCGGCGCAGGTTTCAGGCCAGGGGGTTTGGCGGACCGCAGGCGGGTCCCGTTGGGCGAACCTATGAGTTGAGGTGACGTTTCGTGGAAGGCAGCCGTTACATTGCGGTGGAAGGTGTTTTGGGCGTTGGCAAAACCAGCTTGTGCGAGCAATTGTCCAAGGCGTTTAATGCGCGTTTGGTGCTGGAAGCCACCGAAGAAAACCCCTTCTTGGAAAAATTTTACAAGGACATCCGGGGCAATGCGTTTCAGACGCAGATTTTTTTCCTCCTGAGCCGTTACCGTCAGCAAATGGAAATTGCCCAGGGCGACCTGTTTCGGCGCAATCTGGTGTGTGACTATGTTTTTGCCAAAGACCGGATTTTCGCCTATTTGAATTTGGAAGAAAACGAACTCAATTTGTACGAACGCTTATGCGGACTGTTGCGGGAACAAATTGTTAAACCGGATTTGGTCATTTATCTGCAAGCTTCGACGGAGATTCTTGCCCAGCGCCTGGCGCGGCGCGGCCGTACGTTTGAAAAATCTATTCATCGTGATTATTTGGAGCGCCTGAATCAGGCGTACAACTATTATTTTTTCCATTACCAGGAGACGCCGCTTTTGGTGGTGAACACCAACGATATTGATTTCGTGCATAGTGCCGAGGACTTGCAGGATCTTATGGCTTATATCCGGACCATGGGCAAGGGAACGCAATATTACAAGCCCAGCGGTCACACGGCATAATCATGATTACCATCCGTCAGTTGGCCCAATGGAAAGAGTCTGGGGAAAAATTCACCATGCTCACCGCGTACGACTATACCATGGCGGCGTTGGTCGCCAAGGCGGGCATTCCAGTGGCGTTGGTGGGTGATTCTTTGGGGCAGGTGGTGCTGGGATATTCCAGTACACTGCCGGTGACCATGGAAGATATGATTCACCATACTCGCGCGGTGGTGCGCGGTGCGGCGGGGTGTTTGGTTGTAACAGATATGCCGTTTATGTCGTATCAAGTTTCCGTGGAAGACGCTGTGCGCAATGCCGGACGGTTGATGAAGGAAGGCGGCGCGCATGCGGTCAAGCTGGAAGGCGGCGCGGACATGGTCCCGGTGATTCAGGCCATTGTGCGCGCGGATATTCCGGTGATGGCGCATATAGGTTTGTGCCCGCAGGCCGTGCATCAGTGCGGCTATCGGACCCAAGCCGTGGATGCCGCCGGCCGGAAGCAGTTGCTGGCCGATGCCCGCGCCGTGGAAAAAGCCGGAGCCTTTGCCGTGGTGATTGAAAAAACCGAGCATGCAGCCGCACGGGAAGTTACCCGTGTCTTAAAAATTCCCACCATTGGCTGCGGTTCTGGGCCGTACTGTGATGGTCAAGTGCTGGTAACCTACGATGTGTTGGGGTTGTTTCAAGATTTTACACCTTGTTTTGTTAAGCGTTATGCCCAATTGGGAGACGCGGCAATGACCGCACTAACGGCTTTTGCGGCTGACGTGCGTGCGGGAAAGTTTCCCGAAGCTAAGCGTGGTCAGGGCAAGCAAAACAAAAAATGAATCACGCATGGAACCATGCAAACAGCATGTCTGCGTAGGGAACGGTTTTAAACCGTTCCCTACATGGCATACAATATCTTGCCTTTTAGGAGGCTCCGTGAAAACGGTTTCAACCTTAAAAGAAATCCGCGCCCTGGTGGATCGCTGGCACCGGAACGGGAAAACCGTTGGCTTGGTTCCCACCATGGGTGCTTTGCACGAAGGCCATCTGCACTTGGTCAGGGCCGCGCGTCAAGCGTGTGACCGGGTGGTGGTAAGCCTTTTTGTCAATCCCACGCAATTCAGTGCCGGGGAAGATTTTGCCAAGTACCCGCGGGATTTAAAAAAAGATACGCGTTTGGTGGCTGCGGAAAAAGCCGATGTCATTTTCGCACCCACGGCCGAAGAAATGTATCCCGCGGGTTTTGACACATCCGTAACAGTGGGGCCGGCTTTGACGCAGACCATGTGCGGCCTTTCCCGGCCGAATCATTTTCAAGGCGTGGCCACCGTGGTTATGAAATTATTGAACCTCATGCGGCCCCAACAGGCGTTTTTCGGGCAAAAGGATTATCAGCAAACGCTGGTGGTTAAGCGCATTGCTGCTGATTTGAACACGGGCTGTGACATTGTGGTGCTGCCGACCGTGCGGGAAGCCGACGGTTTGGCAAAAAGCTCCCGCAATGCGTATCTGTCCGAGGAAGAACGGCGGCTGGCGCCCTCAGTGTATCAGGCTCTCAAATTGGCGGACGGTATTTTGCAGGTTGGGGAGCGTAATCCCAAGGAATTGCTGGATGCCGTGCGCAAACGTTTGAAAACTGAGTCGAAGATTGAAATTGAGTACGTGGCAGCGAAAAATGCCGAGACGCTGGAGGATTTGCTGATCTTATCCGGCCGGGTTTTGGTCGCGGTGGCCGTTAAACTCGGGAGCACGCGGCTGATTGACAATATCGTGGTGGATGTGCCCACCGGGAGTTGAGTGTATGCGACGAAGCATGTTGAAATCCAAAATTCACCGCGCCAATGTAACCGGCGCGCATTTGAACTACATGGGCAGTATCACGGTTGACCGGGATCTGTTGATTGCGTCCAATATTTTACCCTACGAGCATGTGCACGTGCTCAACCTGGACAACGGCGCGCGCGTGGAAACCTACACCATTGCCGGGCGGGCCGGTTCGGGACAGATCCGCATCAATGGCGCGGCGGCCCGTTTTTTTTCCAAACACGACCGCGTAATCATTTTGGCGTACTCGGAAGTGGAGGATGCCGAATTAAGCTCGTTTCAGCCCCGCGTGGTGTTTGTGGACAAACAAAATAAAATTACCGAGATACGGGTGGACTTGGTCCGCCCGTATGGCAAGCTGCCGGCGGGTCATAAGGGGAAAGCGGTATGAAAAACGCCCCGGCTCCTACCTCAGAAACCTTGGAACAAGCGCGGATGCGGCTGCAGCATTGGAAAGCGCAGCGGCAGGCCGTCATTTTGGCGCATAATTATCAAATGGACGAAGTTCAGGATGCCGCAGACTACACCGGTGATTCATTGGAGCTTTCCCGGATCGCGGCGCAAACCCAAGCCCCGGTTATCGTATTTGCCGGCGTAACCTTCATGGCTGAGAGCGCCAAGATTCTTTCACCGCAAAAAACCGTGTTGTTGCCGGTACTGGAGGCCGGGTGCCCCATGGCGGACACGGTCGCGGCCGAAGATGTGCGCAACGCGCGCCGGGAACATCCCGGCGCCGCGGTGGTGGCGTACGTCAACTCCTCAGCCGAGGTTAAAGCCGAAGCGGA
>JAGVPM010000024.1 GCA_020052235.1 Candidatus Goldiibacteriota bacterium
AACGCCGGGGAGAGGGGATATTATATGATGCTCATTCCTCTCGTTGAGACAGTTGTGACACAGTCTCTTGTGGGAGAGGATGCAGGTGAGGGGATAAGCTTTTAAACACAAACGTTTACCCCCTCCCCTGCATCCCCTCCCACCAAATCCTGGGGAGGGGAATTTTAGTTAATCGTAGGCAATGATTTTTACGCATTTTTTTCCAGGAGACGTATGCGGCCTTTTGGCATTTATGGAATCGGCGCGGCCGGCGGAATGGGTGTGGGCATGGAAACCGTGGTGCGAGCCCTGCACGCGGCCGACCCGCCTGGGCGCGAACGCGCGGGGGTGCGGGGGATTTTTGCGCCGGAACTTCCGGCACCGGCCTTGCCCGGCGGCCGCCGGTTCAGCCCCTGGTTAAAAATGAGCATTGCCGCCGCGCAGGAAGCCATGCATGGTTTGGAATCCACGGCTCCCGAACGTTTGGGCATCGTGGGAGCAACGGCTTATGGCTCTTTGGCGCATACGGCCTCGTTTATGGAAAATATGATCCGGCGTCAAGAAGCGGAACCGCAACCGGCCAATTTTATTTATTCGGTCCACAACGCTGCCAACACTCACGCGGCAATGGCCTTGCAGGCGCGCGGGTTTAATCTGACCCTGACCCATGACCACACGAGTTTTGAGCAGGCTTTGATCGTGGCCAGTCGGCGTTTGAGCCAGGGTCAGGAAGATCGCATGGTGGTTTTGGGGGCTGATGAATGGCATCCGCTTTTGCATGCCGTCTTGGCGCGTTTTGGAACCTGGCGCAAGCGCCGAATACCTGGGGAGGGAGCTGCTGCCTTGGTAACCGGCCCCGCGGCTCCGGGAATTCCAATTGTGGCCGATGTCTGCGTAAAAAAGCTCAGCGGCCGGGAAACACCCGAGGAAGAGCGCGAGTGTATTACTAAAACTCTGCAACAACATCAATTATCCTGGGAAAACATATCCTTGGTGCTGGCGGGTTTGGGACCCAATGACACGTTTACCCCCAGGGTGATGGCAGACTGGGAAAATTCCCGAGGCCGGGAAATTTGGCCGTATTTGGATTGGACCGGGTTTTATCCCACAGCTTCGGCCATGGCAATAGCTATAGGCGCAGCCTATTTGAAAGCTACATATGAATTTCCTGATTTTTTTTACAAAAACATTAAAAAAAATCTGCACAGAAACGTAGTTTTAATCTATAATCGCTGCCAAGTCGAAACTTGTTCGTGGGTGATTATTAAATTATGAGTTGGTTTGCCTATACAACGCTATGGACATTAAGCTTGGCTGGAACCACTTGGGTTTTGGCCGAGGATCCACTCACACGCCTGCTGCTCCTTATTGGATTATTCCTAATATATATTGGTGTTTTAGCCCTGGGTTCGGCTTTCCCGCAAATGAATTTTTATTTTACCTCGCTTAATCGCGGGCCAGCGGATCAAGGGTGCGTGGCCTTGACCTTCGACGACGGGCCGGATCCTAAAGTTATGCCTAAACTGCTGGCTTTGTTGGAAAAAGAAGAAGTCGAAGTTACGTTTTTTATGATCGGCCAGGCTGCGGAAGCGAATCCGGCGCTGGTTAAGCGCGCCGAATCCAAGGGACATTTGATAGCGAATCATTCCTACTATCATAGTTCAACTTGGCCGTTTCAATTTGTGTTTGCCATTCGTGATGAATTGGCCCGTGCCAGCGAAATTTTGGCGAAGCTAATCGGAAACAAACCAAAATATGTACGCATGCCTTTTTCCGTAGGGCGGCCGGGATTGAATAGGGCGTTTCGCAAATTAAAGCTTACCCCGGTTGGCTGGGATGTGCGCGGTTTGGAAGGGCTGTACCGCGATCCGAAATTGATTGCCGAACACGTGGCCAAGGAAGCGCGCAATGGATCGGTTATTTTATTGCACGAGTGTTACTACCGGACGGCTGATTTCGGCCCGGACCGTGTGGTGGAAACCGTGCGCCAGGTGATAGCCAAGCTGCGTGAACGCGGATTTAAATTTCAGCGTTTGGATGATATGTTCGAGACGGAGGGTTATAATAATGAAGCCTAGCATTCACGCACTTTTTGTGATTTTAGCGCTGTGTGCCCTGCCGGGATTGTCCCGGGCTACGGACGGAGACTTGGAAAGGCTGGCGGCCATTCAAAAACAAACCGCGGCTCTGACTACGTTGGCCGCGGATTTTACCAGTGTCAAAACCGTGGCTTTTTTAAGCGCTCCAATAAAAACGCAGGGGCGTTTGTTGTTTGAAAAACCCAACCGGGTATGCTGGGAAATTGTCGCGCCGTTTAAAGCGGCGGTGGTTTATGACGGGCAATCCGCGGTAAGATATTTGCAGGACACCCCGGGGCATTGGACGCTTAAAAATGACGGCCCGGATCCGGTACTGGCGGAAACCATGCACCAGTTGCAGATGTGGCTTTCCGGCCAGGCGTTTGCAACCAACGAGGCGTACGACATTTCGACTGAGGCCGGGCCCCCGGTGTGCGTGCATCTGGTGCCCAAGCATGCGGGAATGCGCAAATTTATTTCTAAGCTGGATATGACATTCGGCGAACAATTGAATGTGGTGGAAACTTTGGTATTAACCGAAGGAACCGGCGATACAACGCGGATTACATTTTCTAAAATCGTAGTCAATGAACCCATGCCTGCGAATGAATGGTTGTCAACGCATGAAGCAAAACCGTAAAGTGAACCTAGGCAATTCGTTTTGTAATTTTTTTTCGCAAGGCGTTTGGCGGAATAAACGGATAGTCTGCCTGCTGGTGGCGGGTGTGGGTTTGGGAGCAGCCGGTTGTACGACTGCACCGAAAAATACCACCGTGATTCCGGCAGCACCAGCCATGGCTTGGAGCGGTCCCGTGGAATTTTCCGCTGACTACATTTGGAGCTCAAACCGGCCTGCGGTGGGGTATGACCGGCCTGCAAAATTGGTGCGCTTGGTGGTGCGCCGGGAGCGCGCGGTGCGCGCCGTGGGTATTGATGTGTTCGGTGCAACGCTGTATGATGTGCTTATCCGCATGACTCCCGCAGGGACCATACGCACGCAATACCGTCAAGGAGCGGAAAATATTGACGGTTTGCTGATGGAACAAATTTCCCGTTTGATGTTTTTTCATGACCCGCAAAGCGGGCGTGTTCATTGGGAGAAGAGTGAAGCCGGGCCAGTCGGCCAGCCGCCTATGGCGCTGACCTTGAGAATCGAGTCTGACACCGTAGAACTTAAATTAGCCAATGCCGTAGTTGCTTCTCAAGCGGATGCTGATTTGGAATATCCCGCCCTGCCATGAATATTCATTCGGATATACGCAATGCTCTGCAAGGCACTATCGCCCAGCCGGAGCCAAACCACTATACGGCTGAATTTGCGTTTGCGAGTGAACACCCTATTTTCAAAGGCCATTTTCCCGAATACCCATTGGTTCCCGGCGTGTACCTGCTGCAAAGTTTGTGGCAGGTCGCGGAACTGATTCCCGGCCGCGCCTGGAGTCTTAAATCCGTCCGCTCCGCAAAATTTCAAGCCCAAGTGCGCCCGCCTTGCTCCTATACGGCCGACGTGAAGATTCAAGAACAAGCCGGCCGTTGCCTGATACGCGGGGAAATCATTCATGCGGGCGGCATAGCGGTGCAGGCTGTTTTCGAGTGCGGAGTAAAATCGGAGTCCTGATGAACGCCCCCTCGCTCCCCCTCTTTAACAAAGAGACTGTGTCACAACTGTCTCAACGAGAGGAATGAGCATCATATAATATCCCCTCTCCCCGGCGTTAGCTGCGGGAGAGGGAGAGGGTGAGGGG
>JAGVPM010000192.1 GCA_020052235.1 Candidatus Goldiibacteriota bacterium
AACGCCGGGGAGAGGGGATATTATATGATGCTCATTCCTCTCGTTGAGACAGTTGTGACACAGTCTCTTGTGGGAGAGGATGCAGGTGAGGGGATAAGCCGTTAAACACAAAGCCTTCACCCCCTCCCCTGCATCCCCTCCCACCAAATCCTGGGGAGGGGAATATTTAACCAACTATTAATATTTCGCCATGAACGCCTTGAGCACTTTCTCAATGTATTTCAATTTCTCAGCCGTAATGCCCGGGTACACCCCGATCCAGAAGAGATTATTCATCACCTTATCCGTATTCTCCAACGTACCTACCACGCGGTATTTGGATTTCGCATACGCGGGCTGCTTGATCAAATTTCCGCCAAACAGCATGCGCGTGGCAATGCGGTTGTCCTCCAGATGCTGGACAATATCCGCACGCTCGAACGGCGCGTTGTCCTTGACCAGCACGGGGAAACCAAACCAGCTGGGCCGGCTCTTGGCTGTGGCACGTGGAATCAAGAGATACTCGGAAAACGTTGAAAACATTTTATCCAAAGTGGCAAAGTTTTTCTGCCGCGCGCGGATAAACCCGGGCAATTTCTTCATTTGGGAAACGCCGATGGCTGCCTGCATGTCGGTTACTTTCAAATTGTACCCAATATGCGAGTAAATGTATTTATGATCGTATCCATATGGCAAATCGCCCATTTTCCAGCAGAAACGGTTCTTGCAGGTGTCGTCATGCCCGGGTTCGCACCAGCAATCGCGTCCCCAGTCGCGGAACGAGAGGATACTCCGGCGCAGCAACGCGTTGTTGGTCAACAGCGCGCCGCCTTCTCCCATGGTCATGTGATGCGCGGGATAAAAACTGCAAGTGGCAATGTCGCCAAACGTGCCTGTCTTGCGCCCGCCGTAGGTCGAACCCAACGCATCGCAGTTGTCTTCCAGATACCAAAGTTTGTGCTTTTTCGCCACCTTTTGGATGGCGTCTAAATTAACCGGATTGCCCAAAGTGTGCGCCACGAAAATCGCCTTGGTTTTGGGGGTAACGGCTTTTTCCAATTTTTCCACTTGCACATTGTACGTGCCTAATTCCACATCCACGAAAACCGGCACCAAATTGTTTTGCAAAATCGGGTTCAAGGTCGTGGGAAACCCGCAGGCCGTGGTAATGACTTCATCCCCGGGTTTTACCTGGCGCTCCTTGAGCAGCGGCGAGGTCAGCGCAGTCATGGCCAGCAAATTGGCCGACGACCCGGAATTGGTCAGCAAACAGTGTTTCACACCCACAAATTCCGCAAATTCCTTCTCAAACTGCTGGGCATAGCGCCCGGCCGTAAGCCAAAAATCCAGGGAAGCATCCACGGCGTGAATCATATCATCCGCATCATAAAGGCGCCCGGCGTAATTAACCAGGCTCTTTCCAGGCACAAACGACTCTTGCTGCTTGCGCAGGACTGAAATCTTTTTAACCCGGTCAAAAATTTCCTTCCGCAACTGCTTTTCATTGCTCATGAATCAGTACCATCCTTGAAAATTTAACCACAAAAAATTAACCACAGAGGTCACAGAGGAAAATCGAGGTTAACCTATAAAACATTTGATCTTTCATAAACCTCTGTGACCTCTGTGTTATCCTCTGTGTCCTCTGTGGCGATTTTAAACCACTAAAAAGTTAATTTTACCCCTGGATTTCCCCGTTTTAAACACCAGAGAATTGCGGCCAGCATAGCAAAAACAATCTTTTTCTTCAAGCAGATAAAGGATGCACAAAAAACGTGACAGGTTTTGAGCTTTCATGGTAGTCTATCCCAATAAAATTTCCCGCTGTTTTTTGATTTTTACCCATGCGGGAGAACGAGGTTAGACTGTGAACAAAATCAAAGTCGGCATTATTGGTACGGGTAATATCGGAACCGACCTTTTGGTCAAGGTTCAACGCTCCAAAGTATTGGAATGCGGCATGTTTGCGGGCCGCAACCCCGATTCCGAAGGCGTCAAACGCGCCGAAGCCATGGGTGTGCGCACATCCACGGAATCCATCCGGGCCATTGATGCCGATCCGAACTGCTGCGACATTGTTTTCGACGCCACGTCAGCTAAGATCCACTTGATGCACGCCCCCATTTTGAAAAAACTGGGCAAATTCACCATCGACCTTACCCCGGCGCAGGTGGGTAAAATGTGCGTGCCGGTCATTAACCTGGAAGAATGCCTGAAACTCGACAATGTCAATTTGGTCACGTGCGGCGGTCAGGCCACCATCCCGATCGCATACGCCATCAAGCAAGTCCAGCCGGACGTTGAGTACATTGAAATTGTCGCGAGCATTTCCTCCAAATCAGCCGGTCCCGGCACCCGCGTCAATGTGGATGAATTCACCCAAACCACCCGCGAGGCCTTGTCTCACTTTACCGGGGTGCCGAACACCAAAGCAATCATTATCCTGAACCCGGCCGATCCGCCCGTGATTATGCGCAACACCATTTACGCCCGCACTTCGGGAACATTCAAAGAAGCTGAACTCATAGCCGCCATCCATGCGATGGTTAAGAAAATTCAGGCATATGTCCCCGGTTACCGTTTGGTGCAGGAACCGGTGGCCGAAAGCGGCCGGTTCACGACCATGATCGAAGTGGTGGGCTTGGGAGACTACCTTCCGGCTTATTCCGGCAATTTGGACATTATCACCTGCGCGGCGCTGAACATTGCGGAAGTGTACGCCCAGCGCAAGCTCGGGCTCAAGGAAGGGAGTGCCTCATGAGCAACCTTTTATTTTTCGATTCCACTCTGCGCGACGGCTCGCACGCCATTGCGCATCAATTAACCGAAGAACAAATCAGCGCCTATTGCAAACAAATCGACGATGCCGGGCTGCATACGGTCATAGTAGGCCACGGCAACGGGCTTGGGGCCTCGTCTTTGCAGGTTGGCCTTTCCAAACTCACGGACGAAGTCATGCTCTCCACGGCCCGCCGCGAATTGAAAAAAACCAAACTGGGTGTTTTTCTCATTCCGGGTTTTGGAACCATTAAGGACAATCTTGCCCGCGCCCTGGATTTGGGCGTGGACCTGGTGTGCGTGGGCGTGCATTGCACTGAAGCCGATGTCACCCAGCAGCATATTGAGTATGTCCGCAAGCAGGGCAAGGACGCCTACGGTATCCTCATGATGTACCACATGACCACCACCGAACGCCTGCTCCTGGAAGCGCAAAAAATGCAGAGTTACGGCGCCATGGGCATTGTCATCATGGATTCTGCCGGAGCCTCCACTCCCGATCTGGTTACCAAAACCATGAGCCACTTGTCTTCCAACTTGAACATCCGCGTCGGGTTTCACGCACATAACAATTTGGGTTTGGGCGTTTCCAACTCGCTCCTGGCGCTCCAGTCGGGTGCCACCATCATCGACGGAACCCTGCGGGGCTTCGGCGCAGGCGCCGGCAACTGCCAGCTTGAAGTGCTCGCAGGCCTGCTGCAAAAAGTCGGCATGGAAACCGGTTTGGACCTTTACCGGCTCATGGACGTCAGCGAGGATATTGTCGCCAAACTGATGACCAAGCCCCAGGAAATCACGTCCATCAGCTTAATCAGCGGCTTGGCCGGTGTCTTTTCCGCGTTTGCCACGCATGTGAAAAAAGCCTCAGTGCGTTTTGGCGTGGATCCGCGCGATATTTTCATCGAGCTGGGCAAACGCAAAATCGTCGGCGGGCAGGAAGATTTCATCGTGGACGTGGCCATGAACCTGGCGCAACAAAATAAGCCCGAGGATGTGTACGAGCTGGAATCATTGTTGTAACTAGTTCTTGCCCTCCCACCAAATCCTGGGGAGGGGAATATTTTAAAAAGCGAGGTTTAATCCAATGCGGGTTTCCGATTATATTTTCAAATTCCTGACCGACCGGGGCGTGGACACGGTCTTTATGGTTTCCGGCGGCCAAGCCATGTTCTTAGTTGACGCCTTGTACAAGCATCCCACCATCAAGGTCATTTGCACGCACCACGAGCAGGCCGCGGCCATGGCCGCCGAAGCTTACGGGCGCATCACCGGCAAACTGGGCGTGGCTTTGGTCACGGCCGGTCCGGGCAGCATGAATGCCACCAATGGCTTGGTCGGCGGCTGGACCGATTCAGCCCCCATGATGATCATCTCCGGCCAGTCCGCGTTAAACTGCGTGCAATACCAGGCCAAGACCAAAATTCGCCAATACGGCATCCAAAGCATCAACATCAAGCCTATGGTAGAAAACGCCACCAAGCGCTTTATGACCATTGACGATCCTAGTAAAATTTCAATCTACATGGGCGAGGCTTATCATCTGGCCACCACGGGACGTCCCGGCCCGGTTTGGATTGATGTGCCCCTGGATGTGCAGCGCATGGAAGTGCCCTTAAACCTGCTTTCCGATTACACACCTCCGCCTTCCAATTTGCCTATAGATCAATTGAAAAAAGACGTGGCTGAAACCCTACGCCTGCTCAAGCAGGCCAAACGCCCGATTGTCATTGCTGGCCAAGGCGTGCGCAGCGCGCATGCGATAGATGAATTCATGAAGGCCATCGCCCGCTTCAACATCCCCACCCTTACGTCGCGCCTGGGTATTGATTTAATCGAGAGCGAACACCCCCTGTACATAGGTCGGCCGGGCAATTACGGTGAACGTTCCGCCAATTTCGCCATCCAAAACGCAGACCTAATCCTCGCCTTGGGTTCACGTTTAGCTTCCGCCCTAGTGGGCCACGATCCTAAAAACTTCGGTAAAAATGCCACTAAGGTCATGGTGGACATTGATCGGGAGGAGTTGGATAAACCCAAGGTTGAAATCCAGGTTAAAATCCAAAACGACGTTAAACTCTTTATAAACGAATTACTCAAGCAAGCAGTCAACGAATATTTCCCAGATTATTCCGATTGGGTAAAAACCTGCCAGAGCTGGAAACACCGTTATCCGGTCATGCTGGAAGAATACAAGAATGAGAAACCCGTGAACTCCTATTACTTCACGTATGTACTTACCAAACTTTCAACTTCCGACGACATAATCTTAGTGGACCAGGGGTCCTGCTTTCACGTCGCCTGTCAGAGTTGGAAAGTCAAAAAGAACCAACGCTTCCTCACCACCGGCGGCTTGTCCTCCATGGGTTATTGGGCTGCTGGCCTAGGCGCGTGCCTGGCCAACAAGGGCAAACGCACGCTGGTAATCACCGGCGACGGCAGCCTGCAGATGAACATCCAGGAACTGGCCACCATCAAGCACAACAACCTGAACATGAAAATTTTCATTTTCAACAACAACGGCTATCTGCTGATCCGCTTCACCCAGAAAAACCTAATGGAAGGCCGCCTGATCGGCGAAGGTCCCGAGACCGGCGTCTGGTGCCCGGATTCCCTGAAAATCGCGGAAGCCTACGGCATCCCCGGGGTGCGCATCGGCTCGCCGGAAAACCTGGAGCAAAAAATCCAGGCCGTGCTCGATATGCCCGGCCCGGTAATCTGCGATGTCATGACCCCGGAATGGCAGCTGATTGTTCCGCGCGTGTCCTCGGAGAAAAAACCTGACGGCACGCTGGTCTCCAAGCCGTATGAAGACATGTTCCCGTTCCTGAGCCGGGAAGAATACCTGGCCAACATGATCGTGAAACCGTCGACCGGCGAAAAGAAAATCACCGGCGCTCATTAAAAATCGGTAACCACAGAGGGCACAGAGGAAAATAAAATATAATATTGTCGTCACCCCGGTGAAAACCGGGGTCCAGTATAAGCACGTTGGCTTTAACCCCGTATATGTTTTACTCTGTGTCCTCTGTGGTTATTTTTTTAGAAAGTGGGGCTCGTGGTCTAGCCATGAAAAAGAAAATCGCTATTTTAGGCGCCACTGGGCATATTGCCAAAGGACTGCTCTTCGGTTGGAAGGGCGCGGCGGCGTCCGAGCTGCATGCCTTTGCGCGCTCTGCCGACCGCCTGACCGGCTTTCTACAGGAAAACGGATTATTCCCTGAAGTCCATGTGCATCCCTTTTCGGATTTCGGCGCCTTTGACGCTGATGCGGTCATTAACTGCGTGGGCATCGGCAATCCCACCCGCTTGGCCGAACATCCGGAAGAAATCTTTTCCCTTACGGAAGAATATGACGATCTCATTTTAAATTATTTATCCGCGCACCCAGCCGCGCATTATATCCATTTCAGCAGCGGCGCCGTGTACGGCCCGGATTTTTCAACACCGGCCAACGACGAGACGGCGAACGCCGTCCCGGTCAACCGGCTCTCCCCCGCGCATTTTTACAGCTTAGCCAAAATCAACTCCGAAGCCAAACATCGCGCCCGGCCGGCGTTCAATATCGTGGACCTGAGAATTTTCGGATATTTCAGCCGCTTCACGGACACGGGGCAAAAATATTTTCTTAACGGCATCATTCACGCCATCCGGACCCGGACAACCTTGCGCACCGGCCCGGAAAATTTCATGCGCGACTTCGTCCACTTCCGCGACCTCACGGCCTGCCTGGAATTGTGCCTGGCGCAGTCCCATATCAATGCAGCCCTGGACATGTACAGTTTAAAACCCATCGGCAAATTTGAAGTGTTGGATTTTTTCCGCGAACATTACGAATTAGATTATCAAGTGGATGAAACTTCCCGCAACACCTCGCCCACGGGCAGCAAGGCAAATTATTATTCCTTAAGCCGGAAAGCCGAAACCTTAATCGGGTACCATCCTACGATGTCCTCACTGGACAGTTTGCGCGAAGAAGCCAAATTCCTCTTTCCGGCACTTCCGTAGGGAACAGGCATGCCTGTTCCCTACAAATTGCACATGTAAAGTCAATCCTTAGGCACGCCGTGAACCTTGAAGTAAGCCAAGTACCAGTCAATGGTCTTTTTCAACCCTTGCTCCAAAGTCACCGTGGGCTTCCAGCCTAAAACGCGGCGTACTTTCTGCGAAGCCAAATACTGATCCTTGATTTCATATTTGGCCCGGTTGAGAATCTCATAGTTCAACTTCTTCCCAGCCAATTTATTGATCTTATCCAACACCGTCAGCACGGTAATGGGATTCTCGTCACTGACATTGAACGCTTCCCCGCCCAATTTCTTCGCAGGTAATTTTTCCGCCAACAACATGTAGGCAGATACGATATCATCCACATACACATAGTCGCGCGTGAATTTACCGTCGCTGCGGATGGAAAGGGTTTTGCCATTGGCCAAACAACGCATGGCATCGGGCATTATGCGCGAGAAGTTGAAATCCCCGGGCCCGTAAATATTGCCGCAGCGGGTCACCCCAACCGGCAACTGATAGGTATGATAATAGGTATAGGCAATCAAATCCGTGCAGCTTTTGGAGACATCGTACGGATGATTCCCGATCAACGGGGCATCTTCTTTGTAAGGCAAAACCTTGTGGCTGCCATAGGCTTTATCACTCGACGCCACTACAATGGATTGCACTGTTTTGGACAGCCGGCACGCTTCCATGATGTTCCAGGTGCCGGTGATGTTGGACTTAAACGTGTCCACCGGATCTTTAAGCGAACGCCCGACAATGGCTTCGGCCCCCAAGTGAAGCACCACCTGGATTTTGTTTTCATCAATAATTTTCTTCACCAACGCATAGTTGGCCACGCTGCCTTTGACAGTTTTAAAGCTGCGGTATTCGGCCGGTGTAAACAATGTGTGCTTGCGTTTGGTCAAAATATCCAAGCCCACCACTTTGGCGCCGGATTTCACCAGCCTCAAAGTAAGATTCGAACCCAAAAACCCTTCGTGCCCTGTTACCAATACCCGTTTATTCTTCCAAAAATTTGCCATTTCACACTCCAAAAATTATATTAACAAGCTTTAACCACAGAGGACACAGAGGAAATCTCTTTTCGGGAAAACAAAAAATCAAATATATTGCTTATGATTTTTTTACTTGCCATAATCCCGGTTTAGAAGTGCCCTTTAAAAACACTGCTTTTTGTCTTCCTCTGTGTCCTCTGTGGTTAATGTTTTTATTATAAAACTAAGCGTTTGATCCCGCTTCTTAAGTGTTCAACATTAAAATTCACTAACAATCCGACTTTTTTATTTAAGGCCTTTAAATACGTCAATAGTTGTGCTTCAAAAATCCTATTCATAGCTTCAACAGCTTTCAATTCTAAAATCACTTCATTTTCAACCAAATAATCCAAGCGATGATTTCCAATAGAAATTCCTTTATATTTCAAGCCAATTTCTTTTTGGCGTTCATATATAATTCCTCTAAGTTTAAACTCATGACCTAAAGCTTCTTCATATACACTCTCAAGCAATCCCGGCCCTAAAGCTGAATGAACTTCCATACAACAGGCAATAACCTTTTCTGTAACAGCCTTTGAAGGAAATTCTTTCTCCGCAGCCAATGATTCCATGCTTAAATATCCTCTTAATTATTCTTCTTTTATTTTTCAATTTCCTGTTTTTTCATTCTATATGTATTTGTTATTTATTTTCCCAATTATTCTATTTTGATTTCCTCTGTGTCCTCTGTGGTTAAGCCTTTACCACACCTTCCACGGCGCCTGCCGTGAATGCCACATTTTTTCCAGCTCGATTTTATCGCGCAGCGTATCCATGGGTTTCCAAAAACCCGGGTGCCGGAACGCGTTGACTTGCCCTTTTTTTGCCAATTGTTCCAGAGGTTCCCGCTCCCAAATGGCGGCGTCGCCTTTTTTGATGTAGGAAAACACTTCAGGTTCCAAAACAAAAAAACCCGCATTGATCCAGGAGGATTCCCCCATGGGTTTTTCCAAAAACGTTTTCACCTGATCTTGTTTATTTAATTCCAATGTCCCAAAACGCCCGGCGTTTTGCACGGCCGTCAAGGTGGCGAGCTTTTTCTTTTTCTTATGCACGGCCACGAGTTTTGCAATATCCACGGCCCCCACGCCGTCGCCGTAGGTCATCATGAACGTTTCATTGCCAATGTACTGCTGCACGCGTTTTAAGCGCCCGCCGGTCATGGTTTCCGGGCCGGTTTCCACCAGCGTCACTTTCCACGGCTCGGACGTATTGTTGTGGATCTCCATTTCGTTCTTGCTCAAATCAATGGTCAAATCGCTCATGTGCAGGAAATAGTGCGAAAAATATTCCTTCACCACATAGCCCAAATACCCCAAACAAATAACAAATTCATTATATCCGTAATGGGAATACGTTTTCATGATATGCCAAAGAATCGGTTTGCCCCCAATTTCAATCATCGGTTTGGGAACCGTCTGGGTTTCCTCGCTGATACGGGTGCCTTTGCCCCCGGCCAAAATAACCACTTTCATGCGGCTATCCTCCCTCACGAAAATTTAAAGGTGTAATTATCCAATATTCGCGTAAATTTGACAAGACCTGTGTTGGACGATAACCCACTAATTACAACTTAAAAAAACACATCCGCTTATCCCGGCTTTCCAGCGGTGCTTGCTTCAATTCCCGGATCAACTGGGCCTCGGCCGGCGGCTTATGCCCGGGATACCCAAAACGGTCGATATAAATTCCCGTGTACCCGGCTTTGCGTATAACTGCCAAATCCAGCGGTTCACGGCTCAATGCTTCAATATTATCCGAAGCCGGGCGGCCATGAAGAGCCCCGTAACTCCAGAAAAGACCCTGGGAGTAAACATAAGCCCGCAAATGGCTGTAATCGCGCATTTCATTAAGTACTGGTTGTTCGGGAAATTTCACAAACGGCAATTGCAGCACCGTACCCCCGGGAATTTCCTTTTCAATGGCTTGAATAAAAGTTTGATCCGAGTGTATTTCGGCTTCATCAATAATAAACACTACATTGGGAATCATCTGATCAACAATCCCAAAAACCAGTACACCGGTAAGGACAGTATAATAAAGCCATTTTTTATCTGTCCGGGTTTTAAATTTCTGAAAAATACACGCCACCCACAATAACCCAAAAAACGCCAGATAAGGACTAATCCGGTTGGGGCACCGCATCATGGGGGTCACCAAAAAAGCAAACAAAGACGACAAGCCTCCGATGGTTGCATAGATGATGCCGGTTGCGGTCAGAACCGAAAGCTTAACCCCCAGCGAACCCTGCCGCCGGATCATCCACACACTGGCCAAAATTCCCAGCAACCCGATCACACCCACAAACCCAATATACTCGCAAACGCCTTCCACCGTGGGAGTGCCGGATTGGTAGCGCGCGGAAAAAGCTTTGCGGAAAATGCTCATGCGGTGCGTGGGCACCGGCACCATGAGATTGGCCAATTTCAGGCCGTACATTTCCGTTTCACAACTTTGCCGGTGCGCCACTTCGTGATTTTTTCCATACTTCAACTGTCCGATAAAAGTAGGCAGCATGGCCACGCCCAAAGCCGCCGCCACCAACCCCAGCATAATTCCCGCGCTGATGGCCGGCTGCCAGCGCCGCCGGTACCAAGCGGCGCTCACGCCTGCGGTTCCCGCAAACAAACAAAAAAAGAAAGCATAGTACACATGCCACCATCCGATGAGCAGGCAAGCCCCCAGGGCAAACCAACTGCGCCGGTCCCAGTGTTTCCAAAACAATTTAGAGCCTGTTGCGAGCGGAAATAATGCCTTGGCGGACCACAGCCAAACCAAAAGCACGGTGGCAATTGGGATTAAATAATAAGACGCCAGCATAATGTGCGCATAACGCAGAGGATGGTAAGGCAAAAAAGCAAACAAAACACCAATAACCAGCCCGATTTCACTGGAAATACGCAAACGACGGCATGCATAAATCGTAGCCCAAACTACGAAGATAAACCCGAGCAGATAATAAAGATTAATAACCCAAAAGGGGTTGGAAGAAAAAAAGCCTATGATGCGCAATATAAAATACTGCAATTGTTCCGGCAACGGGTAATCGCTGCTCATGTAAACCGGACCAAAGGGCGCGCCGATGTGCCGCATGATGCGCGCGCCAAAAGGCCACCATTCCCCGCTGATCAAAGCCTTGATGTGCGCGAAGTCCACCCATAAATCCAGGGGATTGGAAATCGGAATGTCGAGGGATATTTTAAACCTGCGGCCGTAGAACCAGCCCCAGATCAACGGTGTGACTATGGCTCCGGCCAGATAGGGCCAAAAGCGCTTGACCTGCAGCTTCCAGGAAAGATGGTTCATTTAACACCAATGATGGCATACCCTTGATAATCAAAGAGCATTTGATTCAATTTCCGGGTGTTTTCATCCGTTCCCTGCAGCTTTTGTTCCTGCTCAACCGGGCAGATAAAGTGAAACCGGGAATCTTTAAACCCGGCCTGCTCGATTAAATATTTCAAGGTCTCCGGGGGCAGCGGTTTTTTATGGGACATATCCAGATAAAAGCTCCGCAAAGAATAAAAACTATACGGATTCACGGTTTCAAAAATCACGCATCCGCCGGGCTTTGTTTTTTCATAGGCCGTAAGCACAAACTCATTCAAATAATCGGGTTCCAAATGCTCCACCACTTGAAACGCCACTACGCCCGCCAGGGAATTATCCTTAAGCTCCTGTAAAGCGCCCAAAGCGTCGGCGCATTCAACGTGCATGCTCCGTGATTGGCAAAACTCGACATTTTTCGCGTCCAAATCCACGCCCCGGGCGGGAATTTTCTGTTCGCTCAAAAGTTCCAGGAATTCGCCGCGCCCGCAGCCCACATCCAAAAATTCAGCCCCCGTTTGCTTCCAAGCCGTCTGGATAAATCCCAAATAATCGCGCTGCCGGTCTTTAATAACCTCGCGCGTCCCGCGAAACTTTTCCTCAAACAAATAATAATCAATGGAACGGAAAGTTTTTTCCTGATGAAAAGCCGCTTTTAAGCGCAAATCCGGATTGTCCAAATTCCCCTGAATTCGTTTCACGCGCTCGGAAATTTTATGCTGCGCTTCGCGCACGGCATTGATGTCATTTGAGGTTTGCCGTTGCTGATTGCCAGTGATATGTTCAAACCCGCCCAAACGGTTTTCACCGGTTTCGATCCGGCTCTGCAGCTCTTGGACCGTCAATGCCAGGGCATAAAACCGTTGCGGCAGCTTCCAAAGTTTATACGCCGCATTTAAAATTTTCGAGATCAACCCCAGTGATTTTAAAAATTCTTTGAATTGATACTTCAAAATTTTACGGTCCGTTTGGGTCAACCAAACATTCAATGCAGCCGCCTCCTGGGAGCGCGTAAAATCATATAACAATCTTCTTTTATCCGCCCCCGCCTGTAAAAGTTTCGTCAGATACTGCAATCCTTCGGGATCAGGATCCCGGTTCAGGATCGAACGGTACATGGCATTGATAAACTCCGCGCTTTCCAATTTCAACAACTCCGTGGTCGCAACTTTTTTACGCACCCGGGTAAGGTACTGGTAGAAGCGCTGCAACGAGCTGCCCAAAACAGGTATATGTTTCACGCGCTGCAACCAGCCGGCCTGCTGCAGCCGCTCTTTCCAGGATTCCATGGCCTGGCCCAGCGGGGACTGAATGTGGTCACAATAAAATTTATCACCCCATACCGGCGTTCCGGCGTTGGCCGGCAAATAGCATTGCAACCGGATAGCGATTTTTTCCTGCGCACTCAAAAAAGCCATGCTCTCCCCAACCTCCGGAATTAACTGATTCTTTTGCGAAAAGGCCCATTATGCTTTTCGAATATTCCCCTCCCCAGGATTTGGTGGGAGGGGATGCAGGGGAGGGGGTAAAAGCTTTGCATTTAAAAGCTCGTCCCCTCACCGTCACCGCCTAACGGCGGTTCCTCCTCTCCCTCAAGAGACTGTGTCACAACGGTCTCAAAAAGAGGAGGAACATCATATAATATCCCCTCGCCCCGGCGTTAGCTGGGGAGAGGGCGAGGGAGAGGGGTGAGCCTCTCCCCATTGTCTAGACAATAAATCAGTGTGTTTAAGGTGGTGTTTTTTCGTCAAAGCTTTTCTACCTCTCAAGCCTGTTTTGCGTTTTTTC
>JAGVPM010000078.1 GCA_020052235.1 Candidatus Goldiibacteriota bacterium
AACCCCCTCCCCTACATCCCCTCCCACCAACCCTGGGGAGGGGAATGTGATTAGAGGCTGTGGACAGACGTTGTGACACAGTCTCCAAGGGGAGAGGAAATTTAAAAAACAAGTACTTCACCATTGTTTCGTCACCATCACTCCGGTGCAATCGGGTAAGAGTGCAATAGACCAGGTTGATTCCGAGTCTTTGTTCACGGTTAAATTTTTATTTTCCATACGACTGCTATTTTCAAATTCCGCAGCCAGCATGGCCGTAACCAACCAAGTAACCGCCAAACCGCCCGCCTCCCACCAATCGCCGTTAATGGCTTGCCCCACTCCGGGTACGATGGAGGCCATCCCGGTCCACATGGCCCGCGTACGGTCATGCCGGGCCCGGTAGCTGGAATTCGCCGCGTGCAAGGTTGCATAGAGCATAATCCCGTTTTTTAATGCCACGACCGAATAATAGGCCGGACTCGTCATTTCACTTTTAGTATGCCGGGTGTAAGCCAATTGATTCGCCGTTGTGCCTGCGATGCTGTCTGAAAACAACAACAAACCGCCTTGGAGGTAATCCGCATTTATAAACTGTCCTACTCCGGGGATAATCGAAGACGCACCAATAAGAAAAGCCTGATTTTCCTGTTGGCCGCGGTCTACGGCCGTAATGAGCGCTTCCAACGTGGCGTATCTTTGCAGAGTAAACAACGCGCCCTCGCCCATTTCACGCAAAAAACCAAGCTCGGCCCGCCGCGATTCTATATGTTCGCGGGTCAGCAGGCTGGGAGATGCTTCAGGCGCTTCGGCTGCGGGTTCGGCCCAAGCCGCGCCGGGGACGAATCCCATTAGGAGCAGCATGGCCATGATCAGGCGGCTATGTGTTTTCATCATTGCTGGCCTCTTTGAAAAAAGGATTGTGTTGAATTTCATGCGCCAAGGTGGTGGCGCCGCCATGTCCGGGATAAACCCGAAGTTTTTCCGGAAGTTTTGATTGCAACTGATGCAGACTATGCAAAATTTCCGGATAATTTCCACCGGGTAAATCCGTCCTTCCCGCCGAACCCGCAAACAGGGTATCGCCTGAAAACAAAGCATCGCCTGTCCAAAGGCAAACCGACCCCCGCGTATGTCCGGGTGTCTCTAAAAACCGAAAAACCGCTTCCCCCACTTTCAAGGTCGTCAGGGAATCGATCAAAACATCCGCCGGAGGCGATAAAACCGGCCAGCCTAATCCCAAGGATAAATTCGCCGCCGGATTCGTCAGCATCCGTTGATCTCCGGCATGAATCCAAATTGCCGCCCCGGTGGATTTTTTCAATGCGGCATTCCCGCCGATATGGTCCGCGTGGCCATGGGTATTCACAATCGTCTTCAGCGCCAAGCGGTTTTCCCGCAAACACGCCTCAACCTCAGCCGAAGGCGCGCCGGGATCAATCATCAAAGCATCCCGGGTCTGAGGATCCCATACCAGGTAGCCATTGGTTCCCAAAGGCCCGGCTTCCACCCAGCCAACCTGCAAATTTGTCCCTGCCGCAGGCGGCAGGGTATTAATTGAAATGCTGAAGCGCTTCATCCACTGACTTGTAGTTCTTCAAAATGGCGTCAAATTCCAAAACACGATACACATCATCCACTTCCTGCGTCAATCCCGCCAATTTCAAATCTCCGCCCTGGTTGCGCACACGCCCGATTTCGCCGATAAATATCCCCCAACCGGCGCTGCTGATATAATTGACATTTTCCAACGAACAAATGATTTTAAAACGATTGGAGTCGAACAGTTTAGCCAGCGCATTGGATAAAACCGGTCCCGTATTGGTGTCAATAAACCCTGCCAGCCGCAAAACCGCAACCTCATGATCGTTTCCCAGCATATCGATGCTTAACGTTAATCCGCTCATAGGGTTCTCCATTTTCAGATACTTTAAAACCCCGCCAACCTGCCCGGTGATCTCATTTTTTTAGTTGGTAAGGAACTCCGGCAAACGCTTAACAACTCGCTCAATTCAGCCTCCAACCCCCGGTACAAGGTGTCGCCTTCCATAATTCCCCATTCCCCGGTTCAATTCATCGAGCAATTTAGCCACCAGTTGACTGTCGGTAAAGGTCTCGGAAATCAGCTCATCCACACGGTGGACGCGTGCATCAATATCTTTGACCTCATGCACGATGCTCATAAAGGTATCTCCGGCGGAATAGACAACCTTGATGCTTTCTTCTGATTTATTGGTATTTTTCAGGATATCAATAACTTCCCCGGTTCGCCGGTGAATGTCATGAATCAATCCCGATATTTCCAGGGTGGCCTGTTTGGCGGTTTCAGATAAAGCGCGAATTTCCGATGCGACCACGGCAAATCCCCGGCCGGCTTCACCGGCGCGCGCAGCCTCAATACCGGCATTCAAGGAAAGTAAATGCGTCTGGCGGCTGATGCCGCCGATGCGGTTGACAAATTCCTGGATATGCCTGGCCATATCATTCAATTCGGAAATTATGGTGGCTGAAGATCCTACCGTGATCCGTAAATCGCTCATGGCGCGGATTTCGCCGCCGACATTTTTAATTCCCTCATTCGCGGTCAGGCTGGCTTTTTTTACATCCGCGGCAATCTCATGCACCGAACTGCTCATTTCCTGGTCCGAAGAAATAAGCGAATGATTGATCGCGATAATTTTTTTCAACCGTTCCACGACCGCATCGTTGACTTGGCCGTTGCCTTTAAATTTGGATAAAAATTGTTCGATCTGCAATAATGTCTCGGAACGCTGGATTTGAAGTTCCTGCAACAAACGGCGGGCATCCTCGATTTGACCGGTCAAATTCCGGCACTCCGATTCCCAGGTAGTTTGCACCAATTCAATCTCAGTTTTAAGTACGCTGGGGTAGCCGGAATCTAAAAAACGATCAACTTTTTGTTTTTCCGAAACCCGGTTCAATAAACGGGCAATTTCTCCCAGCCCTAAATTTTGGGCATAAATCGTAACTGCTCCTGTGCATAAAGCCGTAATACTTGAAACGCAAAACAGCATGATCACTGCGGATAATTGCGGCCAAAACCAATGAATGAACAAAGAAAAAATTAAACCAACCCCTAATCCCACCAAAGCAGGAATCCAAATTTTTATATTAAGGGGGTTAAGTGAACGCATGACAGGGAGTTTAACATATCCCAGTTCCCTGCCGCAAGTGCGATTAAGTTTAAAGCTTTACGCTTTAAAAGGCGAAAGAATCCGTTCCAACATTCCTTGCGATTTTGCAATAACCAAACCGTAATTGGTAATCGGAATCTTATGCTTTTGCGCTGCCATGATCCTGGCCAAAACTTCGCGCCGGTTGGTCATGCAGGCACCGCAGTGAATAATCATGTGATAGGGGGTCAAATCCGCAGGGAAATCATTCCCGGCGCAATACACAAACTCCAGGTTTTTCCCGGTATATTGGCGCAACCAACGGGGTATTTTCACCCGGCCTATGTCATCGCCGATCGGATGATGGCTGCAGGCTTCCAGGATCAATATTTTCGCTTGGACCGGCAGGGTATCAATGGCGTGAACGCCCTGGACAAACGTCTCCAAATCCCCCTTCCAGCGTGCAAACAAAACGGAAAAACTGGTCATCTTGATATCCGGGGATAAATCCGCAGCCACCTTAAGCATGACCTGGGAATCGGTAATGACCAATTTGGGATTATCTTTCAGTTGAAACAACGAATCCGCCAATTCACGTTCTTTTACCACCAGGGCGCAGGCATCGCAATCTAAGACCTCGCGAATCACTTGCACCTGAGGCAGAATCAACCGGCCTTTGGGTGCTTCCAAATCAATGGGAACCACGAGCAGCACCATATCCCCGGGCCCAATCAGATCCGAGATTAAATCCGGATTGTCCAAAAAAGCCTTGGGCGCATTGCGCACCATGGCTTGCCGCAATTCATCCAACCCCGTTCCTTTAAGCGCCGAAACCTGAACCACTTCCTGCGACTGAGTGTGCACGGTTTGTAAAAACGCTTCAGTTGGCGTCCATTGGTCGCATTTATTTAAAACCACAATCGCAGGAATGGACGCTTCCGCGCATTCGGCCACCAGCCGGGTTTCATACTCTCCCCATTCACCGGCACTGACAATAAAAACCAAATCCGCCCGCTGAAAAGCCGCCTGGCTTTTTTCCATGCGTTTCAAACCCAAATGCCCTTCGTCATCCATGCCGGCCGTATCTAAAAACAATACCGGCCCAATGGGTTTGATTTCCATGGGTTTGGTGACCACATCGGTGGTGGTCCCCGGGACATCAGAAACAATCGAAACTTCCTGCCCGACTAAAGCATTCAGCAAAGAAGATTTGCCCACATTCCGCCGGCCGAATAAACCAATATGCAACCGCATGCCTTTAGGGGTATCTTGCATAGTTCAGCTCATTTCTCAATCAACGCCCCCTCAATCCCCCTCTTTAGAGACTGTGTCGCAATGCGTTTACACAGGCATTATGTAGGGTCGATCCTTGTGATCGCCCGGGCGAACATAAAGTTCGCCCCTACAAAGGCCAATAAAAAACGTTGTAACACAGTTTCTAAAAAGGGCGAAGGGGGTGTTGAATTAATACGCGCTCTGCTTATTCAACAATTTCCAAAACTTAAAAACATCCAAACATTCATCCTGCATGCATCCCGGGGTAAGTCTGATCCGCAATTTGCCCATGGCCGCCAACTGCGCATTGGAAATATTCAATTCATTAAACCCAAAATGGGCCGCATCCTGAATCGTGGCCCCATAAACCACGCGGAAAATCCGCGCCCAATGGCATGCGCTCAAACACATGGGACAGGGTTCGCAGGTCGAATAGATGGTCGCACCGCACCCCAGCCCGGGCTTTTTGAATGGCCATTTGCATATTAACAACATCCAACCCGCTTTGCTTCGTGGTCATCCGCCCTTGCCTTCCCGGGTTTCAGGAGTGTCAAAGCCTAATTGATTCAGACGCGCTGGGGACAGCAATACTTCAACATCCTTCCGGTCCATGCCCGTAACCTGAACCGCCGCTTCGATGAACCCCAATCCTTTTTCTTTCATCAAACGCGCCACTTCGGAAGCGTGCTGATATCCCACCACCGGAACCAACACCGTTGTGATGGCCGGGCTTTTTAACACCCAGGCAGCGCAATGTTCTTGGTTGGCTTTCATGCCTGAAAATAATTTCTTTTGCGCCAAAACATTGGAGCGCGTGAGCATATCCAAGGACATAAGCATGTTAAAGGCAACCAAAGGTAAAAAAGCATTTAACTCCAGTTGCCCTGAAGCCACGGCCCAGGAAACAGCTTGGTCCGCGGCCATGACTTGGGCGCCGACTTGAGCCAGCATTTCCGGAATCACCGGATTGACCTTACCCGGCATGATCGAAGACCCGGCTTGCAGGGCCGGCAATTCGATTTCCGCAATGCCGCCCTCTGGCCCCATGGCCAACAGCCGCAAATCACCGGAAATTTTCATCAACGTGGCGGCATGCGCTTTGAGCATGCCCATGGTTTCCACAAAAACATCATGATTTTGCGTGGCATCGAATAAATTTTCCGCCCGCGCCAGGGGCAATCCGGTCAGGGTTTTGAGTTCCTCAACCACTTGAAAAATATATTTTTTCGGCGCGCCCAAACCTGTGCCAATGG
The DNA here is from genome assembly GCA_020052235.1 of Candidatus Goldiibacteriota bacterium. Lineage (GTDB taxonomy): Bacteria > Oederibacteriota > JAAXVQ01 > JAAXVQ01 > JAAXVQ01 > JAAXVQ01. The sequence goes on from JAGVPM010000078.1 coordinate 5,642, forward strand.
CCGTGCCCCCCAAATTGACCACCCTCAGGCGTTCCGATGCCTTGAACACGCGCCAGCGGTCGCGGCTTAGGACATCGGCCCAGGCACCGAATGTCCGGCCCAGGGTCATGGGCACAGCATCCATCAATTCCGTCCGCGCCATCTTCAAGACCCCGGCAAATTCCTTTTCCAGGGATTGACAGCCTTCCTGACTGCGGTTAACCGCCGCTTCCAGTGCCTGCAACTCTTTCAACACGGCAATTTTTAAGGCTGTCGGATAAGTATCATTGGTGGATTGGTGAAGGTTGACATGCGCCAGGGGATCGCAAAATTGGTATTCACCCGGAGTTTTATCCATCAGTTGCAGCGCACGGTTGGCTAAAACTTCACAGGCATTTAAATTCGTGCTGGTCCCAGCCCCGCCCTGGAAAGCGTCAACCACCATCCATTCATCCAGCTTTCCTTGCCGCATTTCTTCACAAGCTTGCTGGAGGGGCAAAAAAACGGCTTCAGGCAAAAAACCCAGGCGAAAATTGACATTAGCGCAGGCCAGTTTTACTTCACCGAAAGCGTGAATCAAAGGCGCGGGAATGGGAAATCCTGAAACCGTGAAATTCTCCAAGGCCCGGGCCGTGTGAATTCCCCAAAGTACCTTCGCCGGTATTTTTTTCTCGCCTAAAATGTCTGTTTCAATTCTATAATCCATAGCAACACCACTTTTTAAGTTTGTCTGATAACTCTTTTATAATCAATAAATTAAATAATAATTTAGTAAATCACTTCAGCTTTTCCTCTGCCGTGCTCCAGGCCCTTTTCCGACCTTGCGATCATCAATTCGGGTTACTGTTTTATTCCTTTTTCATCATCGGCAGCCGGATAATTGCCGTCGCATCGTTCGGCACGTCTTTCGCCACCCCGGCAATTTCAGCCAAACACAGCTTCGGATCAACTTGCTGTACAATAATCCCCGCCACAGTCTGGCCTCCGGCATCCATCAGCGAACCTTCGTAACCCCGTTTAATCCCTTGGTTTGCGCCCACATTTAAAATAACTTTATAGGCTTTTCCCCCAACACGCTGAATCTCCAAAACTTTCGCTGCAATTTTAGGTGCATTGGCATCGTTATGCGGCGTGGAATCTTCGTGTACGGCGACTTCCGGTTCCAGGATTTCTTTTGGTTCCGGCATCCCCACGCGCTCGGCGGACGGTACTGGGGCGGATTTGAAACGCAGCAGCAGCGAAACCCGATGCTGCTGATATGGCAGGTCCGCCAAACTATAATGAAACGCATAATCAATCTCATAATTTTCCGGGCGATAGGACGCGCCAACCATGACCTCCCGGCCATTATACCCAACGCGCATCCCTAAGTCCCGCGTATACCAGCACTCAATGCCTGTCCGGAAATCCGCGCGGGAATGTTCGGAAATATTCAAATCCATGATTTGAATCAGATGGTTAAAATAAATCTCTTCCGAGGAGCGTAAAAATTTCAAAGCAGTTCCGATTTTCACATTCACCGGCGAAGCATCCACCACCCCAGAATCATTCCAGCGCACGCTTTGCAGTAAATTCTGCACATTCACGCCGACCATATGATCCCAATACATCACCGGCTGCCATAAAATGCCGACATCCAAACCCGGCCCATAGGCCGAATACCCATCAATGCCCTGGTGCAGCATTTTCAAACTTAGCCCCAAGCTCAAGCCATTGGCCCACTCATACATTTTCCGGCCATAACTTAGAAAAAAAACATTCTCCGCGCTGGTGAGTGAACTAAGCTGATCGCCGTTTTCATCACGCGCTTCAATATCGGCTATGGAATAATTCATCCACATCAAGGAAAAATTGCCCGCCCCAGGCCAATAAAACGCATAGCTTAATAAACTCGTGCTCATATCATGGGGTAAAAAACCATACTGCAATCCGGCTTGGTAAACATACAAATCCATTTGCGATAATCCAGCGGGATTCCAATACCCCGCCGTAGCATCGTCAGCCACGGCCACAAAAGCCCCACCCATGCCGCTGGCACGGGCCCCAGCGCCTTCGCGCAAAAGAAATTGACTAGGCCCGTAATTATTGCTTTCTGCCCAGGACTGCCAGGCCGGACATAATAATAAGCAGCTCAATAAACCGCCTGAAAAACATCTGCGTGTAAAAAGGCTCATTTCAGCAACACCAACTTCTTCACGATTCTATCCCGCCCCTTATCATTCGACGCCTCGCCGAGGTATAAGTACACGCCGTTGGCCATGCCCGAAGCATTCCATGTCAACTCGCTCCAGCCCGAAGGATAACTCCCGGAAGTTTCCCAAACAAAGTCATTCGTAGGCGTGTAAATTTTTATTTTCACATCCGCGCTTTGGGGCAGGAAAAACCGGAACTTCACATTCACCCCATGCGTGGGATTGGGATAGACATAAAAATATTGGGGATCAATGACCTGCCCCTGAAAATCAGGTGCCGGTGTGGGTGTTACTGTAGGGTGTCCTGGTCCCGGGGTAGAGGTAGGAGTAGAATTAGCAGGAATCGGGTAATAGATCAATACCCGATTGTTCGCAGAATCGACAATATACAAAAGCAAGTTGTCGCAAAAAATACTTGTAACGCCTTTTAGGGTATTCGCGCCGGGAGTCATGTAGTTACCTTGATTTCCACAATTAGCAGTCATACTAGGTTGGCCCATTACAATATCCGCCGAAACATTGTTGCTATTGGGAATGCCGTTAAAAATTAAAGCTCGGTTATTACTCCATTCCGCCGTATAAACCGATTGCCCATTACTATAAGCCGCATAAGGATCTGAAAGAGTATTTGCGCCTGAATTTCCAGACTGATTTGGACCATTATGTACCATATCAGCTTGACCAATCACATGGTCGGCTGCCGCATTATGGGTATTTGGAATATTGTCATAGATCAAAATCCGATTGTTATATGAGTCGGTCGCGTATAAACGTTGACCGTCGCCAATTATTCCATAAGGAAGATTAAGCGTATTCGCGCCAGGATTGCTATTATTTTGATTTTGGTTACAACTGAACATATCAGGTTGTCCAATGACAATATCAGCCGCCGCATTATTATGATCTGGAATTTGGTTATAGATCAAAATTCGGTTGTTAAAATGATCCGATATAAATAAACGTTGCCCATCACAATAAACACTGGATGGCCCAAACAAAGTATTAGCGCCTGGATTCGTATATCCGTTTCCCTGATTTTCAGTTCCAGTAATACTATTGGCTTGCCCAATAACAATATCTGCATTGGCATTATTAGTGGTTGGAATTTGATTGAAAATCAAAACTCTATTATTCTGAGAATCTGCCACGAATAAACGGTGCCCCTCAATGTAAACACCTCGAGGACAATTTAAGGTGTTTGCCCCAATGCCGCCTTGCTTATGGGTGTTGCTCGTCATGTTGGGTTGTCCCACCACCACATCCGCTGTCATGTTATTGCCATTGGGAATATGGTTAAAAATTAAGACACGACTATTCCCGTAATCAGCTATAATTAAGTGTTGGTTATCACTGCAAACACTCATCGGGCTATTTAAAGAATTAGCGCCGGGTGTGCTGTTTCCTTGATTAGCGCTTCCAACAGTCATATTAGGCTGGCCTATGACGATGCTGGCAGCTTCATTGGTACCAAATGCAGCCCAAACTCCCGAGACGCTGTTGAATGCAAATACCAGAACTAGCACTCCAATTTTTTTCATCTTTTCGTCTCTCCAAAGCCAGTTTTTTAATTGATATCTTAATCTGTTGAAACGCAATATTGCTTTATCGCTAGTGTAGTGAGTCTAACGCTTCTTTACATTTGATTGTCATTGCGAGAAGCGTTTTTGCGACGAAGCAATCTGTTTTTAAGCTCTAAACGCTCCGAA
>JAGVPM010000059.1 GCA_020052235.1 Candidatus Goldiibacteriota bacterium
AGCAATCTGTTTTTAAGCTCTAAACGCTCCGAAAAAGCGAGATTGCTTCGCTTTGCTCGCAATGACAAATGTAAAGCCATTTAAGAAACACTACACTAGCGCTTGAAGTTTTTGTACTGTCGGCAACGTGCTGGGTTTGATGGGATCGCTGATGCCCAGCACCCCCATGATCTTTCCCTCCACCGCCAAGTAAACAACCGTATGCCCTGCCTGCTGCAAGGCTTCAGCTGATTTTTCCCAATCCTGAGTACCGACGCCCGCACTCTCAAGATAAGCCCTATTGCCCAACACCACATTTTGGGTTTTCACCTTTCCGGCAATGCCTTGGCCGGTGATGGATTGTACTTCAGTCCCGGTTTCCAATGCGATTCCTTGCGCCGCGCTGACAATGGCCGCGCCCAATAGATGCTCGCTCCCTTTTTCCAAACCGGCGGCCCAGAACAAAACGTCTTGTTCGCTCGTCCCTGGGGCGGGTATCACTTGGCCGACTTTGGGTTTGCCTTGAGTCAAGGTCCCGGTTTTATCCACCACCAACGTATCCACGTTGCGAAGAATTTCAATGGCTTCCGCATTCTTAAACAACACCCCCATTCCAGCGCCCTTCCCAACGGCCACCATGACCGACATGGGCGTGGCCAATCCCAAGGCACAGGGGCAGGCAATAATCAGAACCGCCACGGCATTGACCAGCGCATAGGCCAGCGGCGGTTTGGGTCCCCACCAGATCCACGCGGCAAAGGTCAGCACCGCGGCCAGGACCACGGTTGGAACAAAATATCCCGAAACTTGATCGGCAAGTTTTTGAACCGGAGCGCGGCTGCGCTGGGCTTGTGCCGTGAGTTCCACAATCCTGGCCAACATGGTAGAGGCGCCTACTTTTTCAGCCTGCATGACTAAAGATCCTTTGCCATTCAGCGTGGCGCCTACCACGCGCAGGCCCCGGCTTTTTTCCACATCCAAAGGTTCTCCGGTCAGCATGGATTCGTCTACCCAGCTGACACCCTCCAAAACCACTCCATCGACGGGAATTTTTTCTCCGGGCCTCACACGCAAACGGTCTCCAACGTGTACTTCGTCCAGGGCAACATCTTCTTCATTCCCATCGGCCCGTAAACGCCGCGCGGTTTTGGGCGCCAAACCCAACAGCGCCTTGATCGCCGCGCCGCTGCGGCTCCTCGCCCGCAGTTCCAACACCTGCCCTAAAAGAACCAGCGTGATAATCCCTGCGGCCGCCTCAAAATATACAGCCACACGGCCATGCATATCCTTTACGTCGGCGGGAAAAATTTCCGGAAATAATACAGCCGTTAAACTGTAGGTAAAAGCGGTACCGACCCCCAGCCCGATCAAGGTAAACATGTTTAAATTCCGGGTAACCAGTGAGCGCCAGGCACGGACAAAAAACGGCCACCCGCCCCAAAATACCACGGGCGCGGCCAATGCCAATTCCACCCACGGCTGTAACGCACCCGGCAGCCCGGCCATCCAGGAATGGCCGGGCCACATGGCGCCCATCGTTAAAACCAACAGCGGGAAAGTCAGCGCCGTGCTAAGGCCTAAACGGCGCACCATGTCTTTCAACTCGGGATCTTCCTGATCCCCGGATTTGGCGCGCATTGGTTCCAGTGCCATTCCGCATTTCGGGCAATCGCCCGGCCGGTCTTGAATTACTTCCGGATGCATGGGACAGGTATAAATTCCATCGCTTCCCCGATCATCGGCAGGATGAGGCATGCCTGAAAAATACGGTGCCGGTGTCCTGATAAACTTCCGCTTACAGTGATCACTGCAAAAATAATACATCTTTCCCGCATACTCCGTGCGGTACGGGCTGCCGGACGTGGTTTCCATGCCGCACACGGCATCTCTAATTTTGAATGTGAATTCGTCCGGTTTCATAAGAGGCTTCCTCTCTGAAAAGACGGCGCGCCGAAATTGTATCCGGCGCGCCACGCCTGCCATGTCCCGTCACCAAACCGTGAAATCATACTCAAACCGGAAGCGGTGGTTATTTTACGTATTTCTCCGGATTTTTTAAAAATAACGGTTTGCAAGCCGCGCAGCAGAAATAATAGGTCTTGCCTTTATAAACCGCAGAATCAAAAGCCTGAGATTTTTTAATTTTGGTTCCATACACCGGACAGACCACCATTTCATCCGGATTGGAGGCAGCAGCTTTCGTTTCTGTGAGTTTTTTTGCACTGTCCTGAATTTTCTTAACGACAGCCGGATCAGAAGCTGTGATGGTGATGACGGCGCCTTCTTTGGTATTTTGCACCGCATACGCGGCTCCGGCAATATGGCCGACACAATTGTCCATGCCTTCATGCTTCGCTGCGTGGCCACCCATCATCATGCCGCCCATGGTCTGATCCGAACTCATTCCAGCGCCATGTTCGTGTTGCGCTGCTGCAATTCCTGAAACCGCCAAGATAAGCATTGCCGTCAAAATACCGGCTTTTAAATTATTCATGATTTGTTCTTCTCCTTTAAATTGATTGGATGCAGGTCAATGGCAGGACATCCCGCCCCCATGACCCGTATGGCCCATATTTTCTTGATTCTGTGTTGATGAATGGCCGCGATGCGAATCGTCCGATTGCACGCTCGCGCAACCGGTTGCAAATAAAGCCAAAAGCAACATTCCGATACCCAGCAATTTCATGAATACCTCCTTCCCAGATTGATCCTATTCAATCCCCCAAAATGCTTGCCCTTCGGTTCTAGGCACGTTTTTTATGCCCAAGCGTTGAAACTATTCCCCGCCCTTCGCCTTTAAGCCACTGCTTTCCTTTCCACCAATAATAAATCACCGGATACACGGCCAGCTCCATGAGCACCGACGTCACCACGCCCCCAACCATGGGAGCTGCAATCCGCTTCATGACATCCGAGCCGGCCCCGTGACTCCAGAGAATCGGCAGCAAGCCGGCGATGATGACCGCAGCCGTCATGATCTTGGGACGCACGCGCTGGACCGCGCCATGGTCAATGGCCGCGCGCAAGTCCTCCAGGGAGTTCATCTGTTTACGCTGCACCGCTTCGTCGTACGACCGGTCCAGGTAGAGCAGCATGACCACGCCGGTTTCCGCATCCAACCCGGCCAGGGCAATGATCCCCACCCACACGGCCAAACTCATGTTGTAACCCAGCAAATACACAAACCCAAAAGCCCCCACCAATGAAAAGGGAACAGCCAGCAACACAATGGTGGTTTTGGACCATGACTTGGTATTTAAATAGATAATTAGAATAATGATGAACAGCGTCAGCGGAATCACGAGCATGAGCCGTTTCTGCATGCGCTGCATGTATTCGAATTCTCCGCTCCAGGTGATCGAATACCCGGTCGGCAGCTTGACCTTTTGCGCAATAGCCTTGCGGGCTCTTTGAATGTATGTGCCGATGTCAATGCCCCGGATGTCCACAAACACCCAGGCATTGGGCCGGGTGTTTTCGCTGCGGATCACCATGGGGCCTTTTGCCAGGCGAATGTCCGCCACCTGCCCCAGGGGCACCTGAACCCCGCTGCTCCCTGTCACCAACACGCGCCGAATGGAATCCACATTGTCCCGCAGTTCGCGGCTGTAGCGCAAATTCACGGGATAACGTTCCAAGCCTTCCACGGTCGTCGTGATGGTCATGCCGCCCAAGGCTGTTTCAATGACACTGTGCAAATCATCGACATTAATGCCGTAGCGGGCCGCTTCCGGACGGTTGATGACAATGTCCAAGTAGTTTCCCCCCACGGCCCGTTCTGCAAATGCCGAAGATGTGCCCGGCACCCGGCGCAGGACGCTTTCGATCTCCTGCCCGATTTGCTGCAGTTGATCCAAGTCCGCGCCGGAAATCTTCACACCCACCGGCGTCTTAATGCCCGTGGACAGCATGTCCGTGCGCGCCTTTATGGGCATGGTCCAGGCATTGGTCAGTCCCGGGATTTGCACGGCCTGATCGAGTTCGGCGATGAGTTTCTCCACGGTCATGCCTTTGCGCCATTCCTTTTCAGGTTTGAGCATAATGGTGGTTTCGGCCATATCCAGTCCCGAGGGATCGGTCGCAGTCTCAGCCCGGCCGATTTTTCCGAACACGTGATGGACTTCCGGGAAACGTTTGATGATTTTATCCGTCTGTTGCAAAAGCTCTTTGGCTTTGGTAATGGAAATGCCCGGCAGCGTGGTGGGCATGTACAGCAAATCCCCTTCGTACAAGGGCGGCATAAATTCCGAACCCAAGCGCAAAAACGGCACCAAACCCAACAACACCACCACTCCGGCGGCAATGAATATCGCGCGTGTGTGTTTCAGCACATATTGCACCACGGGGTGATAGTGTTGGATCAACCAGCGGTTGATGGGATTTTTATCCTCGGAGGGGATATTGCCGCGGATAAAGTATCCCATCAAAATCGGAACAATAGTCACGGCCAGGAGCGCGGCGGCGCCCATAGCATAGGTTTTGGTAAACGCCAAGGGACGGAACAACCGGCCTTCCTGGGCTTCCAAACTAAAAATCGGGATAAACGAGACTGTGATTACGAGCAAAGACCAGAAGAGCGCCGGACCAACTTCCTGGGAAGCTTCTTGAATGATCTGCCAATGAGGACGCCGTTTGCTTTTGGGCAACGCGCTCTCATGTTCCAAATGCTTGTGCGCGTTTTCAATCATGATAATGGCCGCGTCTACCATGGCGCCAATGGCAATGGCAATCCCGCCCAAAGACATGATGTTGGCATTGATGCCCTGGGCATGCATGACAATGAACGCGATCAGGATTGCCGTGGGCAATGTGAATACCGCCACCAGGGCGCTGCGCGCATGAAACAAAAAGAGTAAACAGACCAAGGCGACGATAATCATTTCCTCGATCAGTTTATCGCGCAGATTTGCAATGGCACGCTGGATCAAGCTTGAGCGGTCATAGACCGGCACGATCTGAACATCCTTGGGCAAACCGGCTTTAAGTTCCTCCAGCTTGGCTTTCACGCCCTGAATAACCTTGAGCGCGTTTTGCCCATAGCGCATGACAATGATGCCGCCAGCAGCTTCTCCCTCGCCATTGAGTTCAGACAAGCCGCGCCGCATCTCCGGACCAATCTGAATCGTGGCTATATCTTTTAAAAATACAGGCGCATTCCCCCCGCCGCCCATGCCCGTGTTGTTGGCACTGTTCATGCCCACGGGAATGTTGCCCAAATCCTCCAGGGACTTAATGTAGCCCAAGCCGCGGATCATGAACTCCGCTTCACCCATCTCAATGACTTCTCCCCCAACATCGTGGTTGCCGGCTTTGATGGCCATTTCCACGGTTGAGAGCGGCAGGTTGTACGCCTTGAGCCGGGCCGGGTCCACTGTGACTTGATATTGTTTCACGTATCCGCCAATGCTGGCCACTTCTGCCACGCCTGAAACACTGGTAAGTTCGTACTTCAAATACCAATCTTGCAAAGACCGCAGTTCCTGCAAGGAGCGCTCCTTGGAAACCAAAGCATACTCATACACCCAACCCACCCCGGTCGCATCCGGGCCCAAGGTCGGCACCACGTTCGGCGGCAGGCGTTTTTGCGCATAATTCAAATATTCCAGCACCCGGCTGCGCGCCCAGTACAAATCCGTGCCATCTTCAAAAATAATGTACACCAGCGAATATCCAAAAAACGAATACCCGCGCACGGCCTTGGACCCGGGCACGGACACCATGGCCGTGGTCAGCGGGTACGTCACTTGATCTTCCATGGTGCGGGGAGATTGGCCCGGATACTGGGTGTAGATGATGACCTGTACATCGCTGAGATCCGGGATCGCATCCACCTTGGTGTCCAGCATGGAATAAATTCCCAGGCCCATCAACATAACGGTCAGGACGATGACCATGCCTTTGTTGCGAATCGACCAAGCGATAATTTTTTCCAGCATGATATAAACCTCCCTTATCTGCCTGTCATTGCGAGGAACGATTTCTGTGACGAAGCAATCTCAATTTTATATGGACAAATTCAGATTGCCGCGCTCCCTTCAGTCGCTCGCAATGACCACTAAAATAAACCGTCATATAAATCTTTAAATTCCTTGTTCGTCTTATTAATCAAATCCAATTTCTTTTGCCTTGAACCACCTTTAATTTGTTTTTCTCTTTCAATAGCACGATACGGGTCTTCAAAAATTTCAAAATAAACCAACTTGCTAATATTATATTTTTTTGTAAAGCCTTCAACAATCTTTTGCTTGTGCTCATAAACCCGGCGCTTTATATCCGTCGTAACACCTGTATAGAGCACAGTATTATTCTTGTTCGTAAGAATATAAACATAGCTGTTTTTTCGCATACTAACACTCCCGAGGAGATTGCTTCGCTTTGCTCGCAATGACAAACCAAAACCTAATTTCAGCTTGCTCTTCGCGTTGTCAATGACAAGTTAAAACCCAACTTCGAATTACACTTTTTTTGTTGTCATTGCGAGGAGCGATTTCCGTGACGAAGCAATCTCTATTTCTCACAGACAAAATCAGATTGCCGCGCTCCCTTCGGTCGCTCGCAATGACAATAAAAATAATTATTTCATGTCCATGCCTTCCATAGCATCCTGCTTGTCCGGGCTTTGGGGTTGCGCTTTGGATTTATCCTCAGGCATATCCATGCCCGGCATGCTGCCGCCGTGCTGATGCCCGCTGCCCAACATCCTGACCGCGGATTTTAATTGGCTTTCTGAATCAATCAAAAATTGGGAAGAGGTCACCACTTTTTCTCCTGCCATCAACCCGTGCAAAACCTGCACATAATCTCCGGCTGACAACCCCAGGGTAATTTCACGCGGATCAAAATATCCATTGGGCAAGGCAAGCACCACAAGATTGCGTTCACCGGAATGAATGACCGCAGACTCAGGCACGGCCAAATTTTTCCCGGGAATCGTGGAAACAATCCGGACCGTGGCAAACATGCCCGGTTTGATGGCCGCATCCGGCGTATTGGCCACTTCAATCCGGGCTTGCGCGGTTTTGGCTTCGCCGCTTAAAACAGGTGAAATAAACGTCACCTGCCCGGTGTACGTCTTTCCGGGTTGATACATCAAATCCACGGTGGCTTGCTGTCCCACCTTAACAAACGGCAGGTCCTGCTGGTAAAGATCGGCCATCACCCACACGGTTGACACGTCCGCGATTTTATACACGGCCATGCCGGGCTCAATTTGCTTGCCTTGCTCGATCATCTTCTCCACCACCACGCCCTGCTCGGACGCGTACAAAGTCATGGTCCGGCCGGGTGTGCCCCGGGTTTCCAGGGCGCGAATCTCGGGTTCTGAAATATCCCAATTGAGCAACCGGCTGCGGGCACTCTCCAACAGGTTTTGCGCCCCGCGCTTTGACTCTTCCGCCGCATCGGCTGGAAGGGATTGAACATAACGGAGCGCTTGCAGATATTCTTGCTGGGTCGAAACCAGATCAGGGCTGTATATTTCCAGCAGTGCTTGTCCCTTGGACACGGATTCGCCCAGGTAATTCACGTGCAACTTTTCCACCCAGCCCATGACTTTGGCATTCACGGTATAAACCTTGGGTTCATTGAAAGCCACGGTCCCGCTGGTGCGGATCTCTTTTTTCAAAACTCTCTCCTGCACGGCCTCGCTCTTTACTCCGATATTCTGCACCACGGCCGGATCTATGCGGATGCCTTTGGCGTTCTTTTCACCCACATACACGGGCACCATATCCATGCCGCACGGGGCTTTGCCGGGTTTGTCTGTCGTAAAGGCCGGATTCATGGGATCCATGTAATATGCAATGGTCCTTTCCCCTTGAGCCTGGCTGCCTTTGCCCTTGGCGCAACCCGCAGCAACTGCCAGCATCACGGCAAGTCCTGGGATGATCCACCATTTCCAGTTCATGGCTTTACCTCTTTCTTATTAAATTCTGCTTCAATCGTTTCCAGGCTGCAGCCCACGGCCAATTCTAAATCCGCCAGGCTCGTCCAATAATTTTTTTCCGCCATCACATAATTTTCCCGGGCCATCCAAAGTGTGCGATAAGCATCCAGCAGGCTTAAAAAGTCACGCTGGTTGGTTTGATAGGCAGACAGCGTGGTTTGCCAGGTCTGTTCGGCTTGCCGCAGTATGGTATCGCGGTTGAGCACCAAAATTTTGTAACTGACTTCCAATTGGGCTGAAATGCGCTGGAGTTGAACATGCAACATATTGCTGCGCGTTTGATAGTCCGCGCGGCTTTGCCTGACTTGGGCTGAAGTTTGGCTGACGGCTGCCACGGTTTGCGGCAAAGCCCAGGGCGCAAAGGGTATGGTCATTGCGCCCATCAACGCCCACGCATTATCTGCGCCGCCGCGCATGTCCATGTACATGCCCTTCACCATGAAATCCGGGAAAAACGCCCAGATGCTGGCCGCGTGTTCCGCTTGTTTCATTTCCACATCCGCTTGTGCTGCTTTTAATTCCGGATGATTTTTTTCCGCCAAGGCCGTCAGTCCGGCCAGCGCGTAGCGGGGTGCTTGTTTGGGCAGGGCCGGAGGTAAAACCTGAACCGGACTGTCGGGAGCGCGATTGACCAAGACATTAAATTCCGCCAGGGCTATTTTCTGCGCTTGTTCTAAAATCAGGTTCTGGCTTTGCAGGGTGGAATATTCGGTTTGCACCCGGAATATATCGCTCTGGCTTCCCCGGCCCAAACCATACTGCCTTTCTGTTACGCTTTGCACCTGCTGCACCAGTTCGCGATTGCGTTGATTATACTCCCGTTTCCGTTCCACTTCGTACAACTCAAAATACATGGCTTTTAAATCCCGCGTGAGTTGCCGCAGCTTGAGATCCGCTTCCCATTTCAGGCTATCCGCGCGATGGCTCTCGGCTCCCCCCATGGCAATCAATTTTCCCGGAAACATAATGTCTTGCTGGAGGAAATAATCCACTTCCCTGGCGTCGTTGGCCGGGTTGGGAAACGATGCCAGCGGCGCTTGCTTATATTCCACGCCTGCGCTGGGCGGGTTCAGGCTGCCGCGAATCCAAGCCGCTGCCCGCGCGGAATCTTCAGCCGCGCGCGCCGAGGCGATTTCCGGGTTGTCTTTTTCCAATACCGCAACCCACTCGGACAGCGTATAGGCCGAACGTGTCTGTCCCGCTGACTCGACGGAAGAATTCTCGGCGGCCATGCCTATGGCCGCAACCATCGGCCAAGCAAGACACAACAAGCCTATATGGATGATCCGTTTCATACGCACCTCGGGTCTGCGGGTCCCATCATTCCATTTTTTTAGTATCGACAATAATACGCTCATGGTCGCCTGCTTCTTTCTCAAAATTGCTCTTGCGTACCCTTATGCATGGTGCATTCATTTACTTGGTGCTTCATACGCGCCATGCCCTGGCCCCATTGATTCTGCACAGCTTTCACAAACGCCGCACGCTTGGCTTCGGGCAGGCTATCGCGCACGTCCATGATATGCTTCCAGGTCAATATCTCCAGTTGGGTCTGGCTGGCTGTGATTTTTTCCAGCAGCGCCTGCGACTCCGGATCGTCTGCCTTAGCCGACCCTAAACGCTGTGAAAGCTGTTCCCGCTGCCGGCATAAGGTTGCACATACTTGGGTATATTCGTTTGTAAACGATTGATCCAAGGCCTGAACCGTGGCTTTAACCTCGGAATTTAGAATGTCTTTCATAGCCAGCGCAGCCACAGTGGAATACTCGCAGTGATTTCCACACCTCAAGCCCCGGTGTTCAATCCAGGTTGCCGTACCCCAAAGCGCGATGCCTAATAACACCATTGATGCGCTGGCAATAATTAGCTTCCTAGTATCCATAACCTAAACGCCTCCTATTTCACTATGGTAAATTGCCCTGCCAGTGATCCATCGGACAAGACATGATTTAATTCTGGTCCGGCCAAAGCTGTGTTTGTGGCTTGAGCTCGGTACTGCCCCACGCCCAACCCCAACAGCAACCCTGCCAATACCGCTCCCACGGGCAGCCATTTCCAACCCGGACGCAATTCCGCCGCACCATCCACTTGAGCCCAAAACCGTTGTTCGTAGCCCGGACGCGGCCGGTAAATTTTTAGCTCAGAAAAATCTGCCTGCCACTTCTGGTCATCGCCTAAATGCTTCATATATATACCGCTCCTTTCGCTATCTTCTACTCTATATACGTATGAATTGATTTTTGCTTGCGGGTAAATTTAGTTTTAATTAAAGGCCGGGTCTTGGGGGTTTAAAAAACATCGGGTCAGGCCCTCCACAATGTGTCCCCCCGAATTCATGACGGACGCTTAAGATGGTACGTGTGCCGTAACTATGCACGGAGTAAAATGTTGGGCTTCGGACCCGATGTTTTTTAAACCCCCAAGACCTGGCCCGTCATTTAAGCTAATTTGTTTCTAAATTTTTTTTCATCCGCTGCCGGGCGCGGTGCAGGAGGGAGATCACCCCGGATTTGGTGCTTTTCATGACCTGAGCCAATTCGGACATATCCAAATGTTCCACATAATATAGGAAAACAGCCGTGCGTTGGGCTTCGGGCAGTTGCTGGAGCGCGGATTCCAGGCGCTGGGTTTTTTCCTGATTCAGGGCATTCTGTTCAGGTGATGGTGTTTTCGTGCTTTGCTCGGCCAAAACATCCGGATTTGCAAATTCACGGTGTTTGCGAAAATAATCGAGTGCGGTGCGGCGGGCTATTTGAAAAATCCAGGGTTGAAATGGTTTTTGGGCATCGTACTGGTCAAACGCCTGCCAGGCTTTGAGAAACGCGTCCTGGGTCAGATCTTCGGCCGTGGCGGGCCGGCGCACCAGGCGCAGGACATAGTTGTAAACTTTGGGGAAGTGAGCCGTCAGATGGACCTGAAATAATTGCCGTCGGGCCTGCAAATCCATAGAATGCTCCGAAACGGAGATGTGATCCAAGTCGTGCAATTATACTATGCTTGAGGCTTGACTCCAACGCCTTCCTCTTCTAATATAAGGGCCATATTTTTAAATATCAGGAGGTAGTTATGGCAGATGAAAAATTTGATGCCATAGTTGTCGGCGCGGGCCCTTCGGGGTTGGCGGCGGCGATCACGATGGCCAAGGCCGGATTGGAAGTTGCGTTATTGGAACGCGGTTCCTTTGCCGGTTCTAAAAACGTCATGGGCGGAATTTTCTACCGGCATCCGCTGGATACCATTGTCCCGGAATTTTGGAAAACCGCACCTGTGGAACGTCCGATTATTGAACAGCGGTATTGGATGCTGGGAGACCAAGGACACGTTGGGGGCGGCGTGCGCAGCCAAACTTTTGACGGCGATAAGCCCAACTGCTGGTCGGTTTTGCGCGCCAAATTCGACCGCTGGCTGGCCGAACAGGCTGAAGCAGCCGGGGTGATGATCCTGACCGAAGCCAAAGTTGAATCCCTGTTGCAGAAAGACGGAATGGTGGTCGGCGTTCATACGCTCTTGGATGACGGGGACTTAAACGCCGATGTGGTGGTCATTGCCGAAGGCGTAAACTCAATACTCCTGCGCGACATGGGCATTCACCCGGAAATCAAACCCAACCAAGTGGCCACGATCGTGAAGGAAGTCATTTCCTTGGCGCCGGAAAAAATCGAAGATCGTTTCAATGTCGAAAAAGGCCAAGGCATATCCATTGAGCTCTTGGGCACTCCCAGCCAAGGCGGCGTGGGCATGGGCTTTTTATACACCAACAAGGATTCGCTCTCCATTGGGATGGGCGTGCTGGTCTCGGACCTGGCCCGCTTGAAACTTAAGCCCAATGATTTATTGGAAAATTTAAAAAACCACCCCAGCATCCGCCCCTTGATCGCGGGCGGAAAAACCGAGGAATACCTGGCGCACTTTATTCCCGAGGGCGGCTACAATGCCGTTCCGCGCCAGATCCACGGCAATGGCTGGGTCGCCATCGGCGACTCGGTCATGCTGGTCAACAGCGTGCACCGCGAAGGTTCGAACCTGGCGGTGAAATCGGGTATCCTGGCTGCCGAAGCCATTGTGGCAGCCAAGAAAAAAGGCGACTTCTCCGCAGCCACCTTGGCTGTGTACCGCCAAGCTTTGGACGCCAGCTTTGTCATGAAGGACTTGGCTAAGTACAAGGGACTTTCGCACTTCATGGAAACCAACCCGCAATTGTTTAGCGTGTATCCCAACTTGATTAATGATGCGGCCACGGAAATGTTCACCGTGGATGGTGTGTCCAAGCGTGAAAAACAGGGACGTATTTTGAAAATGGTGAAAGAGCGGCGCGGATTGTTCGGCGCGGCCCTGGATGCCATTAAAGGGGGTCTTAACGCGCGATGAAACTCGAAGACAAACTTTTTCTAGTTACCTTTAATGCCGATACCGAATCGCATTTGAAGATCAAGGACCAAGCCGTTTGCCGCAAGTGCCAGGACAAACCCTGCATCTCCGGCTGCCCGGCGGCTTGCTATGAGTATGAGCATGAAAAAGACGAGGTCATGGTTTCGTTCGAGGGCTGTTTGGAGTGCGGCACGTGCCGCATTATCTGCCCTTATGCCAACATCGACTGGCGCTATCCGCGCGGCGGATTCGGCGTGAAATACAAACATGGCTAAACGCCCTGTGCTGGCGGCCCTGCTGGCGAGTCCCCGCCCGCAGGGCCACAGCGCCTCTTTGCTGGCGGCTTTTTTAAAACCCCTGCGCTCCTCATGGGATATCCGCTTTTTTCATCTTTCCGCTTTAACCATCAAACCCTGTTTGGGTTGCAACCGCTGTATTCAAACCAAAACCTTCCGCTGTTTCCGGCGTGATGCTTTTCCTAAGCTACTCGCCGCCTGGGACCAGGCCGATGCCTTGGTCTTGTCCGCGCCGGTTTATTTCTATGGCTTCCCGGCTCAAGCCAAAGCCGTGATTGACCGCTGCCATCCTTTGTTTCACGATTCACACTGGACCAAACATATCCGCCGCCCCGGATACTTCCTGGCCAATTGCGATGCGGCTGCGCGCTCGGAATTCAAAGTCATTACCTCCGAAGCACGCGCTTTTATGAATACCATTGCCTTTGAGTATGCGGGTGATCTGCTGGTTCCGGGCATGAGCAACCGCGATGCGAAAGTCCGGTTGGCCCGCGCTTGCCTCCGCGCCCAATCCTTGGGCCGCACCTTGGGCCGCAAAGGGATGACTGAATGACCACCAAATCCTCGGTCCGCCAGCAATTGCTTAAAGCCCGGCAACTGCTGACATTGGATCAAAAAGCCGAAGCCGGCCAAAGCATTGCCGCCACCCTTTTTGCCACAGCCGAATGGAAGAGCGCACGTTCCGTCGGCTGCTACCTGGCGTTGCCCGGGGAAGTGGCCACCATGAGTATTGTCCAAACCGGCTTGTCGGAAGGCAAACTCATGTCCGCCCCGGTGGTGCTGGGAAAATCCGAACCCATGAAGTTCTTTCGCCTCACGGCCCACCAAATCCTCGAACAAGGCCCCATGGGCATTTGGCAACCGCCGCAGGATTATCCAATGGCTCCGGAAAAAATCGACCTGCTGATTGTGCCTGGCGTGGGCTTTGACCGTGCCGGTTTCCGCATTGGCTATGGCGGCGGCTTTTATGACCATTTTCTGGCACACTACCACGGAACCACCCTCGGCCTGGGGTTTAATTGCCAGATTGTGGAAACCTTGCCCACGCACGCCCATGACCGTCCCATCCAAATTCTGGTTACGGAAACTCAATTCTTGCGATTTTCAAAACGAGGATAAATCAAAGGTTGCTTCAGGTGTCCTGGGTTTGCTCGGTGAAACCGCGGAGATAGGCTTCGACTTGACGCGGAAACGCCCGGGTGTCTATGGGCTTGATAATCACCCCCGTGCAGCCGGCTGCCATGGCTTTTTCCCGGTCTCCTTTCATGGCGAACGCCGTAACCGCCACGATCGGTAAAGCTTGAAAACGTTCCTGTTGGCGTAATTGCCGGACAATCGTGTATCCGTCAATATCCGGCAACTGCAAATCCATCAAAATTAAATTTGGAGTTTCCTGCTCAATATAGGCCAGGCATTCTTTACCATTAAACGCTTCCCCAACGCGGTAACCGTAGGCCCGTAATATATCCCGGACCAATTCCATATTAATTTCATTATCCTCAACCACCAGGATATGCGCCGCGCCCAGAGTGGGCGATTCGTTCCCAATCACTCGGACATACCCCCCTGGCCTGGTTCCTCAGTATCCTGGCTTTGGCCTTTGATGGGCAGGCTTAGGCTGAACTCGGAGCCCTCTCCGACTTTACTCTTAACCCAAATTTGCCCGCCGTGCAACTCCACCAATTTCCGCGTAAGCGCCAAACCCAACCCCGTTCCTTCGTACCCTTTCCCGCGCGTTTCTTCGGATTGCTCAAATTCCAGGAAAATGCGCTCCTGATCCTCGGGCTTAATGCCGATCCCCGTATCCCGCACGGACAAAAGCAAGGACTTGATGGATATGGTCAGAGGTTTAAACGTTCCACGCTCAATCACCGTATCCGCCAAGAGTTCCTCGGTATGCACGATCACCCTGCCTTTTTCGGGTGTAAATTTAATGGCGTTGGATAGAAGATTGTATAGAATCTGTTTCAGCTTGGCGGCATCACCGTACATGATTACCTCAGGGCACAAGTCCAGCAATATTTCGATATTTTTCTTATAGGCCAGAGTTTTAATAATGGTCTGGACTTCGTCGATGATGCGGTTCACTGAAAAAGGTTCGAGATTTAATTTCATTTTCCCGGCTTCGACTTTGGAGAGATCCAAAATATTATTAATCAATTGCAGCAAATGACGGCCCGAAGTCAAAATATGGGACAGGTATTTTTCCTGGCGCTCGTTGAAATCACCGAACATTTTATCTTTGAGAATCTCGGCAAACCCGATTATTGAATTCAACGGCGTGCGCAGTTCGTGGGACATGTTGGCCAGGAATGATGATTTCAGGCGCGAAGTTTTTTCCAACTGTTCATTCATCCTCACGAGATCTTCCTTTTGAAATTGCAATTCCTCGGAAAGCTCGTACAACTTGAGATTTTTCTCCACGATTTCCCGCGTGCGGTCCCGAATGGTCGCTTCCAACGATTGATTAAGTGTCTGCAGCTCCTCGGCCAATTTGGTTTTTTCCTGAGCAATCCGGCTTTTATCCGCAATAATTACTTCCAGCCGCGCGTAGGAATCTTCCAGTTTTTTCACCATGGACTGGAAATCATCCGCCAGCTGTTCAATTTCATCCGTGGTATCCACTTTTAAATTAAAATCACTAATCCGGCGGAAATGCTGCACCTGCGGCATGCCGTTTTCGTCAAATTCGTTGTGTTCGGACGAAACCATTTTCATGGCCTTGGCCAAACGCTGAATGGGATCGACAATCACGCCGGCCAGAAAGATTAAAATGATTAATCCAAACCCCAGGAACAACATGGAAAATGCGATGACGATCAGGCTTTTGGTCCGCAACTCCGACTTGATGCTGGCTTCGGAAAAACCCATCCGCACGGTGCCGATGCGCTCCAATGACAATTTATTCGGGGATAATAATTTCCGGATTTCTTCGTTGCCCAACCCGCGGTACAAACGCGCCGCCGAAGGCACGGCGCTGACACTTTGCTTGATTTTCCAGATGGGAACGATCACATCGCAGACGCTCCCGACTTTTTCCATCCGGATGGCATGCACCAATTCCCCGGAATCATGCATAATTGCATTCGGGACATCCGGGATGGCTCCCAGCTGCTCATCGGCCTTCATCATGACCAATACGCCTTCGCTGTCCCAAAGGCCCACGTATAAAATTTCCTTGATATCAAACAAATTTTTAAGCAGTATTTTGACTTCGGGTGCCAACGGACGAGTTAGGTAGATTTCTACATTGCGCGCCAAATTATTAGCCAATACCAGCGCGCGTTTTTCAAAAGCCTGGGAGAGAAGATTTTTTTCTTCATGGAAAAAAAAGACAAAAAACACCAAAGAAAGCCCGCCGACCAACAGCATGATCATACCGGCCAGCTTTCGCTTTAAGCCGGTTTTAATCTGGGTGTTTTTCAACTCCGGCGGCCGGAGACGGCGCTCCATGGCCTTTTGTGTTTCCGAGGACGAATTCACAGCCGAATAATCTCCCCTCGAATGGTGCCTGAATCCAGGGTCAGTATTCCCGCCGAACGGTACTTGGCCACCACGGCATCAGTGGGGCTGCCTGGATTGAAAAACCAGATGCCTTTTTCCTGTCCCCAAAACGCTTCGTGCGTATGTCCGTACACGATCACCCGGGGGTGATGAAGCTCCCTGCGGCAAGCCGCAGGGTATCGGATATCATGCCCCGAGCGCCCTTTATTTATCCCTGCCTCAAGCGGCAGGGTATTGATAGGCGAAAGGGTATGAAATTCACGCGCGATATGCTCCCGGATGTTGTGCCTCGGTCCGCCGTTCCCATGGATCAAGCCCACGGAAACACCCTCCAGTGTCAGCTCTATTTTCAGCGGCAAGCCGTGCGCCGGGTCATCCATATTCCCCCGGACCGCCGCCACCGGTGCAATCGCGGACAATTCATCCAACACCGACATGCGCACAATGTCTCCGGCATGGAGGATTAACTCCACGCCGTGAAAGGCCTCGAACAGCGCTTGGGGTAAACGCAACGCGCGTTCTGGAACATGAGTATCGGATAAGACGCCAATGCGCATGACGTATTATATATGAAATGCATTTTCAGGGAAAATTAAATTATGCCGGAAAAGGAAATGGGACCGGAAGCGGAAAAATGGCGGAGAGGCAGGGATTCGAACCCTGGGTACCCCTTGTGAGGGTACAACTGCTTAGCAGGCAGCTGCCATCGACCGGCTCGGCCACCTCTCCGTTTTTGAATCAACTCTCGACTTTCCACTTTCGGTTGTTAAACAAATCTAAAATCGAGAGTAGAAAATAGACCGCAAATGAGCTTGCTCACTTGCTCCGCGGTTCGCTTCCAGCGAACCGCATGGCGGAGGGCGAGGGACTCGAACCCCCATGTCCCGTTAAGGACGGCAGATTTCAAGTCTGCTGCCTTACCAGTTAGGCTAGCCCTCCCCCTGTCAATTTGAGCGTGCGTATTTTATTCGAAATTCCCGTCTTTGCCTATCTTTTTCTTTCCGCCGACATAAGGTTGTAAAACTTCAGGAATCAAGATGCTGCCGTCCGGTTGTTGGTAATTTTCCATAATCGCGGGCAACAAACGCGACGTGGCCAGTCCGGATCCGTTTAACGTGTGACAAAGCCGGGTTTTATTTTCTTTATCCTTAAAACGGATGCCGGCGCGGCGCGCCTGAAAATCTTCAAAGTTGGAACACGACGACACTTCCCAAAAACGATTCACGCCGGCATGCCATACTTCCAGATCATAACATTTCGCAGCCGAAAAGGAGAGGTCCCCGGAGCACAGCAACATCACGCGATAGTGCAGGCCCAACCGTTGCAACAGTTTTTCTGCGTCCCCAACCAAACTTTCCAATTCAGCGTAAGATGTTTCAGGGTTTGTGATTTTTACCAACTCAACTTTGTTGAACTGATGCTGGCGGACAATGCCCTTGGTATCTTTGCCGTACGATCCGGCTTCTTTGCGGAAACACGGAGTGTACGCCGCATATTTAATAGGCAGTTCCGAATATTTCAAAATTTCGTCGCGATGCAAATTAGTAACCGGGACTTCCGCGGTTGGGATTAAATAGAGGTCCTCATCCTGCACGCGAAACATGTCATTGACTAAATTAGGGAATTGCCCCGTACCCTGCATGCTGGCCTGATTAACCATGAGCGGCGGAATTATCTCCGTATACCCGCCCTCCTGCGTATCCGTGTCCAGCATGAACTGAATCAAGGCGCGTTCCAACCGTGCCCCGGCTCCGCGATAAACCACGAACCGGGCGCCGGAAATTTTGGTGGCGCGTTCAAAATCCAAAATACCCAATTGCTCGCCCAATTCCCAATGCGGCTTGGGTGAAAATTCCAGTATCGGCGCAGATCCCCAGCGCCGTACTTCAACGTTTTCCTCAGAGCCGGCGCCGCGGGGAACGGAAGCGTGGGGAATATTGGGAATGCGCAGCATGACGGCGTTTAATTCAATTTCTAAAACATCCAGGTCATCGCCCAGGGATTTAATTTTTTCCCCAAGTACGCGCGACGCTTCTATCTCCGCGGCGGCATCCTCGCGTTTGGCTTTTTTCTTGCCCACGGCTTCACTGACTTGATTTCGTTCCGCTTTAAGTTTTTCGACTTGCGTCATCAGCTCCCGTTTCCGGTTTTCCTTTTCCAGAATCGGGTCCAATTGAATCGCAGAATGCCTGTCCAGCAATGCCTGCCGCACAACCTCGGGATTCTCGCGTAAGAGTTTTCTATCCAACATAATCGCCTCTTTGTTCCACGATTAACAAACCAAACCGCTGACGTCTGTGGTTATAATTAAGGGCCTCGTCATAAGCTTTTTAAAACATCGGGTCCGAAGCCCAACATTTTACTCCGTGCATAGTTACGGTACACGCACTAAATCAACCGCCCGGCATGAATTCGGGGGGACACATTAAGGAGGGCCTGACCCGATGTTTTAAAAAGCTTATGACGAGGCCCATGAATTCTTTATATTTGCTGCTTTGCCAACAGCATAGTTCCGAAATTAAATATCCAGGTTGCGCACTTCAGGTGCGTGTTTTTCAATGAACAAACGCCGTGGTTCCACCTGATCACCCATTAAGGTATTGAACATTTGATCAGCCGCCGCCAGGTCTTCAATTTTTACCTGCAGCAATGAGCGGTTCGCCGGGTCCATGGTGGTCGTCCATAATTGTTCAGGATTCATTTCGCCCAACCCTTTGTACCGCTGCAGCGTCAGCCCCTTCTTGCCCGCCAATTTAATACGTTCAATAACCTCATGGATCGTAAACAACTCCACTGTTTCTTCCGTCAATTCCAAAGAAAACAACGGCTGCGGCTTTTTCTTTTGTGAATTTTCCTTTTCAGCTTCCAATATCGCGCCAATATCCACGCCTAGTTTTTCCAATTTTTGAATATTGGTCTCTACCAAACGCAGTTCGCCAATATCTTTCACAGCCACATATTTCGGGGCCAGCGACCGCTCGGTCTCTTCCGCGGTTTCTATTGGCTCGCCTTTCGCTGACTTTTTCTCCTTGGCGCTCTTTTCCGGCTTGCTCTCCTCTTTTTGCGCTTTCTCCAATTTATTTAATAATTTTTCCAATTCTTCATCGCTGTATACATATTTAGGTCCATCCGGCGTCGGCACTTCGTACATGGGTAATTTATTTTTCGACGAACGGAGATGAATATACTCCTCCAACGTCAGGCCCCGCTTAACCAACTTGGGCATGAGATGCATAATTTCGATAACGGCTTTTAAAAAATCTTCCAATTTGGCGCCATGCAAAACTGAATTTTTCTGACTCGATAACAAGGGTTTCAGTTTGGCTTCGGCTACCGATGCTTCCATCAAATACCGGTCCAAAGCTGCTTCATTCTGAATATATTTTTCTTCACGGTTTCTCTTCACGCGATACAAAGGCGGCTGGGCAATATAAACAAATCCGTTCTCTATCAACTGCCGCATCTGCCGGAAAAACAAGGTCAACAACAAGGTGCGGATGTGCGCCCCGTCCACATCAGCATCGGTCATGATGATGATTTTATGATACCGGGCTTTGGATAAATTAAATTCCGTTTCCCCGATTCCACAACCCATAGCGGTAATAATGGTCCGAATTTCTTCATTGGATAAAATTTTATCAATACGCGCTTTTTCAACGTTTAAAATTTTACCTTTTAAAGGCAAGATCGCCTGAAAACGGCGATTGCGCCCCTGCTTGGCTGAACCGCCGGCCGAATCACCCTCAACCAGATATAACTCGGACAACGTTGGATCTGATTCCGAACAGTCAGCCAGTTTTCCCGGAAGACTCAATCCGTCCAAAGCGCCTTTACGGCGGGTAAGTTCGCGGGCTTTGCGCGCTGCTTCACGAGCTTGTGCCGCTAAAACGGATTTTTCGACAATCCGGCGGGCAATTCCCGGGTTCTCTTCAAAATAAGCGCCCAACGCCTCATTGACAGCCACTTCGGTCCAGCCTTTTACTTCGCTGTTGCCCAGTTTGGTTTTCGTCTGCCCTTCAAATTGCGGATCGCTGATTTTAACTGAAATAACTGCGGTCAAGCCTTCACGGATATCTTCACCCTGAATACTCATACTGTCATTTTTAATCAAATTTTGCTTTTTAGCAAAATCATTGGAACAGCGCGTTAAGGCTGATTTAAAGCCGATCAAGTGCATACCGCCTTCGACGGTATTGATATTGTTCGCGTACGTGGAAATATTTTCAGAGTAACCCTCGTTGTATTGCATGGCCACTTCAATGGCAAAACCTTCGCGCTCTTTTTGAAAATAAATCGGAAAGTGATGAACCACCGTACGGTTGGCATTCAAATGTTTTACGAACGCAACAATGCCGCCCTCAAATTGGAACTGTACGGAATTCTCTTCACCGCGCTCATCCTTCAGCGTAATGCGGATGCCCTTATTCAAAAACGCCAATTCCCGCAACCGGTGTGCGAGCGTGTCAAAGGAATACTCCATCACCGAAAATACTGTAGGATCAGGTTTAAATAAAATTTTTGTCCCGGTTTTCTTGGTAACGCCAATGCACTCAACTTTGGAAGCCGGTACACCGCGCTTGTACGATTGCATGTATACTTTCCCATCGCGCCGTACTTCCACTTCCAAAAATTCCGACAAAGCATTCACGCACGACACACCCACGCCGTGCAACCCGCCCGAAACTTTATAGGCGTTGTGATCAAATTTTCCACCCGCATGCAAGACCGTCATTACAACTTCCAGGGCTGATTTTTTAAGTTGTTTTTGTTCTTCCACGGGAATGCCCCGGCCATTGTCGATAACGGTTACGGAATTGTCCGCGTGGATGATAACTTCCACATCCGTGCAAAATCCGGCCAAAGCCTCATCAACGGAGTTATCCACCACTTCATAAACCAAGTGATGCAATCCTTCAACCGCGGTATTGCCAATGTACATGGCCGGACGGCGGCGCACGGCTTCCAAGCCTTCCAAAACCGTAATTTTATCGGCGCCATAATTATCTTTTCCAACCACGGACGGGCTGGCGCCTTGTTGCGCCAGCAATTGATTGGCCATATCCGCCGCTATTTCACGGTCTTCCGAGGTAATTTTAACTTCGGCAATGCTTTTCTTTTTCAATGTGTCCTTTTTTTCCGTGGTATTGTCGGCTTTATTTATAGGTTTAACTTTTTTCTGCATTTGAATTTCTTTTTTTTTGTTTTTATCTTTAGCGCTGTTTTTATTTTGTTTCACCATTCGGCTTCCTCCATGAATCACCCTGAGGCAAAGCCCCAGGGTATTGGATATCATACCCCGAGCACCCTATATTTATCCCTGCCGTGAGCGGCAGGGTATTAATAAGCGAAAGGGTATAACTTACACAAAACTCTGCGTTTTAAAACGCCGAGCTAATGTCGAAGCATCTAAAGGAGATAAATATACGGTTCCCTTCTTACAAACCACAGCCGACCGGTAGGGACCCGTTCCGATTTTTCTTCTGCGTTCCAAAGCCCCTTCAAAAAGAAAGGCATATAAAATAGAATCTTTTGACAAATGGTGCAGATTTAAAATACTCACTATTTGCTTCGACGATATTGCAAAATCATTTCCCAAGTGGAGGGACATCAGAGGATAACTCCGACTTTTTTCGGATCATTCCTATTTTAAAGGCAATTTCCTCAATGTTAATTCCATTGTTTGAAAAAGCCTTATTTAAACTTATTTTAATCTTATCTTTTAAAAAAGTCAACTCATTCATCCACATTGAATTTTCGACCAGAATATGTGCTTTACCTTTGACGATCTTTTCAATGGAGGTATGACCGGCAACTCGTTCGCCTGCCACTTCTTTCCAAATCGAATCATAAAACTGATCTGTTTTCTGAACTTTTTTCGTCCATTGTGCCAATAGTTGCCGGGCAATTCCTTTTAATGGCTTGGGTTCCATTCTTTTTTTACGGTCATTTTCCATAGTCATCGATGCTTCCTTGATTAATTTTAAATGTTGCCGCCTGATTAAAAATAGTTGGAAATTCATCCACGCGCGTTCCGGTTAAAAACATTTGCGTATTACGATTTAAAAGCTCCATAAAATAAGCTTTTCTCTTATTATCCAACTCTGAGAAGATATCGTCAATCAATAGGATCGGATACTCCCCGGACCGCGCATACATGCACTCTACTTCAGCTAAACGTAAACTGATAGCCACGGTTCTTTGCTGCCCCTGGGAGCCAATGTGCTTAATATTTTTACCATTTATCTCTATTTTTAATTCATCCCTATGCGGGCCAAACAAACTTATCCCCCGCTTTATTTCTTCACCCCATACTCTCTTTTGCTTTATTTTTAACTCTTTTATATACTCCTCAACATCTGAAGTTTGGCCTTTTAAAACATCATCAATATATTTTATTTCTATGTTTTCCGTTTCTCCGCTTAAAAAAAATGACGTTTTTTTGTTTTTTTCATTTAAATCAATCAAAAAATCTCTTCTTCTTGAGTATATTTCTCTTGAAATGTCTATTATTTGCGTATTCCAAGGCTCCAATTCTCTCTCTTTTGCTCTTCCAATCCGAATATACTTTAAAACAGCATTTTTATTTCTCAATACTTTTTGATATTCGATTAGATTAATTAAATACACTTTGTCCAGTTGACATAAAGCAATATCAATAAATCTTCTCCGGTAATGTGAATCACCTTTGATAATCTGTATATCTTCTGGACAAAGAATTGAAACATTGATTATTCCAAGTATATCCGATATTTTGTTTATTTTTTTATCATTGATAAAAAACAATTTGTTTTTGAGGTCATAATTTATCTTAACTTTTTTAAATACATCATTTTTTAATATTTCACACTCTATTCTAAAGCTGTTTTCATCGTGTTTTAACATGTTTTCATACTTTACACTTCTGAAAGACTTGGTAGTCGCTAATATATGGATGGCTTCAAGTATATTTGTTTTTCCTTGAGCATTATCGCCTATGAATATATTTATAGACTTAGAAAAAGAAATTGATGTTTCCCTATAGTTTCTAAAATTATTTAAATGTAAGTTTAATATTTTCATAAATCCCTTTTGTTCCACGTGAAACAAATCAATTATGTTTCACGTGGAACTATAAAGGCCTCTTTTTAGGAATTCCTATCTTTCTGGGATATTCTTCAGGAGTTTTCCATACCTTTTCCACTACTAATATTGTACGTCTATAATCTGATAAAGGTAATATAATTTCGTGCTTTTCAAGTATCTTAGCATGCAATTTATCGAGAGCGTTGATAGAGTTATCCACTTCTTCCTCAATATTTGGACCTTTGTATATAACAAGTACTCCTTTTTCCTTTAAGAAAGGAATACCATATTCAATCAAGCTATTTAAACTTGATAAGGCTCTACAAGTTACAATATCATATTTTTCCCTGTAATCTAAGTCGCGGGCTAACTTCTCTATATTATCCGCTATGATTTCATATTTTTCTATTCCTAGTGAAATACATATAGCCCTTAAAACATTCATTTTTTTATTTGACGAGTCAAGAAAGGTTATATCCAGATCAGGAAATATAATTTTTAAAGGCAGTCCAGGAAATCCTGCTCCAGTACCCATATCAAGTATTTTCTGATTTTTAAATGGAATAAACTTTGAACTTGATAGCGAATCCAGGAAATGTTTTAAAACAATCTCTTTTTCATCGGTGATAGAAGTAATGTTTATTTTATTATTCCAACTTATCAATTCAGACATATATTTTTTAAAATAAGACATTATTCTTTCATCACTCTGTATACCAAACTCATTAAAACCATCTTTCAATATAGTTTCCATGGTTACTTCCCAACGCAAAAATTTTTAAATACATTATCCAAAACATCTTCTGTGGTTATAATCCCTAATATTTTATCCATGCTTGAAATGGCTGATGTTAAATCATAAACTAATAAATCTAAATTGTTTTTCATTAGGCTAAGATCAATTGAATTCAATGCGGTCAAACAATCAGTTAATTCCGACCTTTGCCTAAGTGTCATCATTATTAATTCTTCATTACTTGAAAATTTCTTATTTATTAAATCTTCTATAGCCTTTTCAAGCTTATCAATATTTTCTCCTTGTTTTGCAGAAACCTTTAATATCCATTTAGAATCAATTTCAGATATCAAATAATTAATTGTCTTTGATTCCAATAAATCAGATTTATTCAAGACAACAAGCCCGTCATTATCCAAAACATAGCGAATATCCTTTATTTCTTTTTCATCCACATCTTTAGAGATATCTAAAACATAAATTAAAATATCAGCTGCTTTTATCTGCTCAAACGTTTTTTTAATGGACTCGGATTCAATCATGTCTCCGGTTTCTCTAATCCCGGCAGTATCCGTGAGCCTAACGTTAAAACCATTAATATTTATCAATTCAGAAATATGATCGCGCGTTGTTCCTGGTTGGTCACATACAATAGCCCGTTGCATCTTAAGGAGTGCGTTAAAAACACTTGATTTTCCAACATTTGGCTGTCCGTATATAGAAATCCATATCCCGTTATTGACAGAATTGCTCTTCTCAGAGCAAGATAACATTTCTTGAATGATGATCTTAATTTTATTTATATCACTGGCAACACTGGAAAAGTCGCTGCTCTCATTATCACCCTCAACATCAATATGAAACTGGATATAACTCAAGCTGTCAATTAGTTGCTTCCTAAGGTCATTGCATCTATTTGTCAAGCCGCCTTCAAATTGATGCCAGGCCAATTTTAAAGCATTCAATGATGTTGAATTAATAATTTGATAAATGGCTTCTGCCTTAATTAAATCAATTTTTCCATTCTCCCAAGCTCGTCTAGTAAATTCACCTGGTTCAGCCAACCGAGCACCGTTTTTTAGTATTCTCTCCAATGCATAGGTTATAACCGCTATTCCACCATGACAGTTAACTTCAACGGTATATTCTCCAGTAAAAGACTTATCTGGCGGCATTACAGACACTAAAATTTCGTCAATTGGAGAATTGTTATGATCTAATAAGTGCGCGTAGATTAATTTTCTTGATTTTAATTGAGTTAAAGAAAGTAAATCAATCTTTGAGTGGATAACACGGGAAACTACTTCGAGTGAAGCATTCCCTGAAACGCGGATAATGCCTATTCCGCTTTTTCCTAAAGCTGTGCTGACAGCTGCGATCGTATCCGATCGCTTTTTCATCTCATTTACCGCCTAAATTTTTTCCACCCTACTGGGGTAGGATTAATAACGTAGGGAACTTAGCATGCCTGTTCCCTACAAAATTTATCACCGCTAATCAAATTACACTTTTATCCCTATTTTACTTAGCTAAAACAACTACATGGCGCATGCTTCCTTCGCCTTCGCTTTGGGTTCTAACAAAATCACTCTCTTTTAAATGCAAATGAATAATGCGCCTATCGTATGCATTCATGGGTACTAATTTTACTTCTTCATTAGATTCTTTGACCTTTTTAACTGCAACATCAGCAATTCTCTTCAAGTTTTGCTTATGTTTCTCCAAATATCCGCCAATATCAATAAAAAATCTGGTCTTTTCTTTTTCTTTTGGATTAATTATTTTATTTATTAAATATTGAAAAGCTTCTATTGTCTTTCCGTGATGTCCAATCAAAAGACCTTCAGATTCACTTACAATTTCAAAAACAGCATATTCTCCTTCTTTTGAAATCCTTATTTCTTCATATTTAATGCTCATCAATGATAATAATTTTGTCAAAATTTCGTGTATTTTTTTATATTCATCACCATTTATATCAATTTCAACAACTTCTGTGTTCTTTTCTCTGTTTTTAAAGGATGCTTTTATCTTTGCCGACTTTACCAAACCAAAGATTCCCTTCACTGGTTCCTGTAATATCTCGATATTTAAATCATCTTTGGTACATCCCAACTCATCTAAAACAAGCGCTATTGCGCCCTCAACGGTTTTTGCCTCTTTAACTATCTCTTTCACTTAAAATCACACTCCTCTATGATTTTCGATTAATAATTACTTGTTGTGCAATTGAAGCAATATTTGATACAACCCAATACAGCAATAAACCAGATGGCCACATAAAGGCGAAAAATGTAAGCATAGCAGGCATTAAATAGAGCATTATCTTTTGCTGAGTCTCGGCTTCAGGTGTGGCAGCTGGTGGCGTGGACATCTTTTGTTGAATAAACATCGTTATGCCCATCAAAACCGGTAAAATGTATAACGGGTCTTTTAAGGACAAATCTTTCCAAATCCAGATAAATCCAGATCCCTTTAACTCAACCGCACTGTTTAATGTGGCGTATAGAGCGAAAAAAACAGGCATTTGCAATAACATGGGCAAACACCCACCCATGGGATTAATCTGATATTCTTTATATAATTTCATGGTTTCTTCATTTAATTTTTGGGGATTATCGCGATATATTTCCTTTAATGTCTTTAACCGCGGCTGCATTTTATTCATTGAGGTTTGCATTTTTTTCATTGAAGTATAACTTTTTTGTGTCGGCCACCATAGTATGGCACGAATAAGAATCGTCAACAAAATAATGGCCAAACCATAATTTTTCGTGACACTATAAAAAAACTTAAGGCAATAAAGCATTGCCACACCAATAAATTGGAAAAAACCAAAATCAACTATTTTGTGGAATTTGTACTCGCTTTTCTTCAATTCATAATAACTTTGAGGTCCAAAATAACAATTTATATCAATATTTTGGCTGCTTTTTGAAAGCAATTGTATGTCTTTAAATTTTAGATAAACATCTATAGTTTGATTTGAATTATTTTTAACTAATACATTTTCTATATTATTTGAACTAAAAATATAACAAAAATATTGATCTCTTATACCAATCCAACCATTTTTTATATCAAATTCCTTAGTTTCATCCTTTTTATTTGGTTTAACCCTGGTTATCTTACCTTCGGAAAAAATTACTACCTGATGATATACGCTGGACTTTGAATCTTGCGATAATCCAAAATGCAACTTAAGATTGCTTAAATTAGCTGTCTCCCCGGATATATTCTTAAAACTTAATTTTACTTTTCCAAAATAATTTTTATCTATCCATAATTCCTTAGCGATCTTTAATTTATTTAAATAAGTAAAATCATAAGCAAGTTTACTATCTTGCAAAGACAAGGCCCAATTTTTGTTATTTAATGATAAATCCGAATTATTATAATCAAAATTTAAAGCAAACGAGTCAAAATCACCAAAATTAGAATAAATATCAACAAATGAGTCTTCCTTTTTAAACTTTTTGACAACAATACTATTAATTTTAGCACCGAAAGAATCAGCGTCAATACGCATAACATCATTATCATAGGCAATTTTTTCGCTCTTAGTATTTTCAATCACTTTGGCAATTTGTTTGATGGCGGGGGCAGGTATAACCGTTTCTTGTTTAATCGCTTTATCAACAATCTTCTTAGGGTTTTTATTCATAAAAAAATTAGAAAAATATAGAACTAAAACCGATATTAAAATAAATATTATAAATCGCCTATCCATTTTTATCTCCTAATTTAAGGTACAGGATCGTATCCACCGGGATGAAAAGGATGGCAGCGAAATATTCGCCGGATACCCATCCAACCTCCCTTAAAAATACCATTTTTTAAAATAGCGAATGCCATATATTCAGAACACGTTGGTGTAAACCTACAAGCGGCTGGTAAAATAGGAGAAACATTATTATGATAAAAAAACAACATTCCGGCTATTATTTTCCTAAATTTATCATTCATTGATTAAAAGGACTTTTGCATTTCTTAAAAGTCCCAAAATTTCTGCTTGAATATGATCAATATCTATTTTATTATAAGACGCGGGAACGTTAATAACTATTTTCCAGCCGCTTTTTATTTGTGGCTGCGTATTTCTTAAAATTTCCCGAATAATACGCTTATAGTAATTACGCACCACCGAACCCTTAATTTTCTTGCTTAAGGTTATTCCAAACACGGTTTTTGATGCATCACCGGCCAGGAAAAAAAGTCGGAGCCCTCTTCCATTTAGTTTTTTACCGTTCAAAAAAATACTTTTAAAATCATCGTTTTTAAGTATTCTTTGCCCTTTTCGCCAAATTAAAGAAGGCATCCGATTTAAGCTGATAAACGCTTGCGTCCCTTGGTGCGGCGGGCTTTAATCACATTTCGCCCATCAACGGTTTTCATGCGTTTCCGAAAACCATGATCTTTTTTGCGTTTAGCATTGTTGGGTTGAAACGTTCTTTTCATAAAAACACTCCTTTCCTTTCAACAAAAGTATTTTTCATGATAATTAATTTTCAAATTATTGTCAAGAAAAATGCCTGTACCAAACTATGTTTCTCCGTTTACCTCCCGAGGGATCAAACTTCTTTAATGCTGTTCAAACGATATTCAAGTAAAAATAAAAATAACTTGTTCCTAATTATAGATGTTGTTATAATCTAAAAGTTATCCACAAGCATAACAGTACATTTTATTTATTTGATTCAGGCGATTCTTTTTTGATTTAGATTTTAATTTAGATTGTTCATTTTTATCCTTTGTTCATAAACATTTTCGTAGTTATCCACATTTGTTTATAATTGTGTGGATTACTCCTTTAAGGCTGGCTTTTATGGATCATTCTCAATTATGGACGTCGATATTAAAAGAATTGAATACATCCAATTCAATTTCCAAGCAAAGCTTTGACACTTGGTTTTCACCAACGCGTGCAGTATCCTATCAAATTCAAGAAAAACAGTTAAACGTAGAGGTTCCCAGCCGTTTTTTCAGTGACTGGCTGACTGAGCACTACCTTTCTATATTACAAAATCTTGCTGCGCAAATTCTCCAAGACTCCATCTCAATTAAATTTATTGTATCGTCTGATCTCCAAATTAAGCCGCCTGAAGCATTTACACCCAATGAAGACATCAGGCTTTCACCGCGCATGGATGGCATTAAGGGATCACATATCCCCAGTGTAACTCCTTTAAATTCAAAATATACTTTTAACAGTTTCGTGGTGGGCAATAACAACCGCTTTGCCCACGCAGCCTCTTTAGCCGTAGCTGAAGCTCCGGCCAAGTCGTATAATCCCATGTTTATTTATGGTGGAGTCGGCCTGGGAAAAACCCATCTTTTACATGCTATTGGCAATCATATCAATCAAACTACACCGGAAAAACGTGTGGTTTATGTTTCCTCTGAAACGTTCATGAATGAGATGATTTCATCCATCGGCGCCGGTACCATGCGTGCTTTCCGTGATCGTTTCCGAACTGTGGATGTTTTGCTCATTGATGATATTCAATTTTTGGTCGGAAAAGAAAGTACCCAGGAAGAATTTTTTCATACTTTCAATGATTTATACAATATGCACAAACAAATTGTGGCAACATCGGACTCGCATCCTAAAGAAATCAGTTTAGAAGAACGTTTGCGTTCCCGTTTTGAGTGGGGTTTGGTTGCGGATATTCAACCTCCGGATTTTGAAACACGCGTGGCAATCCTTAGTCAAATGGCTGAAGCGGAAAGAGTTTTTTGCCCCAATGATGTTTTGGCCTATATTGCCAATCAAATAAAATCAAACATTCGTGAATTGGAAGGGTCATTAACCCGTGTTTTGGCTTTTGCTTCATTAACCAAAAGAGAAATAACCATGGATTTGGCCCGGGAAGTCTTGCGGGATATGCTGACGGAGGATTATCGCCCAATTACCATTGAGCGAATCACGGATCTGGTTGCCAAGGAATTTAACTTAAAAACATCCGATTTGAAAGCCAAACGCCGTACTGCCTCCATTGTGTATCCCCGGCAAATAGCCATGTATTTGGCCCGGGAATTAACGGATTTCTCACTTCCTGAAATAGGAAGATTTTTTGGTGGAAAAGATCATACAACGGTTATTTATGGTTATGATAAAATAAAGGATAAAGTGGCGGCGGACGAAAAATTTAGAAATTTAATTAATCGGTTCATACGTTTATTGAAAGAAAACGCCGATTAAAAATTGTTTTTATTATGTGGATTAATTCAATAAATTATGTGAATAAGTAGTGTCGTCTGTGGATGATTTAATTTTCGTCAATTTTAAATTATAGATTGTGCATAGGTGTGGATAAATATAATATTTATGCACATCTTGTTATGGTGATAACAAATGATTTTGTAACCCTTTTATCACCTTTACACAAATTAACATGCCCTACTACGGTTACTTCTATTTATTTATTTAAGGAGGTATTATTAAGAATGAATTTTTCATGCAAAAAAAGTGATCTGTTACATGGCGTACAAACCGTATTTAATGCAGTATCCAGCAGGAATACTTTACCGATACTTTCAAATATTTTATTTGAGACGGGCAAAGATTCAATTAAATTATCGGCAACGGATTTGGAAGTTTCAATAATTTGCACTATTCCCGCAATGATATCCGCTCAAGGCAGCATCACTATTCCTGCTAAAAAGTTTTCCGATATTGTGCGGGAACTGCCGGATAAGGATATTAATGTAAAAGTAACGGATAATAATTTAATAACGTTAAATTGTGATAAATCCATATTTAAGATCAATGGATTGCCAAAAGATGAATATCCGGTTTTACCAAAAACCAAAGGCGATGATGGAGCTAATTTTTCGCAAACATTATTATTGGATATGATTCGTAAAGTTATTTTTTCAGTTTCAACGGATGAAACACGTTATGTTTTAAACGGCGTGCTTATGGTATTGGAAAATGACATTATGCGCATGGTTTCAACGGACGGTCATAGGTTATCCTTTATTGAACAAAAGTTATCCACTACCACATCGCAAAAAATAAATAATATTATTCCGGCAAAAGCACTTCAGGAACTAATTAAAATTTTAAGTTCCGAAGGTGAATTAAATATTCAATTAAATGAAAATCAAATTATTTTTTCCACTCCCGATATTACTTTAATGTCGCGCCTAATTGACGGCCAATTTCCAAATTATGAACAGGTAATTCCTAAAAAGGTTGAGAAAAAAATAAATTGTTCCACGGATAAATATTTATCAGCAACCCGGCGTGTGGCTTTAATGGCTTCCGATAAATCAAATTCAGTTAAATATATGTTCAGTCAAAATCAAATGTTGGTAACGGCCAATACGCCCGAGATAGGCGAAGCGCAGGAAGAAATGGAAGTTGATTATTTAGGAGACAGCATTACGGTAGCATATAATGCAAAATATATTTTAGATGTCATGAAAAATTTGGGTACTGATGAATTTATTTTGGAATTAACCTCCAATTTAAATCCCGGGGTATTTAAACCTAAAACTGATCAATACAATTATTTATGCGTTATCATGCCAATGCGGATTTAATTATATAAGTTTATTAATTGAAGGAAAGGATTTAAATAACGCATGGATTCACATGAAACACTAAAAATAGCGCCTATTTTAGTTGAAGAGGAGATGAAGCGCTCCTACATCGACTATTCCATGAGTGTTATTGTAGGGCGCGCTTTACCCGATGTACGCGACGGTTTAAAACCCGTTCACCGTAGAATTTTATACGGCATGCATTCCATGGGTCTGCACCATAATAAACCTTATCGTAAATCAGCCAAAATCGTCGGTGAAGTTATGGGTAATTTTCACCCGCATGGTGACTCAGCCATTTACGAAACCATGGTACGTATGGCTCAAGATTTTTCGTACCGTTATCCGGTGGTGGACGGTCAGGGTAATTTCGGTTCTGTTGACGGTGATTCGGCTGCCGCCATGCGTTATACCGAAGCCCGCTTGGCCAGCATCTCGGATGAATTATTGGCGGATATTGAAAAAGATACGGTTCCGTTTGTTCCTAATTATGATGACTCGCTGACTGAACCGTCGCTATTACCTGTAAAATTTCCCAATTTGTTGGTAAACGGCAGTTCGGGTATTGCCGTTGGTATGGCTACCAATATTCCCCCGCACAATCTTACGGAGATCATTGATGGTGTTTTGGCGTTAATCGAAAATCCGGACGTTAAAATTGAAGACTTGATGAAAATAATTAAAGGCCCTGATTTTCCCACCGCGGGCTATATCTTAGGCCGCGATGGAATCCGCGATGCCTATAAAACCGGGCGCGGCTCGATTAAAATGCAAGCCAAAGCCAAAGTTGAGCAAATGAAAAACGGCAAAGAGCGGATTGTGGTTACTGAATTGCCGTATCAAGTCAACAAAGCGCAATTGATCGAAAACATGGCAGATTTGGTTAGAAATAAAAAAATTGAAGGCATCACTGATTTGCGGGATGAATCCGACCGCGATGGTATGCGGATTGTTATTGAACTCGGACGAAATGAAAATTCTCAAGTTATCCTAAATAATTTATTTAAATTTACTCAGTTACGGACTAGCTTTGGCGCAAATATGCTTGCTTTGGTGGATGGCAAGCCCAAAACTTTGAACCTTAAGCAATTCCTGGAATATTTTATCAGCCACCGGCGCGAAGTCATTGTACGCCGTACACGGTTTGAATTGGATAAGGCGGAACGCCGAGCGCATATTTTGGAAGGCTTGAAAATTGCGCTGAAATTTTTAGATAAAGTGATCCGTATTATTCGCGCAGCGGCAACAGTGGATATCGCCCGCCTGGAATTGATTAAACAATTTGAGCTTTCGGAACTCCAAGCGCAAGCTATTTTGGATATGCGTTTGCAGCAGCTCACGAATCTCGAAAGTAAAAAAATCGAGGATGAGTATTTAGGACTGATCAAACTTATTGAACAGTTAAAATCTATTTTGGCCAGCGCGCGCAAGGTTTTGGATATCATTTGCGAAGAACTGCAGGCCGTGAAGAAAAAATTTGGGGATGCGCGCCGCACGGAAATTATCGGCGCGTTGGTGGATCTTTCCATCGAAGACCTTATTGCCGAAGAGGATATGGTCATCACCATCTCGCATCAAGGCTACATCAAACGCCTGCCCGTTTCGACCTATAAATCGCAACGGCGGGGCGGGAAGGGTATTGCCGGGATGGGGACCAAGGAAGATGATTTTGTCGAGCATCTCTTTATTGCCACGACGCATCAATATATCCTGCTCTTTACCAGCCTGGGGCGCATGTATTGGCTGAAAGTGTACGAAATTCCGGAAGCCAGCCGCACGGCGAAGGGCAAGGCCATCGTCAATTTGATCCGGCTGCAACAGGGAGAAACCGTCGAAGCCATGATCCCGGTGAAAGCTTTCGACGAGAAACGGTTTTTGTTGATGGCCACGGAAAAAGGCGTCATTAAGCGCACGCGGCTGACGGCGTTTTCGAATCCGCGCGCCGGTGGAATTATTGCCATTACCCTGGAGTCGGGCGACCGCCTCCTCCAAGTCAGCGAAACGACCGAAGACACGGAAATCATCATGGCAACGCTTATGGGCAAAGCCATCCGTTTCAATGCGGGTCAAATCCGGGAAATCGGACGCGTCGGCAAAGGCGTGCGCGGCATGAAGCTTCGTCCCAAAGATAAAGTGGTGGGCATGGAAGTTATGACCAATGCCGACAGTTTGCTCACGGTTACAACCCGGGGATTCGGCAAGCGGACCGTGTTCGATGAATACCGGGCACAAAGCCGCGGCGGCCAAGGCACCATCAATATTAAAACCACCGAGCGCAACGGGGAAGTGGTTTCGATCCGCGCGGTCAGCGATAAGGATGAATTAATGATCATCACGTCGTCGGGCAATATCATCCGCATGGAATTGAAAAATTTCAAAGCAGTCGGACGAAATGCCCAAGGCGTGCGCATGATCAAATTGACGGATGATAAGGATTTTGTCGGCGGCGTGGCCCGTGTCATTAGCAAGGAAGAAGAAGAGGAATAGATTGCTTTGAAGGCCGCCAAGGAGGAAGCGCGATGAAATTTAAAGGCCGACTGAGCGCAAGTCTGGTTTTGGTGCTGAGCCTGACGGGTACGCTGGCTTTATTTTTTTATGCCGGCCAGTTTAAAAAGGATAATGTCCAATCGCTGCAAGCCAAAGTCCAGGAAATGGAAATGCAGCGCTTGGAAGATGAAAAAGGCAAGCAAGCCGCCCAAGTGGCAGTGGAGATGGCGGATAATTTTAAAAAAATAGTCGAACAAATTCAAAAAAAAGCCGAAGCCACGGCCGATGCGGGTAGTTTGCGTCAACCCCACAACAAACCCGCCTTGAGGCAGAACAAGGAGCGGGCGTTTTTACTGTTGGTCAAAGGCGAACCCACCTGGTTAAACGCCAGCCTGGCCGATGAGACCGGGGCACTGATTGCCTCGACCTCCTCCGCTACACCCAGGATGCTGGGCGGAACTCCCGAATTCAAAGAAGCCTCCAAACAACGCATGACAGCCTTGCGCCTGCAGGAAAGAAAAGGACGGGAATTGGTTTTACAGATCACCGTTCCCTGCCTGACCGACTTGGGTGAATTTTTGGGTATTTTTCAAGCCGAGGTGGGATTAACGCCCGCGATTTTAGCGCGGCTTCCGAAAAAAACCGGGGTTTTTATTTTATTGGGAACTCCCACCGGAAGGCGTTTGAGCGACATTACGTTGGAAAATTTCCCCAATAATTTGGGCGCCTTGATGGGAAAAAATCTTCAGGAAATGGAAAATTTCATAGCCCAAACGCAAACGAGTTATTTTAAAGCCGATTGGGCCGGTATTCATTATCTTATTGGGAGTGCCCAAACCTCGATACCCGGGCTTATGATTTTTTCCCTACTGGAAGTTTCCAGCTTGCAAAAATTGATTGTTTCCCAGGCCGGTACTGATTCTTTCCTAAAGGATCCGGTCATTGTGGGCGGGTTGATCGTGATCCTGGTGGTGGGGCTGCTGATTACTGTTTTTCTTTCCGGGTCCTCAGGTCATGGAGACACCGGGGGAAACGCCAAGCAGCTTGAGCAAGCCTTATCCGAAACCGTACACGCCGGCATTCCCTGGACACCCATTCAAGGGCCGGAGGAGGGTGTTTGGGGTGAGATCCGGGAACTTGTCAATTCTCTGATCCGGCAGTTTAACCAGGAAATTTCAAAAGCATCTGTAATGAAGGTTGACAACCAAGCCGTGGAACGTTTAAACCGGGAATTGGAAAAACTTAACCTAGAGCGCAACCGGTTGGAGACACAAAATCGTGAATTGGACAACCGGCTGGAAACGCTCACTTCGCAAAACCAACAGATGGGCGCGGCCGCAATAGCGGCCGCCAATGCCGCGAAAGAAGAGAAGGTTTCAAGTTGGCCGTGGGCCGAGGCCAGTCAAATCCGCATAGAGGCCATTGTCAATATGTCGGATGATTTAAAAGCCACTCTGACTGTGATTAAAAATTACATATCCTCCATTTTAGCCTCGGAAGAAGGCAAGATCACGGATACCCAACAGGAATTTTTGGGTGTCGTTATAAATAAAAGCGCGCGGCTCGAGCGCCAAATCAATGATTTCCTGGATTTTTCCCACTTGGAAACCGAAGCTTCGCAAATGTTTTTAATACCCACGGATGTCGTGGCCATGCTGCAAGATGTCATTTTCAACGTACAACCGCAAGCCGACACCAAACAAATCCGTTTGGTCCAGGATATTTCCACGCATTTGCCGAAAATTATGCTCAACAGCGACCGGTTGGGACAAGTGTTTATTAATTTGGTGCAACACGCTTTGCGTGTAACCCCGGTAGGCGGAGAAGTCCGTTGCTCGGTGATGCAAGTGGGAAATGAAGTGGTGGTTAAAATCGCGGACGGCGGCGCCTCATTAACCCCGGAGCAGGCAGAGCAGGTTTTTATTAATTTCCATGGACAGGATTCCAGAGTGGGGCAATTGATTACCGGGACCGGTTTGCGCTTCCCCATTATGAAAGGCATTATCGATGCCCATCGAGGTACGATTTTGGTTCGGGGGCTGGGAGACAAAGGCAATGAAATGGTGATAAAGCTTCCAATCGCAGCCGAGGAAAAAGTTGCGGAATCCGAACCCGGCGTTGTTCCGGAAGCCGCCGCGCCCATGGCCGGGGAATCCGCTGAAGGCATGGCGCCTGAAGGCGATAAATTTTTTGATCTTTCCTCTTTCATGGAATCGAAAATCAGCGGGGGCGGGGAAAATACCGCTGTTCCGGGCGCGGATGATAATTTGGATGATTTATTAAGGAACATAGAAAATTTGGATGAAAAAACCGACAGTTAAACTTGTAGTCAATCAACACTACGGTTGGTTTTCAATAGTATGTCATTTCGAGGAGAGCTAGCGACGAGAAATCTGAAAATGTATGAATTAGATTTCTCGCTTCGTTCGAAATGACAATTATTTATTTAGCGTTACGGGGTTTGAATTGGGGGCGAAATTTCGGCCCAGCCGTTTTCAGCAAGGGTAATTTGTGTTCCCCAGGGAAGTGAACGTTGGGACAATAAATGATAAACATTATCCGCAAGCCGGCCCGATAGCGGTGTGGGTACGTGCGCCGGTCCAAGGCGGCCACCCGCTACGATTCATGACGGCCACCTGTTACGATCCAAGGCGGCCACCCGTTACGATTCATGACGGCCAC
>JAGVPM010000167.1 GCA_020052235.1 Candidatus Goldiibacteriota bacterium
AGCAATCTGTTTTAAGCTCTAAACGCTCCGA
Source organism: Candidatus Goldiibacteriota bacterium (assembly GCA_020052235.1). Lineage (GTDB taxonomy): Bacteria > Oederibacteriota > JAAXVQ01 > JAAXVQ01 > JAAXVQ01 > JAAXVQ01. The sequence goes on from JAGVPM010000167.1 coordinate 32, forward strand.
AAAAGCGAGATTGCTTCGCTTTGCTCGCAATGACAAATGTAAAGCTATTTAAGAAACACTACACTAGTCACAGGCTTTTTAAAACATCGGGTCAGGCCCTCCGCAATGTGTCCCCCCGAATTCATGATGGGAACTTAAGTTGGTACGCGTGCCGTAATTAAGAGCGGAGTAAAATGTTGGGCTTCGGACCCGATGTTTTAAAAAGCCTGTGACTAGGCCTCGCAATTATTTATATACGCTTGTATGCCGGCTGCATAATTCCGATTTTAAAAAACAATTTTTATTTTTTTGCTGACGTTTTTAAACCAATTTCATTATAATTGATGAGCAGGGAACAGGCATGCCTGTTCCCCACTACCAAAGGAGCATGTTGATGGCCGAATACGGTGGCGCACATTTTGACCGCAGGCAATTTCCCCGCTTGGATGCAACCTTGCCCTGCGCCTTTGAATATACCGATGAAAACGTACCCGAAGGCGTTACCACCAATGTTTCCCTGGGCGGATTATTGGTGTATCTGCCCCACGATACCGTGGCCGGGCAAATCATTGACATTAAAATGAAGCTGCCGACTTCCGGCGGGGACAACATTTTTAAAGCCAAAGCGGAAGTGATGTGGGTGCAAGCCGGAAACTTCCCGGACGGCTGGTCCTGCCAGGCCGGATTGCGTTTTTTGGAAATGTCCCCCGCGTCCCTGGAAGTATGGAAAAATTTCCTCACCGCCTGGTACGACAAATAAAACACCCTACGAAGGCACCACCACTTTTAACGCCGACGGCACTACCTGAATGGCGGCCGGAGTCCGGCCTATGTATTCGGCATCGACGTGCACGGGATGCCGGCCGCGGCTGCTGACGAACAAGGAACGGCATTGGAACACTTCCACGTGGATGTACTTCTCCAAGTTGCCCCGGCGCAAAGCCAATACATACCCGAAAAAATCCCAAATGTTCTTACGTTTCATCAAACACACGTCCAGCAGCCCGTCGCACATGTCCGCGCGGCTTGAAAAAATCATATCGCCGCCGTAATACTTGCCATTTCCGACGATCAAAAAATATCCCTTTTTCAAAGTGGTTTGCTGGTCCACTTGAACAACTATTTGCCGGAAAGGATAGAAAAAATAATTGGCGCCCGCCACCAAAGCATAGGCAATGGCGCCCCACGCTTTTTTTAATCCCGAATCCACCTGCTGAATCACAAAAGCATCAAATCCGACTCCGGCCATGCACAGGAAATAACGGTTTTCCACGCGCCCCAAATCCACGCGGCGGACTGTTCCACCGGCAATCACGCGGCAGGCGCCCTCCAAATCTCCGGGCAGCTTCATGAGCAAGCCGTATACATTGACGGTCCCGGCGGGAATCACGCCCAAAACCACTTCGGAGCCGGCCAGTCCGTTCACGACTTCGTTGATGGTGCCGTCGCCCCCAACGGCCACCACCAAATCATAGCCGGTTTCCACGCACTCTCTTGCCAGGCGCGTCCCGTCGCCGGGCATGGAGGTGCAAGCGGCGCTGGCATGGATACCATACTGTTTCAGTCCGTCTACAATTTGGCCTAGAACGTGTTCATCTTCGGGATTTTGCTTCCAGTCAAAGGATCGCAGGCCCAGGAAGTGCTGGAATAGATTGGGAAGCTTTAACCCCTGACCGGACCTGGGGTTATAAATAATCATGGCCTTTCGGTAACGGGAATTCACGGCCTTTGTTTTCCTCCCTGCCCCGTGCCTGGCACGTTACTAATCAGTTCAGATCATGCGTATTCAGATTAAATAACGCCTTCACCGCAGAAACGCGGGTGCGCCCTGCTGGACGCGCAAACTAAAAAGTCCTGCGAAATAGCATTTCGCAGGACTTTTTACTAATCCCGGCTGAAGCCAGCCGGCCACCAGCAACAACGTTTACACTTCCGGCCGATTACGGCCTTAAATACTGTTTGGTAACCAGCGCCGGTGGATTGCCTTCAAGGGCCCAATGTTCAAAATAGGCATCATTAGGATTCACCACTCCCACATCTCCGACACTGTCAAAATCGCAGCTCGTGGCTGCGCCTTCGTAATTAATCGCCTGCCCGGCTAAAATTTGTGAAGCGCCGGTCGCGAAATCTCCCGGCCCAATCACTGTGCCAGTGCCCTTGGAAATATCCACCAGAACCGATTTGACCGTTTCGCCATTGGCGACACCGGCTTTCAAAATTCCCAGGCCAATTAGCATGGCCGCATCATAGGCATTGGCCGAATACGAGCCGGGTTCCACTCCGTACTTGGCCAGGTACGCATTACGGAAAACCTGGTACCGGTTCGAAGTTGTGTCGGAGGCCGGAGCTGTCCCAGCCACCTTGTTGGCTGCGGAAGTATTGTTGATTTTAGTGATCAGATCGGCGCCGTACATGCCATCTGTGCCAAAATAGGCTACGGCCGTGTTGCTTATATATCCGTCTTTGACAATCTGAGCCCCATCGTCAAAATAGGACAAGGTTAGGCAGGCTGTCGGATTATGGCTGAAAACTTGCGATACTTCGGATGCATAACTGGCTTGTATTGGCGACTCAGGATAAAGGGCCATGGCCACAACTGTATTGCCGTGTCCCAAAGCCACAAACGCCGGAGTAAATACAGCTTCAAACCCAGTTCCATAGGCGTTATTCACCGAAATAATCCCCACGCTGTGATGCCCTAGAGAGTCAACTAATTTAGCCAGCACTTTGCCCTGCATGTCATCGGAAGGAATGGTCCGAAAATAATACCCTTCGGGATCGTTGGTGGTAAACCACGGCGACGTGTTGGCGGGGCTGATAATTAAGGTTTTGGACGGCACCGCCGCTTCCATCATTTTCTTGCCAATACCGCTGCTCAAAGGGCCGATAATCAGCGAAACCCCTTCATTAATTAGTTCCTGCGTCACGGCCTTGCCTTGGTCGGGATTGGACTGATCATCTTTGCTGACCAGCGTCAATTGTTTGTTCAACACGCCGTCGGCGGCATTGATTTGATCCAGCGCCAGCTGAATGCCTTTAACCACATCAGGACCCGAAGGGCCGTAAGATCCGGAAAGAGGGCATACGCTTCCAATCTTAATAGCCGCCAGGGCCGCGGCTTTTTTATCCGCGATGGTTTGATTCAGTTTATCCGCGCGTTTTTTCGCCGCGCCCGCGATGCCAAAAGAAAAATCCGCCCACGCCGATCCGCCGATAAGCAGAACCGCCATGAGCGCAATGAGTTTTATTTTCATAATCCGCATAATCCGCCTCCGTGTTCAGATTCAATTTTATCCATTCCGGAACACCCGTTCATTCCGGTTTCCGGCTGGATTGCCGGGAAACTGCGGTCCTAAAAATACCAATTGAGCGATACGTTAAGAATCGTGTCCACACCCGCTTCTTTTTCCCCTTCGGTTGCCAGGGCAATGTACGCGGGCCCAATGTCCGCGCTTAAGGTTAAATTTTTAATTTGTGTCAGGTTTCCCAGGAAATATTCCGCGCCCACAAACGCTTCCGCGGCGTAACCGACGCCTTTGGCATTTTCCGTGCTGAAAAAAAATGGCATCACCTTCGGCTCCAACGAAAAAAACCAGCGGTGACTCGGGATTGAATAAATAATAAGCCCTGGGTCCCAGGGTCGTCGCGCCTTGCACGTATTGCACTTTGCCTTCCACGGCCAGATTTGAATCCAACCCGTACTTCACAGACAAGCCGGGAAAATTCAAACCCGCTGACCAGCGCCCTTTCATATCATCGGCCCAGCCCAAGGTGCTTAACATTACCGCGCCCAAACACAAGAGTATCATGACATTAATTCTTTGCGTGCACATAATAACCCCCTTATATTTTTATATTTCAGCAGTGCCTAGTTTGCTTTTTTCCACCTCCCCTTCCCCTAGCGGAGCTTTCAGGGAAACCACAGGTTTCCCTGACGCGGACGTACCGTCCGCTGTTCCTTCCTATCTCAGTTGGGGTGCTTCGCCCCCAAGCCCCCGCCTCTGTTCTAGGATGAGGCCAGTTTACACAAGCTGCGGGTCAAAAAACGCCCGATTATCCCGCACGGCCTGCCGCTTACGCGTTCAAAACAACTGCGAAACGGAAAACATCACGGTCCGGCCTTGGCCCGGGATATCGATTCCCCGGTATCCGGAGATCTGATAATTCTGGCCGAACAAATTGTCCAGTTTGAGTGTAAATACCGTTCCGCCGCATACTGGGCCCAACGGCTGGGTGGAAAAAACCAACGAAGTAAGGTTGTACCCTTCCACACATGTGTCCAAATTAGCGCATAAAAAAGCCTAACCCCACCGGTATAATGGAAGCGCGCCCGACCAAAATACCGTGAAAACAAGGAGTTAGGCTATGG
>JAGVPM010000074.1 GCA_020052235.1 Candidatus Goldiibacteriota bacterium
AGCAATCTGTTTTAAGCTCTAAACGCTCCGAAAAAGCGAGATTGCTTCGCTTTGCTCGCAATGACAAATGTAAAGCTATTTAAGAAACACTACACTAGTACTTCGTCGCTGGCTCCAAATACACCGTTGAACAAGCGAAATTTTTCATCCAGCAGTTGGTATACCCGCAGGTCTGCGGCATTGTTTTTGTTGAGGAAGTTCACAACTACCACATCAAATGCCTGGCCATACCGATGGCAGCGGCCAATACGTTGTTCGATGCGCTGCGGGTTCCAGGGCAAATCATAGTTTACCACCAAGTTGCAAAACTGGAGATTAACGCCCTCAGCCGCTGCTTCCGTGGCGATCATGATAACCGCCTTGTCCCGGAAATATTCAACTAAAGCTGCCCGCAGGTCTGCCGTAGGCGATCCGGTGATGTGGTCTGTGCCTTGATGCTGCTTAAGCCATTGGTTATAAATCTCTTTCGATTTTGCATCCGTATTGGTGCCGTTGAACAGCATGACCTTTCCGGCAAATTCCGTTTGTTCGAGAACGTGCAACAGGTATTCCTGAGTGCGGCGGGATTCAGTAAAAATAACCGCTTTCTGTTGCAAAGTGGCCGCACCTTGGCTTTTCTGCGCTTGCGCCGAAGCTTCAAACCCACGGCGCAAGGCACTAAGTAAAACTTCACCCTTTGAATTTTTAATTATGGATTTGGCCAGGCTATGAAACTCTTTCAGCTTGGCAATCTCCGCCTTGATCTCATTTTTTTGTTCTTGGGAATAGTCTGGCTTTTCCGCAACCACAGAATCTCCGGACTCATCTTCTTCCGATTCATCGATCAGCTCTTCCGCATTTTCCAAATTATCATCCAACTCTTCGGGCAGATCCGTCACTTCCTGGTTTTGGTCCGTGGCCGCTTCCAGCTTTTTGGCAAGCCCTTCCAGGGTGGAAGAAATAGCGTATGTGGACGAAGAGAGCAGCTTACGCAGAATCAGCGTCATCAGCGACCGTTGGCTTACAGGCAGTGCATAAAGCGCAGGTTGCTGCAAATACTCCGTCACCAGGTCATACAAACGCTGTTCCTCGAGGGAAGGCACAAACTCCTGCACCAACGCATGCCGGTTGGTGAACTTGACATATTCCAAAACCTGGCGCCGCAAGGTGCGCTTGCATATAGGTTTTAATCTTTCTTTAAGCATATTGAAGTCAACTTCGCTGTCCGCGTGCGTAAAGCGTGAGCGATAGCTTTTTAAATCTCCGAAAGCGTAATCATCTATAATGCTGACCAAGCCATAAAGTTCCAGCAAAGAATTTTGCAGCGGCGTTGCGGTCAACAAAACTTTACGAAAAGGGGCCACGGTTTGCTTTATTGCATTGGCGATTTTGCCGGACGGCTTGTAAACGTTCCGCAACCGGTGGGCTTCGTCAATGACAACCAACTCCCACGGGGTTTGCTTTACATAGGGTTCCATTTTACGTGCAAAATGATAGGAACAAATAACTACGGCAGCTTGCTGAAAGGGATTTAAATTTCCCATGCGGATAATTTCGTTAAACGATTTATTTTCCAGAATGATCGACGGCAGATAAAATTTATCCGCCAGTTCCTGGCTCCATTGTTTGCGGAGATTGGCCGGAACAATGACCAGGAGGTTTCGTTTCCGCTCCGCCCACTTTTGAGCCAGCAACAATCCTGCTTCGATGGTTTTTCCCAGCCCAACTTCGTCCGCTAATATAGCGCCCTTGGAAAATGGATTTTTAAAAGCAAACAGCGCGGCTTCAATCTGATGCGGGTTTAAATCAACTTGCGCCTGAGTATCCGACAAAACCGCCACCAATTTTTCCACATTGTCGGAAGCGCAGCGGCGAGTCAGTTCATGCGCAAAATATTTGGCATGGTATTCAGTAATCATACTGTTAAAATCCCTTATATATTCAATGTTGATCACTTGCGACCGGTACAAAATATAGAATGAAGGCCGAAGCTAGCTTGTCGCTTTGGTTCGCATCCTACTTCCCCGCTGTATAATGCTTAAGTAAAAAGGTTTTTCTATGATATTCCCGAAGATGGGAAGATGCAAGCGGATAACAACCCAAATTACACAAAATCAAATTATTTTCAGAAAATATTTTTCAAGACCTTGGCTTGTTCTTCCCAATCCGGCAGGAGGGGGATTTAGCGGATGGCACTCTCGGTCAAGGTCATTTCCTCGGAGAATAAAACGGCTTCCTGGATTTCGGGTAACTGGCACCAATTTAAAAAAGTAGGGAACGGTTTCAAACCGTTCCCTACCAAGAAGGCAGGGGCATAACTTCATACCCCTGCCCCTGCCGGAAGGCGGCCGACAGCGAAACTTGCTTAATAGTATTTACTCACCGGGCGCTTAAAGGCAGCAAGACCCGGATTTCCACCCGCCGGTTCCGCGCACGCGCTTCCTCGGTCCCGCGTGTATCTATTGGGCGTGTTTTCCCATATCCCCGGATGGAAAGCTGCCAACTGTTCATTCCATAATGATCATGTAAAAATTGCGCCACCATGGCGGCCCGTTGTTCGGAAATCCGCTGGTTGTCCGTTGCGCTGCCGATCTCATCGGCGTGCCCTTCGCACACCACGCGCGCCGCCGTGCCCGCGTTCCGCAGAACATCCGCGGCCATGGTTATTTTATCCATCATCTCGGCTTTTAATACCGCGCTGTTGAAATCAAATAAAACACCCGGAATCATCAGATTTTCCTTGCCGTCCAGACTGCGGTAAGCCTGGGCTTCGACCCGGTGAATTTCCTGGCCGCTGATAATTTCCAATCCCAATTTCATTTTCACGCTCAGACGGTATTCATATCGGTTCTCTTTCGGCGCCAATTTCCCGCTTTGATTTTTCCCGTCCCAGATCCACTCTGCGGGCAGCGATCCTTGGCAGGAATAATGCCGGATGCTTGCTTGGCTGTCCTTGTCCATAATACTCAAGCTCCACGCTTCCACCGGAGGCCGGTGCATGATCCGGAAGACCATGCGGGCATAGACGGGATTTTGATCCGCCATGCTTAGGCGCAATACGGATGCCACTTGCGGCAAGGGCAATTTTTCACCCTCGCCCTCGGCGGTTTGCGCGCAAAAATAAAACGCCATATTCTCCGGCAAACGTTTACCGGCTTCATCGCGTCCGTCCCAAACCCATTCTGTACCGGCATTCACTTCCGGCAGTGTCTGAATCAAACGCCCTTGCGCATCCACGATCCGTATGCCCAAAATGGCGCCGGCTGAACCATCAGGCAAAGCGCGGAAAATCACCTGGCCTTCCAAATCGCGGGTTTCAACCTTGAATGGTTTGAGCGCAGGCTGACTCTCAAAAACTTTTTCCACGGGAGTGCCGTCTATTGGTTTGGATACTGCTGCGGACTGGATCAAAGATATTGCCGAAGCGGATTGCGGCGGCAGGGAAACAGCTTGAGTTGCCAAGGGTTTAAAATAATAGGAAATAGTCAGGCGATGATTGCTCCCCAAAGTTCCAAACGGTTGAAAGACGTAATCCAATCCCAACCCCGCCCATTGGAGCCCGCCACCCACTGACAAGGCTCCCAATTCATTATTTAAACGGTACCCGGCCCGGATGCAGGCTAATTCCCGGAAAGCATATTCCGCCCCCAGGGTGCCGTAACCGGCTTCATCCCCCGCCAATGACCAATTCCAATCTGCCGTAAGTTTCAGATGCTGTTGGTTCCAAACACTGCTCAACACCTCAATGCCCGCAATTGCCAATGTGGGCAAGGGATCCGCATCCTGATCAAAAGCGGACATGCGGCCCAAATTCATAATGCCGGCACCCAGGGCCAAGGGAATTATTTTCAATTCCCGGCGGATACCCACATCCACGGCCGCGCCGCGGCTGTCAAAACCCGCCAGGCTGCTTTGAAATACCTTCAGCGCAGCGCCGCCTTCCCAATCCCCGAACAAGGTATGCGCATACGCCACTTGCCCCAACAAATTGAAATTTTGCAGATGCCCCGCGTCATTTCCGGATTCATCCACTTCCATTAAATTGTAATTTCCCGAATAAAACAAACGCAGGCCGACATTTCCTTGAAATACCCCGGGATAAACCCCTTCTATTTGCTCATAGGCCGTATCCGCCAAGGACGAAAAATGCGTGACGGCCAATTCCGGATACTCTGCGCCCAATAACCCGGCCGGATTCCAGGCCAAACTTTTCAAGCCGCCCTTGTCCGCCGCCCCGGCAGCTTGGGCCGCGGCCGCGGCCGGCACGTGAATCTGCAGAAACTCGGCCCCAGTGGTGCCGGAGGCAAAGGCCCCCGGCACCCATCCCATCAGTACCATCACTCCACACATTACCATCCGCCAATGTCTCATGTGCGTTTCTCCTTTACTCCGGGTTAACGTATGACAACCACCTTGCGTTTTTCCGTAAATCCTTCGGTTTGAATCTCAACCAGATAGATGCCCGAACGCACTACCGAACCGCCTTGATTGGCGCCGTTCCAAATTGCTTCAAAGGTCCCTGCGTCCACCATGCGGTCTTCCAGCACTTTGATCAACTTGCCGTTTTGCGTATATATGCGAATGGCCACATGCTGGGCATGATCGATATGCACGCCGATGGTCACCGGGCGATTTTCCGTGGGCCGGATGACATTTTGACGCAAGACCACCGGGGAATCGGCTGAAGCAACTTTAATGTAAATGGTGGCGGTTGTAGTCGGAGTACGGGTATACGCTGTTTGGGTATTGGCATTCGGAGTATTCGTCGGTACCAGCGTGCTGGTCACAATAGGTGTCAGAGTGTTTCCAACAGGTGTCGCGGTCCGGGTCCGGGTGGCGGTAATGGTGGCTGTGGCCGTGTTACCCTGAGGCGTTGCAGTCCAAATTGCCGTACTGGTGTTGGTAGCCGTGGCCGTCACTGTGGACGTGACACTGGCAGTTGCCGTTAACGTGGTCCCGCCCGAGGTCGGGGCGGAGGTTGGCGTCCAGGTTGCAGGAGCAGTTGGCGTGCGTGTGGCTGTGGGAGTATATGCGGCCACGGTTGTCCCTTCCGTGGCCGTGAATGTTACCGTGGGTGTAAACGTTACCGTGGCGGTGCGTGTCCTTGACGCTGTGGCCGTACTGCTGGTCCCAGCCGGAGTGGCTGTGAACGTAACCGTGGTTGTAAACGTCCTCGTGACAGTTCGTGTTGGCGTGACCGTGGCAGTACTACTATTCCCTGCCCATGTCGGAGTGACGGTCGATGTGTACGCCGCCACCGTATTTCCCACCGTGGCCGTAGCCGTGGCGGTTATGGTATCCGCATAAACTTGACCGCATGCCAGCAGCATAAAAACCAGTATACCCAGCAGCCGGCACCCCTGCTTTTTCCCTAAAATATCCATACTGCACCTCCCCTTTTCCATACTGTTATGGCGATACATTGGACTAGGGTGGTGTAAAAATGGTTCCCGGGGAAAATTATTTTTTTACGGCTGGTTGATAAGTACTCGGATTTCCACGCGGCGGTTTCGCGCCCGGGCTTCTTCCGTGTTTTGGGGAACCTCAGGGCGGATTTTTCCAAACCCACGAACAAACAAGGTGCTGCTGGGAATATGCAACGATTCGGCTAGGAATTTAGCCACCATATAGGCGCGCTGAACGGAAATCTTTTGATTGTATTCATGACTGCCGATCTCATCGGCATGGCCTTCGCATACGGCCACGGCCTGGCCCGGATGACGTTGCAGGACTTGCGCGGCGGCGGTAATTTTATCCAGCATGTCGGGTTTTAAAACCGCGCTGTTAAAATCAAACCAAATTTCAGGAATAATCAGGCCTGTTTGGCCGCCAGGAGCGCTGCTGCGCCGGGCCTTGATGGCGTGAACAGCCTCGGTGACTACCACTTCCTGCCCTTGGGGATACACCATGTCCACACAATACATATACTGATTTTGCGTGGGCGCCAGGGTCTGATCCGAGGCGCGCCCGTCCCAAATCCAGTTTTCCGGAAGCACGGCCGTTTCCGGTTGCGTACGAATTTCCAATCCGCTTTGATTATCCACCAAAGCCAATGTCCAGGATTGAAGTTGCGGCCGGGTCTGAAATTCAAACAAAGCCTGGGGCTCCAGGGTGGTGCCGTCAGCAAAGCACAACTTCAGCACCGGATTGACTTGAAGCAAAGCATAGGCCGCGGACGTTTGGCCTTTCAGTTCCCATTGATAGGTATATGCCTCTTTCGAAGAAACCCATTGCCCATTTTCATCACGCCCGTCCCAATGAATGTCCGTGAGCGCTGCTTGTGAAACCCCGAGTTCAATAGTGAAGTGCAACACTTAACTGTTTGAAGCTTCCGCGATAGAATAAGCGGATATGAAACCAAACTACCAGCACTTGTCATCGA
>JAGVPM010000124.1 GCA_020052235.1 Candidatus Goldiibacteriota bacterium
TAAAAAAATAAGGGTTTTAGCTGAACAAACCTAGGAGAGGAAAACTAAAAGTGCTTAAATTTGAAACACTTGTTAATAAATGAAACGCAGTTATTTAAAATTTTCCAATTGATAGGCTTTGATTTTGCGCCACAGAGTCGAGCGGCTAATGCCCAAGCTTTTGGCTGCTTCGGTCTGGTTGCCGTCGTATTTCAGGAGGGCGTTTTTAATCTGCTCCTCTTCCGTCTTTTGGAGCGAAACCACGTTGTCGGATTTGGGTCCTCCAATGGCCAGCTGAATTCGCTGGAAAATTTGCGGCGGCAGGGAAATTTTATCAATCACATTGTTGTCCGACAACAACACCGCGTATTGCATGATGTTTTCCAGTTCCCGGACATTGCCCGGGTATGCGTAATTCATAAGTACAAACAAAGCATCGCGGCTGATGGAAATAATATTTTGCTTAAAGCGCTCGTTGTATTTGGACAGAAAATGCTTAAGCAGCGGCGGAATGTCCTCGCGGCGCTCGCGCAAAGGCGGAATCGGGATGTTAATGACATGCAAGCGATAGAATAAATCTTCCCGGAAACGCCCGGCTTTGACTTCCTCGCGCAAATCACGGTTGGTGGCGGCCAAAACCCGCACATCCACCTGAACTTCATCGGTTCCGCCCAAACGGCGGATTTTCCCGTCTTCCAGCACCCGCAGCAGTTTCACCTGCATGGCAGGCGAAATTTCCCCGACTTCGTCGAGAAAAAAAGTTCCGCCATTGGCCTGTTCGAACAACCCCGCCCGGTCAGCCACGGCGCCGGTAAAAGCCCCCTTGCGGAAACCAAAGAGCTCCGAGTCCAGCAAGGTTTCGGGAATGGCGCCGCAATTTACCGCCACAAAAGTTTTATCGGCCCGGGGCGACAGGCGGTGAATCATGCGGGCGACCATTTCCTTGCCCACGCCGGTTTCGCCGGTAATGAGCACAACGGAATCCGTCGGCGCCACGCGCGCCGCCAGCAACAATATGCGCTGCAAAGCTTCGGATTTCCCCACCACCTCGCCGGTGGCCAAGGCGGGCAGGCCGGCGGGCATCCAGCGGTCCGGGCCGGTCTCCCGCTCCCATTCGGCGATAACCTGCTGAAACACTTCCGGGCGCCAGGGCCACGTGAGATAAAAATCCGCGCCGCGGCGAATGGCCTCGACAGCGCTGGCCAATCCGTTTTCCGGCACCACAAATAACAGGCGGTGTGCTCCATGCTCGCGCAAAAGTGAAATTAAATCCATATCTCCGCCGACCGTACGCGCATCCAACACCACCAAGCGGTAATCGGCTGCGCCGATTTGATGAAGCAGGGCGGTTTTCTCGCGCACCTCATCGCAGGCATAGCGGCTTGGAGGCAACTGTTCCCGCAAGGAATCCTTGAAGGCGCGGTCTTCGGAAAAAATTAAAACCTTTTGCAATCCCACCGTCTTTTCACTCCCTTACGCATTTTTATTGAACAGCACCCACAGTACAAAACGGGGCAACCGGCAAATCCTCCGGATCCGCCCGGGTTCCTGCGCCAAACGGTACAGCCATTCCAGTCCCCAATGCTGAATCCACAGCGGTGCGCGCCGCAAATCTCCGGCCAGTACATCCAAACAACCGCCCACACCCACGGCCACGCGCGCGGTTAGGCGCTCGCGGTATTGGTTAAGAAATTGTTCCTGCCGCGGTTGTCCCAAGGCCGCCAACAACAATCCGGCGCCCGACGCTTTGATGCTTTCCAACACACCCGCTTCTTCAGCCGGAGTCCAAAAACCATCCCGCACCCCGGCGATTTTCAGCCCGGGGAAACGACCGCTCAACTTTTCAGCAGCCCGCCGGGCCACTCCCGGACGCGCGCCCAATAAAAAAACGCTTTGTTGTTCCAGTACGCACACAGCGCACAAATCAGCTATCAAATCCATGCCCGTAACACGTTCCGCGTTTTTTTTAGTCCAACGCCGAAACGCCCACGCGCACCCCACGCCGTCAACCACGGATTGATCGGCCCGCGCCAAAACACGGGCATACTCGGGATCGTCATGCGCCAGTAACAGCGTCAAGGCATTAAGCGTATAAATCAACTGGCACGGCATACGTTTGCCTCACCATCCTGAACATTAAAACCGGCCCTTGTTTTCCACCAATGTTTTCATAAATTCCAAAATCGGCTTGCGCGCGTTCGGGTCTTTCATCGCATAAGCCAACGTCGCTTTGACGAATTCAACTTTATTGCCGATATCATGCCGGTGACCTTTCAAACGCACGGCGTAAATAGGCCGCTTGCGGTTCAGCCTACGCAAAGCGTCCGTCAATTGAATCTCTCCGCCGCTCCCGGCCTTGGTGGTTTCCAGCATCTCAAAAATATCCGGTGTCAGCACATAGCGCCCCACGATGCCCAATTGCGAAGGCGCTTTCTCCGGTGCGGGTTTTTCCACCAGGTCGTCCACCTTGAATAAATCCGCGCTCAAGGCTTGCGGTTTGATTATCCCGTAGGCGCTGGTCAATTCACGCGGCACATCCAAGACACCCAAGACCGGACCCTGATACCGGTCCCAAACATCCAACAACTGTGAAATGGCCGGCGGCTGGGAATCCATGATGTCATCCCCTAAAAAAACCGCGAACGGTTCCGAGCCCACAAAACTTTTCGCGCACAACACGGCGTGTCCAAGTCCCAGGGCTTCTTTCTGGCGCACATAGTACAAATTCACCAAGGAAGAAATTTCCTGGACCTCCTGCAAATCGCGCGCTTTTCCATGGGCCTTGAGATTTTCTTCCAGCTCAATCGACCGGTCAAAATGATTTTCAATCGACTGTTTGCCCCGGCCGGTGATAATTAAAATATCCTTGATGCCCGCCGCCACCGCTTCTTCAATGACGTATTGGATGGCCGGCTTGTCGTAGACCGGGAGCATCTCCTTGGGTTGCGCCTTGGTGGCGGGTAAAAAACGCGTGCCCAAGCCCGCGGCCGGAATAACCGCTTTGGTGACCCGCATTTTTTTCAAGCGGACGGCGGGTTTCAGTTTTTCTGATCGAGACATGCATGTCCTCCGTGTTTTTCCATAATGTCTTCCACATCCCGGGTGGTGGTGCAAGCCATCACTTTTTCGGCCAAATCCTTGGACTCCGCAAAATTCAAGCTGCGGATGCATTGTTTCAACTGCGGAACAAATGCGGGCACGGTGGAAAATTCATCCAAGCCCAAACCAATCAGCAACGGCGTCATCAAGGGATCCGATGCCATCTCCCCGCACATCCCCACCCAAATCCGTTCGTGATGCGCCGCTTCCAGCACACCTTTAATCAGGCGCAATATGGCCGGATGCAGCGGGTTATACAAGTAGGCCACTTTTTCATTAACCCGGTCCGCAGCCAGGGTGTATTGAATCAAATCATTGGTGCCAATGGAAAAAAAATCCACTTCCTTGGCCAAAATATCCGCCGTCACCGCAGCCGACGGCAATTCAATCATAATGCCTATTTCCATATTTTTATCATATGAAATCCGTTTGTGCGTCAATTCCGCGCGCGCTTCATCCAAAACCGCCTTGGCGCTCCGCAATTCCTCGATCCCCGAGATCATGGGGAACATCAATTTGATCTTGCCGAAATGCGAAGCTCGTAAAATAGCCCGCAACTGCACTTTAAACAAATCCACATGGCTTAAACAAAGGCGGATGGCCCGCAGGCCCAGGAAGGGATTCATTTCCTTGGACGTGTTGAGCGGGGAAAGAAATTTATCCCCGCCTATGTCCAGCGTGCGGACAATGGCCGCATAGGGCAAGCTTTGCTGGGCCACCATGCGGTAGGCCTCGAACTGCTCTTCCTCGCTGGGCAATTCCGGGCGGTTCAAGTATAAAAATTCGGTGCGGAATAAGCCCACGCCTTCGGCGCCGTATTTTTGGGCTTGCCGGATTTCTTCGGGCAATTCCAAGTTCGCCGCCACGGTCAAACGGTAACCGTCTTTGGTTACGGCCGTGACCCCTTTCATCTTTTTCAGTTTCCGGTTGGCTTGAACATACTTCTGCTGGGCCTGGCGGTATTTGGCCAAAATTTTAGCATCCGGGTTGACCACCACCTCGCCGGCGATGCCATCAATCACCATCATGTCCCCGTTAACCACATGTTGGGAAATGTCCTGCAAACCCACCACAGCCGGAATTTCCAGCGAACGCGCCATAATGGCCACGTGCGATGTCCGCCCCCCAACATCCGTAACGAACCCTATGATTTTATCCCGCGGCATGGACGCCGTCTGGGAGGGCGTCAAATCATGCGCCACGACAACAACTTCCTCGTCGATTTCCGAGAGCGGTCCTGCGGTCTGCCCGGTCAAGTGCCGCATAAACCGCGACGTTACATCCGAAATATCGGCAGCGCGCTCCCGCATGTACTCATCCGAAGATTCCATGAACTGTTGGACCAGTTGCCGGGTGGTTTCCTGCAGCGCGTATTCGGCATTGCAATGTTCTTTTTTTATCCAATCCTTGGTGGCCGTGATCAACAACGGATCTTCCAAAATATGCAAATAGGCGTTGAAGATGGCCGCTTCTTTGGGGCCGACTTCCTTGGCCACCTTTTGTTTGATGGCTTCGATTTCCTGGGACGTCGCGGTTACAGCCAGGTCCAGCCGGGTCATTTCCTTTTCCAATTGCGCGTCAGCCACTTTATATTTGCGCAATTGCAATTCGGTTTGCCCGATCATGAACACCTTGCCGATCGCGATTCCGGGTGCCGCGGCAACGCCTTTGTACATCTTCACGTCTCCTTATGCCCTATTCTTTTTCCCCGAACCGGTTTTTCACCAGCGCCACCAAAGCCTCGCCGGCTGCTTCCTCACCCTCGCCGTCGGTAATGATCGTGATGCTGGACCCATAGGTGGCGCCCAAGGTCATCAAACCCATGATGCTCTTGGCATTGATCGCCCGTCCATCCTTCTTCACGTGGACCTGGCAGGGAAACTTATTAGCTGTTTCAATAAATACCGCCGCCGCCCGCAAATGCATGCCCAGCTTATTTTCAATGGTTACTTCGCGTTCAGACATAGGCCCCTCATCCCAATTTAAAAAGATACGCGGCGAGAATCGCCAGCACGATTACCAAATAGATCAAACGCCCCACCGAGAGCCCCCGGCGCAGTCCGGCGGCCATAAAAAAAGTCAACGCCGCCAAGAGCGCGGTATTCAACGGATGCCATCCCGCCCAGGCACTCGGCGTGGTGCGCAATTGATAAAATGCCGCGGCCATAACTCCGGCAATCATGGCGGTGAACAGGCCCAATTGCTGTGCCATTTTCTGGGGGTTCAACTGCCGCAAATCCTTAATGATCTCCAAACCGCGGTAATATCCCAGCCAAACTCCGCCCAGGCGCAGCTGCAAGTGAAACACATTAAATAACCCAAAAAACATCAACGGACCGAGCCAGATCCAATCCTGGTTGAAAATCACCATCAATAAAACCCAGGCACTCCCTAAAAGAGCCAGCAACGGTTTGAGTGTGGCCCAAAATAATGTATCCCCCAAAGCCGCCAGCGGCCCCATCATGCCCACCTTCATGCGGTTGGCTTCCGAGGATTCATAAACGCCGCTCTGTCCGTTTTGCTCTTCCAAACGGGCCACCACCCCTAAAATGATTGAAGCGCAATAGGGGTGCGTGACAAAAAACTCCAGATGCCGCCTGAGTGCTTTCAGCCGCGTCAAGCGCGAGGGATAAACCCCGCGGATGACCGGTGTAATGGCATAGGCGAATCCTAAATTCTGCATCTTCTGAAAATTCCAGCAAGTCTGTAAAAAAAGCGACCGGACCACGACCTGCCACAGCGCTACGGCATTCACCTGCGAACGTTTGGGAAGTTTCATGCCGTCTTCCTCCACGCAATCAACGAGCCGGCGGTCAGGGCCAGGCATAACCACAACCAAACGCCTTGCGGCCACAGCCAAAGCGTCAGCCAGGTTAAGGCAAACATAATTACCACCCAAACGGGAAAACGCTCGCGAGTAAACATTTCCAAAACCACCGCAAAACCCACGGCCGGCAGTGCCCAATAAGCCAATTCCAAACCCGCAAGTACGCGGTTGGGCAAATTGGCATAAAGGGTTTTGGTCAGCCAGGCTCCCGGGCCCAGCCAGACCAGATAAACAATCCA
>JAGVPM010000164.1 GCA_020052235.1 Candidatus Goldiibacteriota bacterium
AGCAATCTGTTTTAAGCTCTAAACGCTCCGAAAAAGCGAGATTGCTTCGCTTTGCTCGCAATGACAAATGTAAAGCTATTTAAGAAACACTACACTAGAACCCTTTAAATCAAGAGTTCTAGCTTTTGATTAGTCTTGCCCCCCCATTGCTTAATAGTCAGAACTTTCTGGGTTACCTTTGTCATCCCGCCCTGCAATCTGAAAGCTGAATCAAGACCCAATAAAACCTTTAAAAATCCAATCCTTATTGCCCCCTGATTTTTTAATGCGCATCCCAAACGGACATGTTATACTGATTCACTGAATTTCAGGGACGTTCGACGCTAGCAAGGAGGCCGTTGCATGCGGATTACAAAAAACCAGCTGATTTGGATTATTATGGCGGTTTTGATCATTGCTGCCGGTACCATCGTTTTTTCCATGATGTCCAAATCACCCCGGTCGTGGGAAAGCAAGCGGAAGGGCATGATCAGCAAGTACACGCACATGTTGAAATCGGGCAATGTGGAGCAACGCCGGGAAGCGATTATGTTGTTGGGCGGCGTGGGCGACAAATCCATTGTCCCCTTGATGATTAAATCGCTCGCGGACAAAGACGACGATGTCAAGGTCAATGCCCTGGTTTCCCTGCGCGCCTGGGGCGATAAATTGAGCGTGCCCGCAGTGGAGCCGATGTTGAAATCTCCCAACGAGCGCATACGTTCCAATGCGGTTTTTACCCTGGCCAAGTTGGGGGGGAATGAAATTTTACCCAAATTGCGCCCTATGCTGACGGACGAGTCGTTGATGGTCCGCGAGCAGGCAATTTCCGGTTTCGGCTTGTATCCCGCGGAATTGGTCCTGCCGGATTTGATCAAGGGCTTGGACGACCGCGACATAAGCATCCGGCGCCGTGTGGTATGGGTGCTCTCCAATTACACCAATCCCGAAGTCGTGCCGCAAATAATGAAAGTCTTAAATTCCGGGTATCCCGTGATTCAAACCGATGCGGCCATGGCCTTGGGGAAACTTCGCTCCAAAGAAGCCGTGCCGGACTTGATCCGCATGGCGGATCACAAGGATTCTTTTCTGGTCCGTGCCGTTATTGTGGCCTTGGGCAGTATCCAGGATCCCCGCGCCGAAGGCATTTTGATCAGGCAACTTAACAACAACAAAGAAGCCCCCACGCGCCGTGAAGCTGCCGTGGCTTTGGGCCGGTTGGGAACCAAAAACGGCTTGAATGCCTTGCTGGCCCGCTGGGAAGAAAAAAACACCCTCGTGCGTCCTGCCGTGATTGCGGCCATCGGCCAATTGGCGGATGAGAGCCATTACGGCATTTTGTGCAAAATGGCCAAGGACCCCGAAGACTATGTGCGCGAGGAAGCGGCCAAGGCGCTTGGACGCGTGCAAATCAAACAGGCGCTTAAGGTGCTGGATCAATTGACCTCGGATCCTTCCGAACAGGTTCGGTGGGCTGCGATTTCGGCGCTCGAGGCGATTGATGAGCCCCGGGTGTTTCAAGTTATAAAAAAAGCCGGGGAGCGGGAAAAAAGCGTTTGGCTGAAAACGTACATCACCAACACCCTGCATATGATGGAAGTGCGGAGCGGAATTCAAACGGATTCCATGCAGCCGGACCCCAAATCGCAGAACGCGCTTGAGCCTGCCGCTTTTTCCAAGGGAACCACGGTCACTTCAGGCGCGGCTGCTCCGGAAGAAAAAGAACCGGCGCCTGCGGCAGTGGGAGCGGAACCCGGTGCGTTGAAACCGTAGGAAATGAGAGTGCTGTGTTTTAAAAAAATCGCGCCGTCCATGGGCGCGATTTTTTTATACCCTTTCGCCTATTAAAGCCCTGCCGCTTGCGGCAGGGATAAATAAAGGGTGCTCGGGGCATGATATCCGATACCCTGGGGCTTGCCCCAGGGTGATTCATATCCCTTGTAGGCCTTCAAGGAGGAACCGCGTATGCCGAATGTCAAATCCCCCATGCCCAGTGACCTGGAGATTGCCCAAGCGGCCCAGCTGCGCCCGATCACCGAGATCGCGCGTGCCCTGGGATTGTCCGAGGATGATCTAGAATTATACGGCAAGTACAAAGCCAAGGTGCATCTGGAGGTGATCGACCGGTTGCGCGACCGCCCGCTGGGGAAGTACATAGATGTCACGGCCATCACCCCAACGCCGTTGGGAGAGGGAAAAACCGTAACCACCATCGGCGTGTCGCAGGCCTTGGGGAAATTGGGGAAGAAAGTCGCCACCTGCATCCGGCAGCCTTCGCTGGGGCCGGTGTTCGGAATTAAAGGCGGCGCGGCCGGGGGCGGATATGCGCAAGTGGTGCCCATGGAGGATTTCAACCTGCATTTGACCGGCGACATTCATGCCGTGTCTTTGGCCAACAACCTGTTGGCAGCGTATATTGATTCGCATCTCATGCACGGCAATGCCCTGAAGCTGGACCCGAATTCCATTACCTGGCGCCGCGTGGTGGATATTTCCGACCGCGCCTTGCGGCAGATCGTGGTGGGCTTGGGGGGCAAGGAAAACGGCGTGCCGCGCGAGACCGGGTTTGACATTGCCGTGGCTTCGGAAGTCATGGCCATTTTGGCCTTGGCCACGGATTTGCAGGATATGCGGAAACGCATGGGAAAAATCGTGGTGGGTTTGACTACTGACGGGAAACCAATTACGGCCGAGGATTTAAAATGCGCCGGGGCCATGACGGTATTGATGAAGGACGCCGTCTTGCCGACGTTGATGCAAACTTTGGAACACACGCCGGTGTTTGTGCATGCGGGACCTTTTGCCAACATTGCGCACGGCAATTCTTCCATCATCGCGGATCACATGGCGCTGCGCCTGGCTGATTACGTGGTGACTGAGAGCGGTTTCGGCGCGGATTGCGGCTGCGAAAAATTCATGAACATTAAATGCCGCTACTCGGGGCTTAAGCCCGATGTGGTGGTCATGACCTGCACCATTCGCGCCTTGAAAATGCACGGGGGCGCGTTCAATGTAACACCCGGAAAGCCCATGGACCCTGCCGTGGTGGCCGCCCCAAATGACGAAGCTTTGATTCGCGGTTGCGCGAATATGGAAAAGCACATCGAGTCCGTGCGCCTGCACGGCGTGCCTGTGATCGTGGCGGTCAATCGTTTTGCCACGGACAGCGAACATGAATTGGACTTGGTCAAGCAGCAAGCCTTGAAATGCGGCGCGCGCGCGGCCGTAACCATGGAAGTGCATGCCCGCGGAGGCGAAGGCGGGCGTGAACTGGCCGAAGCCATCGTGGCGGCAGCCGCAGAGCCGGTCCAATTCAAATTTCTCTATCCCTTGGAAGCGTCCATAAAGGAAAAAATCGAAACCATTGCCATGAAAATTTACGGCGCCGACGGCGTGGATTATATACCGGAAGCGGAAAAGAAAATCAAGTTGTATACTGACTTGGGCTACGGCAATCTGCCCATTTGCATGGCCAAAACGCATTTATCCATTTCGCATGATCCGAAGTTAAAGGGGCGTCCGAAAAATTTTCGCGTCCCGGTGCGCGATATCCGCGCTTCGGTGGGGGCCGGATTTCTTTATCCCTTGCTGGGGGACATGCGCACCATGCCCGGCTTGCCGTCGCTCCCGGCGGGCAATTCCATTGACATTACACCCGAGGGAAAAATTAAGGGGTTGTTTTAATCGTGCCGGGCAAACGCTCAAAGGTTTTTCCCGCTTGCCGGGTGGTGGCGGATTTTCTGGACCGGGAATTGCAAGTAGCGCGCATTTCCGATCAAGCGTTGAATGGGTTGCAGATCGAAGGGGATCGGCCTGTCCGCGTGGTGGCCACGGCGGTGGATGCTTCGCTGGCCACGTTCCAAGCCGCTCACAAAGCCAAAGCTGATTTGCTGCTGGTGCATCATGGATTATTTTGGGGCAAACCGTATGCCTGGACCGGCATGCACGCGCAGCGGATCAAGGCATTGTTTCAGGCCGGCATTGGTTTGTATGCTTCGCATTTGCCTTTGGACGCTCATCCACGCTTGGGGAACAATGTTCTTTTGGCCCGCGGCTTGGGTCTTAAGTTGCTCAAACCATTCGGCGTTTATCACGGCCAGACCATCGGCGTTCGCGGTACGTTTTCCCGTCCTTTATCCCGCAAAGAGTTGAGTCAAAAAATTTCCACCTTGCTGCATATCCGGCCCAAAGTGTTGACGTTTGGGCCGGAAAAGATTCGCACAGCGGCGATTGTTTCCGGCGGCGGCAGCGACATGGTCCAGCAAGCGTGGGAAACAAGTCCGCGGTGTGATGCTTTTATTACAGGTGAAGCCTCACATATAACCTATCACCCCTGCCAAGAAGCGGGCTTGAATCTGTTTCTGGCCGGACATTATGCAACCGAGACCTTGGGGGTTAAAGCTTTGGGTCAATGTTTGGAAAAAAAGTATGGAATTCGCAGCATTTTTTTAGATTTGCCCACAGGCATGTGAAGAAAACCAAAAAGTTTTCCACAGATAAAAACCTTTTAATAGAAGCCTTTTTAATAAAGTAGTGAAAAATATCAATTTTATTCACAAGGGCTGTGGATAAAGTTGTGGAAAACAAGTGAATATATTCTCACAAAGTTCTTGATTTTAAGGTTCGAATGGTGTTTGATGAGGTATAAAATCGTTCTAAATAGGGAGTTTTTACCTCATGGCCGCAGCAAAACGAGGGCTTTTTATAACCTTGGAAGGGCCGGATGGTTCGGGAAAAAGTACGCAAATCAAGGTTTTGGCCAAGCGATTGCAAGCATTTGGCTTTCACATATTGGTCACACGTGAACCTGGCGGGGGATCCAAGGATTCCTTGGCTGAAAAAATTCGCGGCTTATTGCTCACTCCTGGAAAATCGGCGCCAAACCCACAAACGGAATTATTATTATTTTTAGCGGCCCGCGCCCAACATGTTCATGAGTGTATTCAACCGGCTTTGGAAAAAAATATGCTTGTGTTATGCGAACGGTTTTCAGATGCCACCTTGGCCTACCAGGTCGGAGGGAGAAAATTGCCCGAACCGTTTGTAAGAACGGCGGATGCTTTTGCGCGCCAAGGCGTGCAACCCCAGTTAACCTTGTTGTTTGATGTCCGGCCCGAGCAAGGACTCAAGCGGGCGTTCCAGGCCAAGGCCGGGCACGACCGGATGGAAAGTGAATCCCAGGCATTTTATCGCGGCGTGCGCCGGGTGTATTTGCAATTGGCCCGCCAAGAACCCGGCCGCATCAAAGTCATTCCGGCCCAGGAAACACCGGAACAAGTCAGTGAGCGGGTGTGGAACGAAGTGCAAGCGTGTTTAAAACAACGAGGGTATCGGCATGCCCTTTCGTGATATTCAGGGACAGGCCGCGGCCGTTGAACAATTGAAACGCGCCTGGCAGAATCACCGGCTGCCGCATGCCTTGCTGTTTACGGGTCCGGACGGCGTGGGCAAACGGACCGTAGCCCTGGCATTGGCGCAAGCCCTGAACTGCAAGAGTCCCAGTTTGGATGATGCCTGCGGTGAGTGCCTGGCGTGCCGGAAAACGGCGCAGGGCATTCATCCGGATGTGCGCGTGTTGGAACCGGACGGGGCGCATATAAAAATAGAGCAGATCCGCGAAACCTTGCAGCATGATGCCGTGCTTAAGCCCATGGAAGGCGAACGGAAAGTTTATATTTTAGACCCGGCGGACAGCTTGACCCTGGGCGCGGCCAACAGCTTGCTGAAAATTTTGGAAGAACCCCCATCAGCGGTGATGCTGGTCCTGGTTACTGCGCAGCCTTTTGCGTTGCTGGACACCATTCGCTCCCGGTGCCGGGAGATTCGTTTTTTCCCGCTCACCGCGCAGCGGCTGGCGCCCTGGTTGAGAATGCGTTTGGGTGTGGACGAAGCCGCGGCGCAGGCGCTCGCGCGTTTGTCCGGCGGCCGGCCGGCCGAGGCCTTGCGCTTGTCCGAACCCGAGCGCCGGGAATTGCGCAATACGATTTTAGCCTGGGCGCAAAACGTTGGTCCGCAAAGCTGGTCCGAGTGGGCGCGAACCCTGGGAGAATACCAGGATGATTTGACGGACGTTTTTGACATCCTGCTGTCTTGGTACCGGGATTTATTGTTGGCCGTGAACCGCGGGCCTCAGACGCTTTGGATGAACGTGGATCACGCTGAAGCCGTGAAACAGGCGCTGGTTCGCGAAACGCCGGAAACGCTTTTGGACAAATGCCGGGCACTGCTGGCGGCCCGCGATCAATTAAGCCGGAATGCGAATGTGCAGTTGGTGTTGGAAGTTTTGGGCATGACCATGACCCAAGCAGTAGGCGCAGCGGTGCCCCGCCGTTGATGGTTGTCGTAGGATATTTGTAGGGAACAGGCATGCTAAGTTCCCTACGTAAATGTGAGATTCGGAAGGTTTGAGGTGTTTATATGTCGGACGTCATTGGCGTGCAATTGCTTGAAGGCGGAAAAATACAGTATTACCTGTCTCCGGGGCAGTCTTTTCGGATAGACGCGTTGTGTGTGGTGGAAACCGAGCACGGGCCCAGCATGGCCCGCGTGGTCAAGTCCAGTGTTCCTCCCGCCGAGTCCAAAGGCGCGGAGCCGCTGCGCCGGGTCATGCGCGGAGCGACTGCCAAGGATCTGGAACAGGTTAAGCATAATGAACGTTTGGAACGCGACGCGTACCGGCTTTGCCGGAAGCTGGTAATGGACAAAGGCTTGTCCATGAAGCTGGTGGACGTAACTTATACCCTGGACAGCCGGAAGGCGATTTTTTATTTCACGTCCGAGAACCGCGTGGACTTTCGGGAACTGGTCAAGGAATTGGCGCATGCCCTGAAGGTTAAAATTGAAATGCGCCAGATCGGCGTGCGCGATGAAGCCCGGCGTTTAGGGGGCGTGGGATGCTGCGGACAGGCTTTGTGCTGCTGCACCTTTCTGAAGGATTTTGTGTCAGTCTCCATCCGTATGGCCAAGGATCAGAACGTATCCTTGAACCCCACCAAAGTTTCCGGGATTTGCGGACGCTTGATGTGTTGCCTGTCGTATGAATACGAGGGGGCGAAAGCCAAACAGCGCAAATTAGCCGGGGAGGGCAAACCCGGGGGTGAGCCGGAAGCGGCATGCGCGGCCGGGCAGACATGTCCCGGATGCGCCAATGCGCCGGAAGCCGCCGGGACCAAGGAAGCGGTTAAGCCCGCGCCTCCGGCACGCAGCGAGAAGCCGCAACCTGCACCTGCACCTGCGCCTAGTTCGGCGCCTGCGGGGCAGCCGCAAGGTCAGGCACCAAAAAATCAGCCGGGCAACCAACCGCGCCGCTGGTTCAAACAACGGCAGGATAAGAAACACAATCATCCACCCGCGGGTGGGAACGGAAACCGCGGCAACGTAAACAAGGGGCCTCAGCACGGGCCGTCCCGCGGGCCGCAGGATAAACGGTAAAGGTGTCAGGGGCATACGTCCCAGGGAACCAAGAGAGGATCGGTTTTAAAGCATGACGCAACCTACGTTTTACATCACCACGGCCATCACGTATGCCAATTCGCGCCCGCACATTGGGCACGCTTATGAGGAAATTGCCACGGACGTCATTGCGCGCTGGAAGCGCGTGAATGGTTACGACGTGTATTTCGCGACCGGCTCGGACGAGCACTCGGCGAACGTGGAAGCGCGCGCCAAGGAACTGGGGAAGTCGCCGCGCGAATTCTGCGACGAGATGGCGGCGATCTTTCAAGCAACGTGGGCCGCGCTGAACATTTCTTTCGACCGCTTCATCCGGACCTCGGAAGAGGTGCATCACCATGCATCCCAGGAAATGATCCGGCGCGCGTTCGCGGCCGGCGATATTTACAAAGGGCACTACGAGGGCTGGTACTGCAACTCCTGCAACAATTACTACCAGGAATCTGACCTTAAAGACGGCAACTGTCCGCAGCACGGCACCAAAGCCGTCAGGCTTTCGGAGGAAAATTATTTTTTTAAGCTTTCGCGTTTTGCCCAGCCGCTCCTGGAGTGGATCGGGAAACGCCCGGAAGTCATCCTGCCCGAGACCCGGCGCAATGAAGTGGTCAATGTCATCAAAGGCGGATTGAAGGATATTTCCGTTTCCCGCACCACCTCGACCTGGGGCATTCCGTTTCCCGATGATCCCAAGCACCTGATCTATGTTTGGTTCGACGCGCTGATCAACTATATCTCGGCCATCGGCTTTCCGGACGACAAGGCCCACTTCATGAAATATTGGCCCGCGCAGGTCCACGTGGTGGGCAAGGACATCACGCGCTTTCACTGCATCATTTGGCCGGCCATGCTCATGTCCGCGGGTTTGCCTTTGCCCGAGCGCGTGTACGGGCACGGCTTTCTCTCGCTCAAGGGCGAGAAAATTTCCAAAACGCGCGGCAATGTGCTGGATCCCGTGGAGTTCTCCAAACAATACGGCGTGGATGCGTTCCGTTACGTGCTTTTGGCCGGAAACAATTTTGCGGCCGACAGTGATTTCAGCGAAGAGGGATTCGTTGAGCTGTACAACAGCGACTTGGCCAATGACATGGGCAATCTGCTGAACCGCACGTTGACCATGGTGGAAAAATATTGCCAAGGCAAAGTCCCGCCCCCGGCCGCGGAAACATCCGCCGATGACGTGCCCATGCTGGAAGAAGCCCGGGCTTTGTTTGATAAATTTAACGCGGCGTTGGAATTATTTGATTTTTCGGGCGCCTATGCCGCCGTATGGTCCCTGATCGACCGGGGGAATAAATATATTGAATCCACGGCCCCCTGGACTTTGTTCAAGCAGGGACAAACCGAACGGTTGAACACCGTATTGTACAATTTACTGGAGATTTTACGTCTGGCGGCAATGTTCGTGTACCCCATCATGCCTGCGACCACGCCGCGCATGCTGGCCCAGTTGGGAGATAGTGCGCCGGATCGGGTGCTGCAATTTCCCATGGAAGCGCGTTGGGGTTTGCTGCCCGTGGGGCAAACCACGGCCAAGGCCGCGCCGCTTTTTCCGCGCATTGAAAAAGAACTTGCCCCAGGGAAGGTGAAATGACCTGGATTGACAGCCACGTGCATTTGGAGGATGAAGCCTTTGCCGAGGACTCCGGGGACGTCAAAACGCGCGCTTTGGCGGCAGGCGTGGAGCTGATGATCAATGCCGGTTCCACCCGTGAAGCCAATTGCAAGATTTTGCAAAATTTGCCTTTTGATGAAAGCATGTTCGCCGGCATGGGGCTGCATCCCCACGAGTTCCCCGCCACAGCTGATTTTTACATCGACGACCTGCGCGAACAATTGAGCCGGGAAAAAATAGTCGCGGTTGGGGAAATCGGTTTGGACTACCATGTGTTCAAAGGGGTTCCATTGCCGGATATGATGGCGCAGCAAGCGGCGTTCCGGCGCCAATTGCGCTTGGCACGGATTTTTGAATTGCCGTTGATTGTCCATGTGCGCGAAGCCTACCCGGATGCACTGCGCATGTTGCGCGAAGAAGGACCGTTCCCCGCCGGAGGCGTGCTGCATTGTTACGCCGGGGGCCCGGAACTGTTGGACGAAGTCATGCAAATGGGTTTTTATATCGGCGTGGGCGGCCCGGTGGGGTATCCTTCAGGTGATTCAGTGCGCTTAAGCGTGGCCGCGGCGCCAATTGACCGTATTGTGCTGGAAACCGATGCTCCTTATTTACCGCCTCAGTCGCGGCGCGGTTTGCGCAATGAGCCCGAGTGCATTCCCGAAATTGCCCGCGCGGTAGCCGGGGTTCGCGGGGTGACTTTGGAAACCTTGGCCGGACAGACTACGGCCAATGCACGGCGGTTATTCCAATTGGAGTCCGCGGCCTCGGATGTGTGGGCGTATCCGCTCCAAAATCATATGTACGTGAATTTGACCAACCGGTGCAGCGCCAATTGCATTTTTTGCCCCCGGCGCGTTTCCCGGAAACTGCAGGCATATGATTTAACCTTAAAACGCGAACCCCTGGCCAGGGAAATTATGTTTGCCTTGGGCGATGTGCGAAAATATTCCGAAGTGGTGTTTTGCGGTTTCGGCGAGCCCGTGTTGCGGCTGCCGGTTTTGCTGGCCGTGGCCCGGGAGGTCAAACGGCAGGGCGTGAAGGTGCGCGTTAATACCAACGGGCATGCGGATTTAATTTACAACCGCGATATCCTGCCTGACTGCCTTGGGCTGGTGGATGAATGGTCGGTCTCGCTCAACAGCGCTGATCCGGAACAGTACGACCGTTTGGTAAAACCGGCTTCAGGTCCGGGCGCCTTGGCGGCGGTGAAACAATTTATTGCCCGCGCGGCAGCTGCGGGGTTTGAGGTTACGACCACGGCCGTGGAGCTGCCGGAAGTGGATATCCGCGCCGTGGAGGCCTTGAGCCAACAGCTTGGCGCCCGGTACCGGGGGCGTACACCCCAGCGATTGGGCGAGCCGGAGGAAAGGGATTAGAGAGCATCCTGGAATAAGGAGCGTGTAGATCATGGCACAATCGTTTTTAAGGAAGATAGTCAAGGAAAAGCAGCAGGAAATCGAGCGGGCGGGAAAGCGCGCACCCATCGAGGCATTGATGCAGGTAATTTTAAATCTCCCTCCGGTCCGGAATTTCCGCGACATTCTTTACCGGCCCCAGGGAAAAAGCCTGATTGCCGAAGTGAAGTTGAAAATGCCGAGTTCCAAAACCTTCAAGCCAAAATTGAAGTTGGGGGCGTTGGTCCCGGCGTACGAGCGCGGAGGGGCCAAAGGGCTCTCGGTGGTGACGGACAACAAGTTTTTCGGCGGCAAACTCGGCTTGATCGACGAAATGAAAAAAATAAGTTCGCTGCCGATCCTGCGCAAGGATTTTATTATTGATGCATATCAGATTTACGAATCGCGGGCGGCTAAGGCCGATGCGGTTTTGTTGATCGCAGCCATTATTCCGGACAAGGGCCTTTCCAAACTTGTGCATTTGACCAGCAGCCTGGGTATGGCGCCCGTGGTGGAAGTTCACACGGCTCCGGACATGAAGCGGGCGCTGCGCGCCGGGGCGGATGTCATTTTAATCAACAACCGCGACTTGGCCACCATGAAGGTGAACAAGCAGACCGTGGGCCGCTTGATAAAAATGGTGCCCAAGGATATCGCGGTCATTGCAGCCAGCGGCTATGAAAAACCTGAGGAATTGCTCGATATCACTTCGGACCGGCTGCGCGGATTTTTATTGGGCAGAGTGCTGCTGGAAAGCAAAACGCCCGAAGTTTTATTACACGAAATGTATGAGTTACTTATTAAGTCATGACCGCGGTTAAGATCTGCGGTTTGACCCGGGTGGAAGATGTCCGGGTTGCGGTAAAGGCAGGGGCGCGCGCTTTGGGATTTGTGTTTGCACCCTCGCCCCGCCGGATAACCCCGGAAAAAGCCCAACGGCTTTTGGCGCAAGTACCGGCGACGGTTCTGCGCATCGGCGTTTTCGTGGATCAGGATTGGCGCTGGGTCCGGGGCGTGGCTGAAACTTTGCATCTGGACCGGCTGCAATTTCACGGCAGCGAATCCTCCGCGTATCTCCGGCATTTTCATCCCGCTGCGTGCATTCGCGCGTTGCGGCCAGTGGCGGATGTGGTTTTGCCGAAGCGTGATCCTGCGCCCGAAGCGTCTGCCCTGCTGGTGGATGCCTGGGTTCCAGGGGTTGCCGGGGGCACGGGCAAATTGGCCAATTGGAAATATGCGCTGGCCCTGAGGCGCTTCCCGAAGACCTTGATCCTCTCCGGCGGGCTTAATCCCGCCAATGTGGCCGAGGCCGTCCGCCGGGTCCGGCCCGACATGGTGGATGTGTCATCCGGTGTGGAAATAAAACCGGGAATCAAAAGCGCGGTAAAGATCCGGGCGTTCATCCGCGCCGCCCACTGCAAGGCATGAAGCTTCCGTCGTGGTTGCCGCCCTCGCCCCGGTCGCTGATCGGGAGCCTCATTGTCACCGTATTTTTATGCGCGCTGGCAGTCATTGTTTGGAATTTGCACCGTCTGCAGCAAAATCAAATCCATGCTTATCAAGCTTTGGCCGGCAATTTGAGCGAAACGGCCATGAATTTCATCATCGAAAAACAGTCGGGAAATATGTTCGAATTTATGGCCGTGCTGAGTCAAGTTCCCAATGTGCAATATTTGGCCTATTGGGTGGGAACCCAGCGCGTGCTGCAGGCCGGTAATTCTTCGGTGCTGAATCCGCAAAAAGTAGCCTTGCCGGGAGAGAGCGAAACCGGCATCCGGGACGGGCGGTTTTTATATTTCAACCGCCGCTTGTCCCAACACGAGGCTGTTCTGAAGTCGCCCGGACATTTTCAAATTGTTTTCTCATTGCGCGATTTTTTAAATATTAAAAGTAATATTTTGGCGGCTGCGGTTTTCAGCGCTTTGGTATTACTGGTTTTGGTGATTGTTTTGGTGCAATTAAACCGGGTCAAGGAACAGTTGGATGCCAGTCAAAAGCGTAAGGCTTTGATGATTTCCGCTATTTCTCACGACGCCAATAATAACTTGGAGGTCATCAATACTAAGTTGGTGAATCAATTACTCGCTCTCAAACGCAATTTGCCGATAGAGGATTTAGCGGGTAATTTGGATATGGTGAAATCCAATGCCGAAACGCTGAAGCAAATATTGGAAAATTTGAGCGACTACGAACGCTTGGAAGAAAGAAAAGCGGAATTGGAAAGAATGGACCTTAACGTGCTCTTAAAAACTGCCTGCCGGAGCGTGGCAGATATCGCGGAACGGCGCCGGCAAAAAGTAAACGTGGAAATTGGGCCCGGGGAATGTTGGGTGCGCGTGGACCGCATGTTGTTTCCGCGGGTGGTCATGAATTTATTGCTCAATGCATTTAAATTTTCCCCAGAGGGCAGCACGGTAGAGTTGCGGGTGGAAACGGCGCCGGAACGGGTGCGGCTTTTAGTGCGCGATGCAGGCAGCGGGATTCCCGCCGCGGATAGGGAAAAAATATTTGAACCTTATGTGCGGTTGCAAAAAACCGTAAAAGGCACAGGGTTGGGTTTGACCAATGCCCGGCAATTCATGCGCCTCATGGGCGGAGATTTGACCCTGGTTGCCACCGAAGTTGGAAAAGGCACGACGTTTGCCCTGAATATTCAACGGAATGTCCCCCGGCAGCCACTTTAGTCGAGAGAGTGTTCTATAAGTTTTTTGGAGTTTAGCATTTTTCTGTCATTTCGAACGAAGAGAGAAATCTGTATTGCTTATAGTTATAAAACGTCTATCAGATTTCTCTCTTCGTTCGAAATGACAAAAAAAGGTATGGACATTCAATAGCACGCAGGTTTAAAGAGTGAGCGTAAGCGGGAGTTGGGAGCATTAGCCCAGGGAACTTAGGAGGATTCACCTTATGTCAAAAATTCTAATTATCGATGACCAACCCGAGATTGTGAACGGGTTGCGAGAACGGTTTGAACTCGAAGGCTATGAAGTGGAAGCCGCCCACGAGCAAAGCACCGCGCTGCATCTTTTGGATGCGGAAGAAATAAATTTGGTGCTGCTGGATGTGTATTGGGGAGAAGAGGAAAAAACCGGCTTGGACATTCTTAGCCAGATTCGCAGCGAAGAGCAGTACAAGGCTATTCCCGTGGTGGTCATGACCGGCAAGCCGGATTCCCAATTGACGATCGAGGCACTTTCCCTGGGTGCCAATGATTTTATCTGCAAGCCCGTGGTCATGGAGGATTTGCTGGAAAAAATGCGGCGGTTGCTGGATCGGGGACCGGCGAAACTGGAAGCTGTTCCGGTTTGGGAAAACAAGTTTGTGTGTTCCTCGCCGAGTATGATCGACTTGACCAAAGAAATTTGGCGGATTGCACAAGTGCAGGCGGATGTGTTGCTGACCGGCGAGACCGGCACAGGAAAAAATTTGGTGGCGGAAATGATCCATCATTTGAGTCCCCGCAAAAACAAACCATTTTATACCATCGAATGCACGTCCATCCCGGCCACTTTGTTTGAGAGCACGCTTTTTGGACATGAAAAAGGCGCATTTACTGATGCCTCGGCAACCCATCCGGGCCGGGTGGAAATGGCCGAGGGCGGAATTCTCTTTTTGGATGAAATCGGGGATTTAACCCTGGAAAACCAGGCGAAATTGCTGGGCTTTTTAGGCACCAAACAATTTATGCGCGTTGGGGGCAATCAGGTTTTAAAAGCCAATGTGCAAATTATCATTGCCACGCTCCGTGACTTGGAAGCCCGGGTAGAGGAAGGAAAATTCCGCAAGGATTTGTATTACCGGATCAAAGAAAGCCAATTGCAGATTCCTCCCTTGCGGGAGCATGTTGAGGATATACCGTTGCTGGTGTGGTACTTTTTGAAAAAATACAACTCACTTTACGGTAAGTCGATTCAAAAAATAACGCCGGAAGTTTTTCAGACGCTGCAAAAAGATATGTGGGACGGGAATGTCCGGCAATTGCAAAAGACGCTGAAAGAGGCGGTGCGCAATTGCGTGGGGCAAGTGTTGGAGATCAAGGACTTTTCAAGCTTGGTGGCCCGCAGCACCGGGGTGGTTCCGCAAAGCCCCATGTCCCGCCCTGGCGCAGCCCTACCGCAAGGCCAAGGAAAGCGTGCTACAGGAATTTCACGGCATGTACCTGCAGCACCACCTCAAAGCGCACAACTGGAATGTCTCGGAAACCGCACGCGCCATTGGCATCATGCGTGAACAATTAAACGCGCTGATCCGCAGGTACAAGCTGGTGCGGCCGGCAATCGAACCGGTTCAGGCCGCCGCAACTTCGACCAATGAATTAAGCTGACCCGCTAATTGTTCTGGCAAAGCTGAAAAGATTGGGCGCCTTTAATGAGTTACTAAAACAAACTTCGGGAGAGATATATGCCTATAAATTATTTGATCCCTTATGTGCCATTGAAAGGGCATGTTGATCCCGATTTTAAAGAAATGGCGTACGGTGAAGGTGGCCGGAGAGCAATCACACTTAAGAAGAATGTATCGGCCGGAAGTTATATGTTTTT
Source organism: Candidatus Goldiibacteriota bacterium (assembly GCA_020052235.1). Taxonomy (GTDB): domain Bacteria; phylum Oederibacteriota; class JAAXVQ01; order JAAXVQ01; family JAAXVQ01; genus JAAXVQ01. The sequence goes on from JAGVPM010000164.1 coordinate 14,979, forward strand.
CCACACCAAGATAGGTTCAGACAAATATATTACTGGATACATTTGTCTGAACAAAATAATGACTGGCAAAGAAGCTCGAAAAATCCCGGCAATAAATTGTGATGGAAAATTCGACGATTTTTTGTTTATTGGAAACAGAAATAAATCCAGACTCTTGAAAAAGCCAATCTTGTTCAACCAACGATTGGCGAACAAATTATCGCTTAATATAAACTTTGAAGCGTTTAACAATAAGGAAAAAACAGAATTGCGGGTCATTGCATCTGCTACAAGAGCACATAGACAACTTACTAATGCAGATGTTGAGGTTCTTCTAAGCGAGATTAGTAAATATGAAATAAATCTAAAATATGAAAACTCGGACGACGTACAGAAGTATCTGTATTTCTATAGTGAAAGCGATAAAATCATTCCTCTTAGTGATGTTTATAAGATCCATGAATCTGATATACAGAAGTTGCTCAGAAAGTATCCGGCACTCATAGAAAAAGGGTTAAGCGTAATAGACCATGAGAAAGTACTGCCAGACGGTGATCGTCTAGATTTGTTGCTGGAAGGGAAAGATGGTTCGATTGTGGTCGCTGAATTAAAGGGACCAAACTGTCTAACTGATTCAATACCCACCCAATTAGCAAGTTATGTCAGAGATATTCAAAGAGAGTACCCGAAACGCCAAATTCGAAAAATGATAATTTGTGATGGCAAAGTCTCTCCTAAATTGCAAAAGGCTTGCGAAGCCTTAGCTATAGAAATAGTTGTTTATGGGATGAAATTAGAGTGTTTTAAATTAGTGTGAGGCTTCACTCTAGCGGGCAAAGGGGGCGTTCTCTTGCCAGCGCATACACGCCTAGGGAAGAGATTGAAAATGAGTGTGAAATAGAGGATAATCAAAACAAACTAATTTTTTATGGAGGCGGGTTGTGAGTCCTCGTATTCAACTTCAGCAAGAACAAATTGTAACCTTTTGCCGCAAATGGGGCATAGAGGAGCTTTCTTTTTTTGGTTCGGTTTTGCGCGACGACTTCAGTCCGGACAGTGATATTGACGTTTTGGTGAGTCTGCCGGAAAACTCCGGGCTGAGTTTATACGACTGGACGGATATGCAGAGCGAATTAGAACGGATGTTTGGCAGGAAAGTGGATTTGGTATCCAAACGCGGATTGCGCAATCCCTTCCGCAGACATGAAATATTATCCACGCGCGAGGTACTGTATGCGGCCTGAACAGCGTGATGCCGCGTATGTCTGGGATATGCTCGATGCGGCCAAAGCGGTGCACGAGTTTGTAGCTAATCGGTTATTTCATGAGTATACGACCAATCGCATGTTGCGCGGCGCAGTTGAACGGCAGGTTGAAATAATAGGCGAAGCCGCCAACAAGGTTTCCAAGGAATTTAAAGAAAAACATCCGGAAATACGCTGGCAGCAAATTATTTCCCAGAGAAATGTTCTGGCCCATGAATACGGTGAAGTTGAAGATGAACTGCTATGGAAAGTCGCGACCGTGCATATTCCTGGTTTAATCCAGCAACTCGAGAAACTATTGCCGCCATTACCCGAGGAAAAGTAAGCGGTGTTTTAATTCACCCCCTCTTTTGAAATATAATCGAGAGAAGATAAAGTGGTGTCGGCTAAAGATTGTGATTAGACAAATTTGCTCTGCCATGGCAAATTTGTCTTGATGCTATATCCCACTTGTTTTTTAAATAAGACGGTTTTTGGATAACCGATTTAACCCGCCGCAACCTCAACCAACGAATTAAGCTGATTCACCAATTGTTCCGGCAAGGCCGAGAGCGACTTTTTGCGTATGTCAAAGCAGACCATGGTGATGTCGCTTTTTAGGACCGTCTCGGTTCCGCGTTTGACTGTGTACTCAAAAATAAAGGAGACTTTCTTAATCTCTTTGGCCAGCATTTCCACCACCAGTTCATCATTAAAAAAAACGGGACGTTTGTATTCCACTGTGGCTTTGGATGGGAAAAACGTGATGCCGGTTTCTTCCACGTATTTTAAGAAATTTCCGTAATTGTGCGTGAACCATTGGACGCGGCACCATTCCAGCCATTCCAGGGGTTTGGAATAATAGACTTGCCCGGTGACGTCCGTGTCGCTCAGGTGCACCGTCAGATTCATGGTATGCATGGTATATCCCTCCCGGTTGTCGGTACGGAAAACGGTAACACCATAGCAAATTTATCCTTGGGATGAAAGTGTTTTTCAGCCCCCACGTTAGTGAGACTGTGTCGTAACGGTGAAATACAAGATTGCTTCGTCGCTATCGCTCCTCGCAATGACGTGTTTAAAGGGTTTTCGGTCATTGCGAGCGACCGAAG
>JAGVPM010000043.1 GCA_020052235.1 Candidatus Goldiibacteriota bacterium
GGCGGTCATGGTAGATGTCGGCGTATCCGTAGAGGTTTCCGTTGCCGTATCAGTAGCGGTTCCAGTAGGCGTGGCTGTTTCTGTGGCGGTTTCAGTGGGCGTGGCCGTGGGTGTGACGGTTTCGGTAGGTGTGCCTGTAGGTGTGTCGGTCTCAGTAAATGCAGCCTGCCCGTTTAAGGATAGCCCCAAACATAGGATGGCCACTCCCCAAAAAAGTGTCACGGCTCGGGCAAAAGTCCGCAACTTCATTGGGAACCTGCTTTGCCCGAAACATTTTTTCCGGTCCGTTTCTCAAATTCCGCCAGCTGTTGTGAGGCATCTTCCAAGCAGGTTAAGAACCCACGCCAATCCCGGTAAACCACCAACCGCTCCCGGGCTTCAAAAAGTTTCATTTCAATCGTGTATAATTCCGCATCCAGGGCGGCATCGATCGCCAGGCGGAGTTGCTTGATTTCTTGGCGGCTGGAGAAATAGTTGATCACCTTTTTAGTTAAATAAGTCTTAACGACTTTAATCAATTGTTCCCGTTTGGCCTGCTGTTCGGCCTCGATCTTTTCTTCCTTAACTGCAGGCACGGGTTGTCCCATTTCCTTGGCGTACTTTTCCTGCAGCTGTTTGGCAGCTTGCAGGATGTTTTTCATGTCCCGGATGGCCGGAATATATTGGGTCTGGGCCATTAAATTTGAAACGTCCAGCAGATCGTTCTTCATCCCTTCGATTTCCGAAGCATGCGTCTGGTAAATCGGCTGGATTTCCATTTCCACGATCAAACCCCTGACTTTTTCGAACAAGGCATAAGCTTTCCGGCGGTTTTCCTCAAATTTCACTTCAGCGCGGCGTTTGCGCTCGTCTTCCATTCTTTTAAGTTCTTCTTTTGAGGGGAGCGGAAGCATAAAATCCAGGGATATGCGGTGAATGCCCGCAGTTTCCTGAATACTGGCAAAAGGATAATTGAAGGCATAATTTAAGTTAAGCAGATATTTGGAAACCGCCAGTGCGCAACTTCCTCCGACCGTAACCGTCAAGGCCGAGTCCATTCCTCCGAGGAATCCGGCCCGAACTCCGAAACGCCTGGACGCGAACCACCGTTCCGCGCCAACGCGGTAGCCGAAGCTGCCATCATCATAAATCAAATCAAGAGCACCGTCCCAATCTTTCCAAAACGTGGAAGCACCGAAACGCAACGCCAGCGGCTGGCGTGCTTCGGCTTTGAGTCCCATATCCGGTTGGTTTAAATTCAAAACGCTCAATCCCAACCGCAAACTGGGATGGGATGGTTCCTCGGCCAAAGGTTCATAGAGCATGCCTAAATCCAAACCTACTTGTATTTTAGAAGATTGCCCGGAAAAGTAATCGTTCTCCGCCAGGCTCGGGCCGTCGGTGTATCCAAAATAAAAAAGTTTGGCCGTACCTCCGGCCCAAAACGGTATTTGCTCATACGGACGCATGGCCCAGCCCAGCAGGAATTCATTCTCCGTATAGACATTTGTGACCGTACGGTTATTCCAACCAAAGCCGATCCCGCCATTGTCATACAGGCATTGGGAATAGGTCAGATGGTTTTCCTGGATAACACCGTCATCCAGTCCGGGATATAAGTTGGCGTATTCCAGAGAAGCTTCGATGTTTTTCTCGAGCGCAAGCCCGGCCGGGTTGTAATTCAACGCATGCACATCCGTAGCCAGAGCCACATAGGCATCGCCCATGCCCATAGGCCGTGCGCCGATCCGCCGATCCATAGCTTGTGCAGACGCTACCCAGCAGAACAGCAGGCCTACGACTGCCCACGCACGGAAAAAGCGCATGTTCCTTTCTCCCTAAAATGATTTAAGACAAATTAAAATTCAATCCGCAGCGACAAACGATGGCTTGCCCCCAGCTCATTGTTGGGGAGCCAAGCATAATCCAGTCCGAGAAGCACCAGCAATTGTTCTTTGTAGCCGATCATACGCCCGGTCCGGGCCAGAATCCTCTGGTTGATGCGCCAGTCCACGCCCAGGCCGGTGTTCAAACCGTTTAGGGCGTCCGTGTTTTGGACGTAATTGGTATTATAACCGGCCCGTAGAGCAAATCGGAAAGCAAGCCTCACGCTCCGTGAGAATTCCACTCCCAAATGATAATGCGGTTGCTGGTCAAACGGTGCCTGCACGTCTCCGGCTATTACCAGATCCCGCCTAAACAGATAATAGGCCGCGCCCAGATTAATCATAAACGGCAGCGGATACCCCGTGTTCACGTATTGCACCTTCTGGCCGATATTTTTAAAACACAGTCCCATGGTCAGGTCTTTTTTCAAAAAATTCTGGCGCAAGCCGGCGTCGCCGGCAAAAGCCAGGGAGGAAGCATCCGCCAATTTGGATGAAATGCCTTTAATGACAAAACCGAACGGCATATCAAAAACATCGGTGCCGTAACCGGCGGCAAAGAGCATTTCGGAATAGTCCACGGGCTTGGTTTCCAGCCCGGTATTGTCATAACCGGGCATGGGCAGATTAAACGCCAACCGGGTCACCATCAAGCCGAAAGCGTTTCCCTGGTCTATGGGTACCTGTAAGGCTACGGTGTCCAAAAGCAAATCGTCCATCAGAAAACTATTTTCCAGAAAAATAGAGGTATGACCTGATTCGATCAGCCCCGCAGGGTTCCACCACAGGCTCTCGGGCCCTTCGGCTACGGCCGTGTAGGCCGAACCCATGCCCACGCTGCGCGGACCCATGGGAACTTTTAGAAATGCCAGCGCCGTGGTTCCATTTTCATCTTTGGTAAACGGGCCGGCTCCGGCTGTAGAAGCAAGGGCTAAAAAGATCCCCAGCCAAGCAAACGCCGTCCAAACGGCGAAACGGTTGTGCACATTCAATTTACGCATGCTTTTTCCTCCTATCGAATTACCATGAACTTGCCCTTACGGTTGCCTGCCGAAGATTCCAGCCGGTAAAAATAAACTCCGGGGGCTACCAGGGCGCCATTGGTGTTGCGCAGGTCCCAATCCACAAATAATTGACGGTCTGCTTTGTCAAGGCTTCTCACCAACACGCCATCAAGGGTATAAATACGGATGGTGGTGGTGTGCATAAGGTTAAAAAAGCGAAGATGATCGGCGCTCTGGGCGCCTGTGCCGCCAAAACGGATGGGATTCGGGTACACATAAGCCTGGTTTAAATCCGGCCAGGTGATGCCAAGCGCATTGCGGATCAGGCATTGCTGCCCATCCGGATTTTGCACGAGCAAATCCCAATCCCCCACGGGAGCATTGGTCAAATCAAAATCCACGGTGAATTGGCTGGCCGTGAAAAAGTTCAAAGTCGGCGTGGTTACAACCACGTTGATACCGGGAATATCCGGCTTCCCGGCCTGTTTCAACCAGGCATTCACCCGCTGCGCCGGGACGGAACCGCCGGCAAAATTAGATCCCTGAACCGTAATTGTGACAATGCCCGTATTTTTGGCATTGTCGGGTGATACCGCAGTCACCAGCGGAGGGCCTTGAAAATAATTGGCCATCACCCGGCTTTGACCATTGACACCGGCGGATGGTTCCCACACTTGAAACACCGCGATGGCGTTCCCCAATTTATCACAGGTAACTCTCGGGCTCATTGGGGTGACGGAATTTCCCAGCGCATCCAAGGGACCCTGGGCATTCATGGCCGTCCAACGCGTCCCGTCCCATTCGGAAGCATAGGCATGCCGGAAAGCATTGGCAGTATTGCCGTTGGAATAAACACAGATTGCTTTTCCTTGCGGGGTTGCGGCAATATCCGCATAACGGGCGGAAAACGTGCTGCCGGCAGCATCGACCGGCGTGCTGGAAGGATCAACGGTCCAGCTTTGACCGTTGAACAGGCTGCAATGGATGCGGGTATTATTATCCGTTTTGTTTTTTAATTCATATACGCAAAGCATTTGTCCCGAAGGCAGTGCCACAATCCGCGGGTAATCGGCGTCAAATCCGGTGTCCGCGCCGCTGATGGCGACAGTAGCAACCATGGCGCTCGAAAGCTGCCATCCGCCTATGCCCCAGTAATACCATTGGCCGTTGCGATAGCGGGCCACATAAATGCATTTAACCGACGCGCTCTCCTCGGCAAAGGTGCAATAAATATCACCCGTACTTGAAGTCGCCATATGCGGATGCGAAGCCACATTGGTGCCCGTCCCGTTAATCGGCAATACCGCACTGGTAATGGTTGTCCAACCCGAGCTGCCCCAATACATGCAGGTATTATTTTCCCATTTGCTGGAACAAATCCGGCTTTGACCGCTGGGCAAAGCTTGAATATACGTCAAGATTCCCGCGGACCCCAGCATGGCGATCCCTGGTTGTTCGGCATTGAAAGTTTGGTAGGGATTTAGCGGAGAGGATGAATTAACAATGGCGAAATCCTGATTATAAAAATCTCCGTAAATGGCATTGGTTGTACTGCCCGAATTATCCTGAGCGTAAACACACATGCCGTTCGTGCTGGTTACAATGTCCAAAGCCGGTTGTTTCGAATTGCCTTGAATTGTCCGGTTGTCAATGGGTGTTATGCCCGTAGGAACCCAAATGTTGCCCCCATAAGACTGGCGGGATACCAACAGATGATAATAGGCATTAGTAGGTTGGGTTATTAGGCAAATGGCGTTATTCGCATCATCAAAAGCCACATCAATATCCCTGGCATCCATGGGCTGGTCAATTTCATTTCCGCCGCCCTGATTTTGCATCAGTCCCAGCCAGTCCGCCCAAGCACCGGGGGACAACAGCAAACAGAGCAGTCCGCAGATCACCAAAATTCGACTTCGCATAAATCCACCTCACTGGAAAAATTTTACACTATTGGATAAAAACGCATCCGCGTTTGGTCAGATCACCGGGGCGATGGTGACAATTTCACCGCGATTCGGCCCTTGCCGCCGGGCATTCTGCAAAACCGACTCAGCGCGTTTCAGCAGGGCTTCGGCGTTCACGGTAATCGCTTCTTGTTCCGAGTCGAGGAAAACCAGGCCATAGGTAAACGTCAGCGCAGCCACGGGGCGTCCCGTTTCGTTGCGTAACTCCGTCTTTCCCATGGCTTCCCGAAGCCGGTTGAAAACGACCTCGGCTCCATCCATATTGGTATTGGGAAAAATCAACCCAAAACGCAGCTGTTCGGCCCTGGCCACCACATCAATGTGGCGGGTGCATTTTTTCAGGATTTCCGCAAACAACTTCAAAGCCTGATCCGTGATGCCCGGATTGGTTTCTTGCTGCGCGCGCAACACCACCCCCAGGTCAATCCAGCCCGAACACAAAGGATCACGGAAGCGTTGCGCGCGTTCCAGCTCCACGGTAAACTGCTTGCGGAAGAACATTTCCCGGTAACAGCCGGTGAGTGGGTCCAACATGCTCTGCCCCTGCAGGCGCGAAACCATATCCTTTAAGTAACTCATCAGGCGGTTAAAAATTTCCGCCAATCTTCCCAGTTCATCGTCCCCATACACCGGTACTTCGGCCTCGAAATTCTGCTGGAAAATGTCCTCGGCCCCCTCAATGAGTGCGCGGACGGGTTTCAGCAGCATGCGGATCAGAACGAAAAAAACCAGGGCCGAGAGCAATGAAAATCCGAAAAAGAGAAAGGCGATAAACACCGCTGCCCGCGGCAGCGCATAGCGGAAAAGATAATTGGCGGAAACACCCACCACTCCGCCGCCCCACACTTTCCCTTCCAGAAACACCGGCATTATTATGGTGGCCACATCGAAGGACTTGTTTCGCAGCCGGACATTGCGGAGGTAAAAAAATCGTTCCTTGTCGTTCTTCAGCACCCAATTGTTTTTTTTATCCGCGCGGAATATTTTTTCCACGTCCCCGCCCGTGGTATCCAGGACAACCTTGCCCTCGCGGTCAATTAGGGCCACGTAAAGAATATTTTCCTGCAACTCCATATTGGCCGCGATTTCTTTTTCAACTTGGGGAATAGTCTGATCGTGAATGGCCTTGGAAATATCATGGCTGCGGAGGATATAATAAGCGAACCCGGTCGTAACTCCGACAAAAGAATCCTTAACCGAGTATAAAAGGTAATTTAAAAAAACACTGGAAAGCCCGGCTACCACTACAGTAACCAGAATAAAAACATAAGTTTGCAATTTCGCACTAAAGGAACGTTTGTTGTGTGCCATAAATATTCCTCTTCTATAATTCCGTCTGCACTCCGTACTATCGGTGCATTCCTGGAAATTCCTTATGGTTTAAACCCTTTCTTGCTAAAGAAAAAATTCTAACTTTAAAATTATAACATACAACTACAAAATTTCTACCATAAAACTTAATTATTGATTGAGAATGGAAATAAAACAATATTTTGGTGTGGTTTCCACAATCAGTCAATTTGGACTATTTTTTAGGCAAAAACCACGGATCGGCGTCGTACTGATCATAGGCAGTGCCCCCAGTTTTTTTGAAAACAACTAAAAAAGAAATATCCCCATTTTCAGTCAAGGTCGGTTCTCCGACTCCCAGGGTGGTGCCTGCGGAAACAACCAATTCTTTCGGCCCCCAGCTGTTCCAATTTCCCGGTGTAAGTTGGCGGGCCCGAAAAATCGCCAGTTTGCCATCCGTATGGGTGGCTGAATAGTACAAAAACCATTGACCGGTTTTATCTTTATAAAGATGCGGCTGATGTTCATCATTGACGGTGTTAACACTGGAGACATTCACCGGCGCGGTCCAGGTGGTGCCATTGTCCGGGCTGGTCGTGTACCAGATATCCAACATTCCGACATTGCCCGGCCGGTCATTGCTGTCAAAAAACACAACCAAATTGTTCGCATCCAAACGTTCAATATGCGGGTTGTCTTCGGTATCATCGGTATTAACCACCGCAGATAACGAAGTACCAAGGCCTGTAGGGTTATTTGGAACGTTCATAAAGTAACGGATATCTGTTTTAAACGAAGAGTTGTCATTGGAAGTGAACACTGCGATATCCAGTAGTGCCGAATTTGCCTGCACCGCGCAGAAACCGCCTTCGGCATATACACTGCGCGCCATATTCGACAATTGAAAAGATGTGAACGGCTCGGAAGCGGAGTTGCGGTGGGCGTATAAAATATCAACGTGAAACCACGGAAACGATCCAGCCGGATTGGTAACCAAGTCCATGCCCATGACCGACCCTCGCTGATAAAGATAATAATGATCCAGGGTGTCGGCATTAATCGTGAAAGAAAGGTAATCCGCCGGAATGTAACTGCAGTAAAGGTTAAGGCCGTCGCGGGTTAGGAAAAGTCCGTCCTCCCACCCCATGTTGGCCAGGGGCTGGGGATAGGGGGTTCCGAATTCAGCGGGTAAGGCCACCACCGGCGCCTGGCTGTCTTTGGCGGCCCACCATGCCGCCTGGGCATTGTCTACTGTCACCGGCAATGTGGATTCCGTCCGGTTGCCGACATCGTCATAAGCCGCGGCTAAGATATTTTTCGCTCCGTCGGTTTGCGAAGTTGTATCCCACGTATAATCAAAATCTTTCCAATCGGCGCGGACCGTGAAATTGAGACAGAATACAAAAACTAATAAGGCAGAGAAAATTTTCATGGCCGCTTTTCCTTCCAGAGAGCATAGGCGAAACCCAAACCCAGGCAGGGTGTGAATTCATTTCCTTGCTCGCCCATGACATAAGGTAAAGACAAGTCTATAAAAAACACGGGGGTGAATTGCCAAATGAAATCCAAGCCGGCTGTCCAGGCTGAACCGCTCGCGGAATACTCCGGAGAGATTACCCTAAGTTTTCCGATTTTGCCGCGGCATGAAAAACCCCCTCCCAGCGAAGTTGAAGCATAGAGGGAGGGTTCCCAAACATGCACCTTATCTTCAGTTAAAAAAGTATATCCCAAGGTAAAACCCACGGTATCAAGAGGAAGAACCGGCAACCGTGAAAAATGATATTCCCCCCCAACATAAGCAAACTGTCCGGCCCCTAATTCCATGCGAAAATCCACTTCCTTTTTTCCCTGACCGTAACCATAAACCTGATGGCACAACAAAATTCCGGCAAATGTCAAAAGTATTGTGATTTTCCGTATCATGGCTTCCCCAAATTTGTTTTTAATTACAAACAATTATTGTGCATGATTCATGCCTGTACGAGTATCGAAAAAAAGCGCACAAAATATAAGAATGGCTTTACTGAAGGAATAAACAGATGCCGGAAAACTGTACAGTTGACGGAAATTCGGCACCCAAGTGAGAAGTCAAAAAAATCAGGCGTATGTCCTAGGGTGTGGTTTTGGGTTTCACTTGATCGAAAACCAGGCCGCTTGAGCCTTCGCCCCGTCCCACAGTTTTATTTCGTCCCACCCACAGGTGTGTTGATCCATCTGTCCAACGGCTGTATTGATACCCACGCGTGATCTGCGCTCCGGCGCGAGGCAATTCTTCCTCGTGCAGCACCCAGGCGTTCTTGGGTTGCAGCAACCGTCCCCAAGGGGACGTGAGTCCGCCCAATTTTAATTCCATGCTCCGCGCTCCGTTGCCTGTGGGTTGTGGTATCAGGGGCAGCCAATACTCCGGCACTTCGCCGGCCAACTGATATTCCAACGCGGCCGTGTACGCTGGTGGTGCCGGCATTTGCCCCCCGGTCGCGCGCCGCCGTTTCTCCTGATATGCTTCGTAGCGGTCCAACATCTCGCCGGATGCGCCCATCACCGAACGTTCAATGGCCCACCCTAGGTTGGCCATCTCATCCCTCATCAGACGTACTTCCTCCAGGGGCTTCCCTTCCAGCAGCGGTCCCAAGGTGGGGGCGAGGAAGAACAAGCGGCTCGTGTCCGGTGCTTTCTTGGTCTCAGGGGTTTGCACAAACATGCGCCATGTACCTTTGGGTCCGTCCACGGACGAGGCTGGAGGAATGTTAATGACTTCGCCAAAGGTATTGGTCACACGGAAACTATCCAAGCAACAGAGCGAACCCACCTCCATGCTCACGGGAATCAGGAAAAAATCATTGCCGTATGCCAGCGCAAATTCCATGAGCAGCAATTTTCCCAAATCTTCAGGCCCGGTCTCCACGGAACCAAAACTCACACGCGCATCTTCAAATTCCCACCAACGCGTGGACGGCATGCCGGAGAAACGCACAGGAGCCGGGATGACGGCGCGTTCAAAGAGTTCCTCGGCCTGCGGTTTCCCGCACGGGCCTGTTTTAGACTTGGCTGCATCAAAGGCATACCAATCCAGGCGTTCGCCCCGATGTTCTCCTGCGTGCAGTAAAACTTCTCCCTTTTTTCCTGAAGCCACGGCCGTGAATTCGTACTCTTGTTTGGCCGGTACCCAGGCGGGCGCAGCCTGAGCACGGATGCGCGTCGCGCACCATGTGCGCCAACGCAAGGCCGCAGCCATCACCGCGCCTTGGTCCTGAGTCTGAATCTGATCAAACGGCGGGATCTTCGTTCCGATCCAGAGTGTGCCCTTCCACGGAACCAAACGGGTGTAGAGCGCATATCCATCCAACACACGGCCGGCCAACAAACGATACGCACGCTGGGCCGCTTCATCTGCATCCGTCGGCAATAGGGGCAAAGGATATTCTTTAAAAAACAGTTCCCGATAGCGCACACTCAAATCCTTGCCCAACAGTGCCAGCCACTGCCGTCCCAGATCCGCCCGCAGTTTAAGCTGTGGTTCATCGCTCTGCAGGGCGGATTCTTGTTCCACCCGGGTTTCCAGGGGTTGCGTTCTTGCCGAATACGGCTCCGCAGGCCGGGCATATGGCGCTCCGGCATTGAGGTAATTGATGTGACTGAAATATCCAGCCAACTCGGCTTTCACCGGCGAGCCGCAATCCTCCCCCTGAAACTCGCCAAATTGCCACTGCCGCGCCATCAGCCAGAGCGGATCACTGATTCGGGCCTCGAGCGACGACGTCATCCGTGCATCGCGCGGACGCGGCTCTACCCGTACCCATGTAGTAATGGAGGATGTGTATGCACTCATAATTCAAACTCCCATCATTGGATAAACTATTCCCAAACCGTTGCCATGGTCTCATTTCCCGGATTAAACGGCACACATAGGGCCGGCAAATACTGTCCGCCGGCTTGCAACGACTCCAAATCCACGGCACGCAGTTTGGCCGCATCCAGGGTTTCCAGGAGAATAGCTTCCAAGGTCTCCAGGTTCCAGCGCCGCCGCGGGTCCGGATGCACGGCCAGCAAAATGCTCTGCGGCGCGCACGCGCCTGGTGCATCAAAGTGGAACGCCAAGCCCGTGGTCTCCTTGGCCTGCGGCACTACTTCCACCCATTCATCCACCATAAGCCCTGCCAGCGGTTGCTGCCACTGAGTTTTTCCCGTTTCCACCAAAGCCAGGGACACACGTCCACCGAGCAAAGGCTCGCCTTTCTTCAGCGGCAACGCGGCCCAGCGATCCTCTGGAGTCGCGGGCAATTGCGCCACGCGCAACTCGTCAGGGTCCACATTTGGCAGCACTGCACAAAACGTGCGCGCGGTTTCCAGGCGCGCCACGTTCTCGCGTACCGGAGCCACATTCTGCAGCCACAAGCCCACTTCGGTTGCAGGCGCATCCCCCGCCTGCGTGCGCAGCTCCAAGGCAATCTCCAATTCCTTGGCCCACGCTCCCGGGATAATCTGCGGCAGGACCTTAAACTCCGCGCCCAAGAGCGCTTCCATGCGGCGCAGGGCAAAGTCCAAAGCCGCTTCCTGGACACGCGAAGTGCGCACGCTCTCAACGCGCGGGGCAAATTCCGCGACCGCACTCTGCAATTGATCCAACAGTTTTTTAAATTCTTTGGGCGTTGTTCCCCAGTTTCCGGGAATGACACTGCCCAAGGCAAATCCGCTCAACCCGCGCAAAACGCGGCGCACATTCCCGGCATTGCCAAGTACCCCGTCATTGAGTGCAGCTTGGGCATCTTTCAACCACGCATCAGCCAAATCAAACACCGGCTGCGCCCGTTGCGCGAGTTCCGCACCATCCCAGCCGCTCTCCCGCGCCTGCCCGATGTTGGCCAGATCCAAAGCCTGCAGGGGGCGCGCATGCGCCACCCATTCCCGCAGGGTCCGCACTGCTTCCAAAAATTCCGGAAAGCTCAAGACCTCATTCGCCCATCCCGGATCGCGCTCAAAAAGAATGCGCACGTCCACATCCTCGTTCACCCCAGTTGGACGATGTTGCATGGCCCAATCAGCCAAACGAGTTTCCCACTCCGACTGTTGCGCAGGTTGGGACGCGAGCGGAAAATACAGAACATCCAACGGACAGAGGTTAAGCGCATCCAAGGCCACGGATTGCTGCCCTGCAAGCGTTTTATCCGCTTTCATATATTGCACACAGGCGCGCACATTCCGCGGATCACCCATGTGTGCCGCCACCCAGGCATTCAAAGCCGGTTCACCCTGAGCGCGCGGCGCTTGGCTGTTCCACGCACTCGCAATAGGTTGCCCTGTGTTCCAAACTGCCAAAACACGGTGCGTCACGGCCGTGCCGCGGCGCGGCGTGCGGATGACGTCCATATCCGGCGGCGGGACTTCGCCGCGTGACAGTGCCTCCAGTCCCGCGGCTGCACGGCCCGCATTGCCTTGCACGGCTTGGTATACACTTTCGGCCACGGTTAGGTCGCTGCAAGCATCGGTGATCCCAGCCAAGGCTTCCACTTCAGCCACGATGGCCGCATATTTGGGACCGGAAGCCGGCAACTTGGTTACCGGATGCTGCGCGCGGTCCACTAAAAGTTTGTTCGCCTGCCAAAATCTTAACAACGCCAGGCCGTCCACCACATTTGAAGCAGCAATAGTTTCCACTGGAGCCGTACTCGGGATCAATTTACCCGCCACCAGCGGATAAAGCGCGCGGAACTCGGCAATGTATTGATCCAGCTCCAAACCCGGATGCATTTCATGCAAGCCGCGCTCAAACCTGTAGCCCAACAAAGCCCCCAGGGGCTGTCCGCGCCGGATGCCTTCCATGAGTTGCACGGCCAGGCGAACGCGGCGTGAGGAAAGATCCACGGCCAAAGCTTCTCCAGCCGCGCGGCCGCGATGAGTTAAATATCCGCTGCGCAGCACGGCCGCAGCCGTGGCGTGTCCCAAGGATGGTGCCTGGGTGTAGCCCTGGCTGGATTTTAGTCCCTTGCGGCGCGGGCCCAGATTTTCCACCCAGCCGAATCCGCCCAGCAGCACCCCGTCTTCGTTTTGTTTGCGCACCTCCTGCAAACGCTGCGCGGCCAGGCCCGTGATCCAGGCATCAAGGCGGTGCGAACTTAGGTCCAGCGTCTCGGCCAGAGCCGCTTCCAATTCGCCAACCGGACGTAAAGCCAAGGCATCCAACGTTTGTAGAAAACGAATCAATTCCGGATCACTGAGCTTGCCCTTTTGATTTAACACATCACGCAAATGCGTCCAAGGCGTGGGATTGTCCGGGTCCGGCTGGGTCAAACTCTGCTTGCTCATGATCTCGGGATCGCGCCGCTGCCATGCATGCGTGGGAGGATCCGCGCGATAAGCGGCATCGGCATAAGCCCAAAGCGCGGCCATGCGCAGCCAGCGGTAGAGCAAGGTCTTCGGCGGCTCGGCTTGGTTGGCCGCCGGGCTGGGATAGGCGGAATTTTGAATGTCTTCGGGCAATGCCGAGCACAGCCACTGAATGTAATTGTCCACGAGCTTTTCCCCGGGCGCAGTGCCTGCCTCCACCCAAGGCAATGCAAGCGGTATATTGTGCGGATGAAATGTGCCGAAACCAATTTGCGGATGGTCCAGGCCCAGCAGCCCAAGCCATGCCGGATTCTGCGCAGGCGTGCGCTGTTTGATTTTTTCCATAACCTTTTTCCCCAGCAAATCACGGATCGCAACGTGGTGCGAAACCGCCTCGGTACCCAAAACCTCCAGCAGATCCCGGTCCGGATCGCTCCCCGGACGCCCGATGCGCGGCACTTGGTTTTGTTTCACGGCCTGGAGCCAGATCCGGCGCAATTCCCCCAAGACGTTCACCGCGCCTGCGGCCCCTTCTTTCAGTCCGTTCCGGCGATGCCGGCCCAGATCAGCCACGGCCAAGGCCGCATGCTCGACGCTGTTTGCCATGTCCCAGGGCGTACCCACCTGCGCCCAGCTTCCGGAAAATTTTCCCCGCGCATCCAAACCGCGTCCTAAATATAAATACGCTTTTCGTATGCTGTCCTTCTCCATTACACATACAGCGTATACATCCGCGCCTTCGTCCAGGGGCTGCACATGAAAACCCGCGCTCACTAAGGTCCCGGCGGGCTGCAGGTCTTCCAGCTCCCGCAAGAGGATATTTGTCCGGGCGCCCAGGTGAATGAAAAATTTGGGCAGGCCATTAATGCGCGCTGCATGCGCCAGCACGATCTCAGGACGCGCGCCGGATGAAAAAGTCACGCTTCCAATTCCGGCGCCAAGCATTTCTCCATCCAGGGAATTTATCTGAATAGATGTGTCCCAGCTCTGAATGCGAACGAGCCCTTGGTCGGCCGTGATGCCGTCCCCCACGGTCACGCAGGCATACACATCCTGTATGCCTTGCGTCCGGCGTTGAAAGCGCACGAGCACCACTTCGGGCTCACCGTCTCCATCTAAATCCGCCACGGTCACGGCCGCAGCCTCGTTGCGGCTGACTTCGGGACACACAGGCACATCCGTAATCCACTGCCAGGAACGCGGTTGTCCTTGGGTATCCAGATCCCGTCCCAAACCTAAAGTGGTGCGTTCCCCAGCGCGTGTTTCATTCCCGTCAACACCTACGTGCACCCAATCCCACTGCCCGGTGCGCGTCACATCGGCCAGGCAGGCTCCGGCACTAAGGGCGCCATTGACCTTCGGCCAGGGAACCGGACGCGGCGCATCCCACTGCCACTTGTCTATGCTCTCGGAGGTATCCCAGTTGATGCTCATCGCTGCCGTGTCCGCACCCAAAGTCAGGCATCCGACTTCAGGCGAACCCTTGCGCGGAGCCCAACGCCCCAGGGAGGTCACGGGCAAGATCCCATACGGCTGCGTGCCTACGCGCAACGTGGGCAACACACCCCGCGCCCGGACATAATTGCAGAAAAATTTCTTCAATCCCGGCAGATCCGCACCCTCGGGAAAATCCCCCTCATTTTCTCCGAGCATATTGTATATGTAGTATTCCCAGGTGGCGGGCCAGAGTGCCGTCTGCATGAGCATGGGCACATCCTGCTCTTGCAGACCTGCGTTTTCCAGGCGTGCCAGAGAGTCACGGCCCACGCCAAATGCGCGCCCGGCCAATGCTCCCGCACTGGTATTTTCCAAGGACGGCGGCTCCATTATTTCCAAACGAAACGAGGCTTCCGCATCCGGATGACCGGCGTACCCGGAACGGGCGGCTTGCGTGTTGTTGGTCGGTGTATTGTGCGGCACAAAACTCAAACCCCACGTGTGCTGGTGCGCCTGAAACAATTCCGCCAACTCCGCGGCACTGCTGCGCGCATCCAGCGTGGCTTTCACTCCCACCACGATCAAGCGCTCCAACGTCTTGTCCGCGTTGGCGGCAAAGTGCAAGCGCAGACCCATGCCCACTTTTTCCGCTGCCTGAAAATCCACCATCCAACGCGCGCCTTCGTCAACGCGCGTGTGTGCATCCGGCGCGCCCTGTGGGTCCAAGCCCGTGGCCAAGGCCGCGGGAATCAACTCGCCCCAAACTGTAAATGCACGTTGCCCCTGCTGATACCCCAGGGCCACCCAGCGGTCCGGCAGCACCCGGGTATGCGCTGCCCGGTTCCAGGCATGCGGCACGGTTTTCACATCCGGAAACTTAGGGGCGGGATTCAACGGCTGTGTGTCCGGCACGGATATCACCGGACGTTCTTCGGGATTCAACGGCGTGGTCTGCTTCACGATCCAGGCGCCGCGCCGTACTCCGGTCCGCGTCACCAACGCTTGCCAGGCATCCAGGTACGCCCGTTCCAAGGCCTGCGTGCCCAGACGCCAGACACGCCCCCAATATTCCTGCCCCAGCGCAATTTCCACCTCGGTCAGTTCCCGTGTAAGCGTATCTTGGTGCACTTCGTCCGGGTATACCCGCACCAATAAATCCGTGCCTTGCGCCTGATCCACATAGCGCGTTTCCAAGCGCACGGGCAACAACGCCAAGGGCATGGTGCTGTCAAGATCCGGAATCAGCCGTTCCAACGCGCGCTGATAATCCAGCTGCGCCTGCTGCCGGCGCTGTTCCAGGTCTTGGATGTGCGCCGCTATTTTTTTAAGCCGGGCGCTCTGCACGCTCACTCCGCGCTTGCACCGGCTCACTTCCTTGCGGGCTTGGGTACAGGCGTCCCCGGCTTGCGGCTTTTCAGCGCACATTTTGCGCAGTGCCTTCAGCCGTGAGGCGCATGCCTGTATGCATTCCGCCAAACGGGCCTCAGCCTTGGTCAGCTTAGCTTGGGCCGCGGTTAAGGCTCTTTGGGCGTCATGCAGTGCCTGTTCCGCGCCGGCTTGCTCACGCTTGGCGGTTTCCAGCTCCGCCGGCAATTCCTCCTGAAGGCTGCGGCGCAGATTTAAAAGTTCGGTCAATGTCATGAAGTCACCTTTTTCGGATCGCTCAATAAATCACTGGCATGGATGGCCAGGCGCAAGGGACGCTGCAAGGTCACGCAGGCCAGGTCCGCGCTGGTGACCCCAGTGCCCCAGGTGATCGGCACCGCAGCGGGAAAATCATTCAATCCGCCGCTCAGCGAGATGTAGTTTCCTTTGGTCTTGGCCACATGCGGCCACGCCAAATCCATAGCTGTCCAGTGGGCCGTGGGGGTTGTGGAAAGCGTCTCATCCAACCCGTAACGCGGTTCCGTGGGCGGTTGCTGGATCGCAAAGAACCAGCCCGCGCTTCCGGCTTCGCCCGGTTTCGCCTCGTCACCGTAGGCTTCTTCCGGGGGCACGTTAAAGCACATGAAGGTAATGTCCGGCCCGAGCGTGCCGGCAAATTCCGGATATTTTTCCGGGTAGTCCGCATCCCCCGGGTGGCCGGCAGAAGGAACCGGCGCCACTTGCCGGACCCACGGGCCGTTGGGATCGCCGTTCTGCGTCCAAGCGGCTTTGGCCATGGACACAATGGCATTCGGATACCGCCCCAAAAGTTCGCCGCGTATGAGCAACACTGTCTTGGCCGCAAGCGCGGCCGAGCCCATTTCCGCGTCCAAGGCCAGCGTACGTTGCCAATCCGTAATGCGGTCAATGTCATAGAGCCGCTCCCGATCCGCATCGGTCACTGGACGCGGCACGGCCCCAACCGGATCCCAGAACTGACGGAAGTACGTCCCGCGCTGGTCCGTGGGAAACTCGCGCCAGAGCAACTCGCGGCTCATCTCATGGTTGAGTCCCACCATAAATGCCCGTATGAAACGCGGATTGGTGGAAAGCGAAGAAATGGTATTGGGCGGTACTGCGGCCACTCCGGGCAAAAGCCACTCCTCCGAGATCTCGGCCAAGGGTTTGTACATGGGAGTGGGAAATTCCGGCGCAGCCATGATGGGCTCCAGCGGGTCTTCCGGGTTCCAGTCCTTGGGGCGCGGGTCAATGCGGCGGCGCCAGCGCGCGGCAATGGTAATCTCCGGATCCAGGCCCTGTGCCACATTTTGTCCCAACTGATTCAGATTCAACGGTTCGCGATTGGGTTGACTCGCGCGCGGACGAAGCATGCCTTTATGTTGTTCGCGGGCGCATTGTAAAAAACTCAAATCCGCCTGCAAGCCGGCAGCGGGACTGTCTACATACGCTTGCGTATCCTCGGATGTTATTTCCCCCAATGCGAACTCACGCGTGGCAGCCTGGATTTGTTTTTGATTCAGGCGTTCCAATATACTCCCGCTGTCCAACCGCCGTCCATGCGCGCCTTCCAGGCGGCGTGCGGCCGGTCCGCGTTCACGGGCCGCTCGGCGAAATGCGCCGCTCAACGCGGAAGTGGGGATGTTGCTTTTCTCCAGGACCGCATACGCCGTCTGGTTGTTCATCCCCACGCTCACACGCGCGTGCATGGGCGCGGTGATTTGCACCAAAGTGCTGGCCGGCAATCCGGAAAGTCGGGCATGGGTATTTTTACTGCTGGCGCGTGCCAGTTGGGCTTGACGCAAAAGTTGGTTTGCGGTTTCAATGCCCTCCACTTGCTCCCAGGCGGCGGCCATCAGCGACTCCTGCTGCTCTTGTACAATGTGCGTGCCCAGGGCCGCCACCGCGCGTTGGCGCGGATCGGTGTTGAGTTCGCACAACCAACGCGGAGTTGTCTTGGGCTGAGGAGCCAGTGTGTGGCTGGCCGCATGCCATTGCCCGTACAGGGGCGGCTTCACGGTCAACGAACCCAGTGAGGTGGTGATCGAAAGTCCTTCAGGCGCGTTCAGCACGTTCTTAATTTCCCGGGCATATGCCGCCATTTGTTGCTTGGCGGCCTGCTCGGTTGCTTCCGGCATGGGTGCCACGCGCAACGCACCTTCCACACTAACCTCGCCAACCAAAGGAACCTGCACAGACCGGTGTCCGATTTTATCCGCCAATTCGTAAAGATCACGTTGTTCCAATTTCCAAACCAAAGCTTCAAAATCCCCGGCCGGACCCGTGGAAAACTCCCAGTGATAATACACGGGCAACTGCAGAGGCACCGCCGGTGTTGGTGCAGGAAAAGTCCAAGCTGGTTCCAGCAAGGTGTTGTCCTCAACGGGTTTTCCCATGCCGGCCAACACCCCAGCCTTAAACGCGGGTACCACACAAGCCAAGTAGGTCTTGTTCGCCTCGAGCTTACGCGGGCATACCAAACGCGATAAATTTTCTGCAGGACGATTGGCCAGTGTGGCACTGATGGCCGTTGTATCCATGACTTGCGTATACGCCCAAGCCCAGCTTTCGGCCAGATCAGGCAATTCGGCCTCAACCTCGTCAATGTTTAAAAGCGGCAAAGGCTGTCCGGGCACAAGTTTCCCATCGGCTTGTTCCACCACCACCAGACAGACCCAGGGGCGCAACTGATCGGCCGCATTCGCCGCAGCTGGCGTAAAAAGCCAGGGAAAATCCGGACGATCAAATTCAATAAACGGAAAATAGTTGGGTTCAAAATTTTGCGCCTGGTGCTTGGGTTCCGTGCGAATCACTTGAGCCGCATCAAACCCGATCACATCGCCGGGACCATACATGCGGACCGTGGTTTGGGCCTGGCTGGACTGCGGCGTGTCGAGGGTCACGTTTACGTTCATGACGACGCGTTTGGTCAAACCCGGGGCGCCATCTTTAGGCTCAATGGCCCCGGACAAACCGGCCCGCATCCAGGGAAGATAGATAAAGGCCTGGTTCATGGTTTCACCTCATGGCTGCCCACCAACTGCGCATTCTTCCCGTCTACGGGGCGGGTTTGCCGTGCTTCGGTATAGGTAGTGGCTTTCCCACCGGCCGCCGACTTGCACGTTTGCTTGTTAACCCACACGTAGCCCGGTTCATTGATTCCCAACGGCTGTTTGGGTCCGCGGAAACGCCGGCTGCCCCGGGCTTGTAAAGGCGATTGTGCGGCCGCACCGCGGTCCACCAAGGCCTCGGCCACTGCCGGATGCAGGGTGTAACCGGAATTACCGGTGGCGGCACGGGTTGAGGTTTTAGGATGCGGTTTGTCCTTGTCCTTGATGTCAATAACCACGTTTTCATAATTGAACACGGCGGTTCTGGCTTTGCCCGCCGGGTAGTAAATATCCTGTGAACCAATGCCGGTGTGTCCGGCGGTAAATGATTCGAACGCCGGGCGCGAGAGTTTCTCGTCTGCGCTCAAATTGAAGAATTGTCCCGGAGCAAATGCGCCTTTTACCTCGCCGGGTGCATAGATGTGCTTGGTGCCCAATTGAATATCGGCCACCGCGTAGGCCGTGGGTTGGGCCACATTGGCCGCACCAAACTTCTGGATGGCCACGCCCAAGGGCAGAACTTTTTGCCGCACGGTCAGAACCCCGAACGGATGCGCCAACACTCCGTCGCCCGGAGGCAGCGAACGCAAGGTCACAAGCATGTTTCCCTCGGCGGGCAATTGCGCGCTCCAGTTGCGGGCATCCCCCAGGGCTGCCAGCAACTCCGGCAGCGGATCGGCCGGAGGCAGGGGCGGCGGCGCGGGCTGCTCGCCGGCAATGGTCACGTCAAAGGAGATGCTGTGCTTGCCGAAGAAATCAAACGTGGCGTCGCCCCAGGCATGCCAGGGTTCCGGTCCCGCCAGGGAGAGCGCCAGGTGCACGCCGATGAGCACATCGTCATTGTGGTAAATGGCGGCATTGGCCTCGATGTCCACCTGGAACCAAAAAGGTGAAAGATTGAGAAACGCATCCAACGACATGTTCGCCTGGGCGCTGAAAGTCCCGAGGATGCAAATATTCACGGCCGCATATATATCCAAGCGCGCACCAAACTGGACGGTATTCGAGGTCACGGCCATATATGATTCCAGGCGCAGGCGCGGATTGTCCCCGGTGGCCAAACTGATGGCCAAACGCTCGAGAGTCGGAAAATTCGGCGGAGTTGCGAAGTTGGGATGAAAGCCGCCCAGGGAAGCTATGAAAACCGATTTGGGCCCCCAGTTCACGCGCATGGCCATATCCCCGGTGATGACAAACAGAGCCACCCGCGAGTCGTATAATGTGGCATCCACCGAGGCATCGCAGGTATCAAAGTCAATGGCCCCTAAAATATCCAGGTGCACGACCACCACGGCCGCTTTTTCATCGGGCAAGGCCAGCGAAATGCGCCCGAGAATGGCAATGCGTATGGGAGAAGGAATCTCCAGCACCAGGCCCAGTTCGATTTTCAACAGCGGCTCTGGGGAACCCCAGCCCAGCATGATCATGGGGCCAAAAACAAAACGTCCGGGCGCAGGCGGATAAATAGTGCTTAAGTCGCTGATGATCTTGGGCGCATTGGCAATCGGATCTTTGGGAAATAAAATGGAATTCAGCGTGCGGTTTTTTACCCCGGCGCGCAAGGGCTCGATCATCATGGTGCGGTTAATCCCGAGCAATCCGCCCAGGCCTTTAAGCACGAACCCGAAGCCCAATTGAATGGGCGGAAATTCCGCGCAGATGATGATCAGCAGCGAGAACCCGTCCGAGCCGTCGGGCATGCGCGTGGTTAAAAGTCCGATGGCCGTGATGGCAATCTTTTTGGCAATCTCCAACTGCAGCACGCCCGCGTACTTGGCATTGTCCGGATCAAAAAACAGGTATCCGCCGCCGATGACCACACTGGCATTGACGGCCAACCCGAGGCCTTTGGGGGGTTTAAAGCCGATCTGCACATCCGTGCCGCCAGTCTTGGGAAAAGTGATTTTAAATATGATGCCAATGCGTTCCACGCATCCGGAGATCGGACCTAATTTCACACTTGCCGAGGCCGCTAAAACCGCCTGGATTTTTTCTTCGCTGGCCTGCGCCGCTAAATACAACGACTGGATCGTCAAGCCATCAAAAATGCTCAAATCGAGCGGGATGGTTACTTCAAACCCCGCGCCTCCGCGGAAACGGATGCCTTTCCGCAGGCTGGCATCAATTCCCAAGCCGGCCTTTATATCAATGGGCGTACTCGGCAAAATCTTGTTTAAAAAACTGTCCCCGTCCCCGCCCTTTATGGACAGGAGCATGTTTTTCAAATCGATGCTCCCGCCGGCATCGGTACCCTGAGCAGCGACATCCACGCCCAGAGCAACCTTGATTTCCCCGATTTCAAAGTGTGTGCTGTCCACGGACCCCAAACGCACGGCCGGTGCCGCAGCGTCCGAGGTCGCGAACTGGACCGTTGCGTTGAACTGGGCAGGGCCGCCTGACCCATCTGCCAATTGAATTGAATCCGAATTGATTAAAATAGGTGCGGTTGTGCTCTGAAACGTCATTTGCAGCGTGCCATTGGCCAATGGAAACGACAAATTGATATTTCCTTCGGCGAGCACTGCCAGAGTCAAGCGGTTATTATCATCCAACAAAGCCAGCACTACATCCAAGGCACTACGGATACTGGGATCAAATTGCCGGGCCCAGCCTACGTGTAACATATGCTGAGCTGCGGCGAGTTCATCCGGTGGGAGGGGTGGCTGAAGTTTCGGGACCATCCCATAACTGGCTGTGAGTCCCAGGTCCACCAAGCGTTCAGCGAGTTGCGGTCCGAGTATATCAGTGATATCGGCCACAGTACGGCGGGTTCCCGCGGAATTGTTGATATACGCCGCCGAGATGCACTCCCAGGGATCCTGCATTAATTTAGAAATGGCATTTAGATCAAGTTTCCGGAAACGACCGGCAGAACGCATCACCATACCATCACTGCGTTTGATTTCCGTTAATTCTAAGGTTTTATAAATTCCTAAAAATTCTAAAGCAATGGCAGGCCATGGCCAGTGCCGAAGCAAATAATGTTCCAATAAGAAATTAAACAAATCTTCACAAAAATATTTTAACGTATTTTGGGGAGAGCCTGCGGCCGGCTGTAACGTGTTCACTATATCGAGTACTTGTACAACCGCAGATGCTAAAGGCAAAATTGCTTCGGCCACATCCGTCAATTCCACTTTATCTTTTTCCAGAACAATCTCAAACGCCTGAATGGCATCAGTTAGGGCATTCACCACTCCATTGAATTGCGCCGGATCCGTCAATCCCAAGGCTTGGTTGTCCCAGCCGATGGTATTGCACAGGCTGGCCAGTCCCTCGTCATCGCCCAAACCATTTAGTGGCTGGAGCCATTCTTTGATATGGCGCAAGGCGGCTTGTTCCAAAGCAATGGTCATGGTTGCCCCGTTGGTTGAAAGATGCTTTGAACGTTATTTTGATAAACCAAAAAATTAGTCCGTGTCATTTTTATGACGCTCTTCAAGTTTTTTTGCCATTTCCAGGCCGAAGGCAGACAATTTTGTGAATGTATCGCTGGAAGCGTTGATGGCGATTAACACCGCCGTAATGGGCTCGCTTTTCCCATCCAAACGCGGTCTTTTTGCCCGAATAATCAAAGCATCGCATACATTGGATTTAGGTCCTCCGGCCAAATATCCCAGCTTGGACGCCACAAGATCATCCCGAATTCCGGAATCGGGAGGATTATCCACTCCGGTCTGGATCGTCTGGGTTGGATTCCAACCGGCGGCCAACATTCCACCCGCCAAGGGACTGGATGTGGCGTGTGAGGCACGGCGTGACTCCGCATCGCTTAAATCTTGTCGAAGCATCTCAAGCATTTCAGTATGGTCGCTGCCTCCTAATAATTGTTTCCTGGCAAGCAAGGTCATTAACGTTGCAATGCTCCGGGCATTTCCGGCTTGGGTGGGTGGAATGGTTGGAATTTCACTTGGCGGATTTCTCCAATCCGCCAAAAGTCCGTCATATCCAGTTGAAAGAAACAATCCACCGCCAGGACCGCCGGCTGCCGGATCCATTGGAGTCAGTTTGTTCCAGCGAGGCCGGCAGAGTCCGCCGCGTTGCGTCAAGGCCCAAAGGTACTCGTAACCGATATCTTTCATTACTAAAGACGTTGCCTTGTTATCCGACCACCCCGCCATAAGTCTCAAGCGCTCCCTAAATGCTAAAGTATTCAATTGAGATAAATTTTCATAATACAAATTATTCAAATCCGGATCTGTAACAGTCTGGCGTTTAAACTCAACTTTATCGCTCTCAATGCAAAACATATTTTCAATATTAGGGTGATTTCCCGCCGAGGCACGCATGGTGGCATAACGTTCGCGCGCATGAACGGCAAGTGTCCCGATATCGATGGCCGCTGTATTGATAAGTTCTAAATTATAATAAAAATTTCTTAATTCCGAGCGCATTTGAAACGCGGCATAAAAAGGCAATAATTTCGCCATGCTGGCAATTAAAAAATGATCAGTGTCTCCCCATCCGGCATAGGGCGCAAGATAAGATGCCGGTTTGGTGAGATCAACTACGGCAAATCCATATCCCCAATACCCGTCCATCCTAGGCCTGGTTGCAGGTTTTTGCCGTTTATATGTTACGCGATTAAATTCCGTGGATGTCAATACCGTTGTTTGCAGAACGCTTTCCAAATCACTTTGCAAGGCATTATCCAAATTGAAATTCGGATTTAAAAAACCATTAGCCCCCATCATCGGGCCCGCCGTCATAAGCCGCATATCTTTAACTTTATTCATTGCTTGTATGGTTGGTGAAGCCATAATTACACAGCCCTTTCCATTAAATCATGTGGATATAAAACAGCGCTGGCATTTTCCGGGTGCAAAACGCACGCTGCCGTGGCGCAGGAGAGATGGGATGGTTACGGTTTCTCATCCTCCACCTTGATCCTCACCTCGGCGCCATTGCAACGGATCTCGGGCACGTACATGGCCTGCCCGGTCACGGGCAAGGCGTGGTAATAGCCCGGAGTCTCGGCCCGCAGCGTATAACGGTTCTCCCACAAACCCTTGGGCAGTTTGTCGATGAAAAGCGCCACCTTGCGGTCGCGCAATTCCTGATAGACCCAGACCGTGCGCCCGGCCATATCCCGCCCCCGGGCAGCCAGCTTGGGTTGCTTGTTCCCTTTGCCCTGGTAAATGGCCTCTTGGGCGCCGGGTTTGATCTCCTGGGCGTAAAGCGGCGTTCCGCTGCGCACTTCCACGGCTTCAATGCCCGCGGGTTTTAAATCCTCGAACATCAGATACTCATAGTCATTTTTGACATCCACAGTAACAATAGTTTCAATCCGCTGGCCGCTGACCACGCTCTCTTGATCCTGCAACGGCACTTTATCATAAACATAGCCTTTCAATAATGTCGGGCGCCCCACAAATTTGAAATATTGCCGGCGCGTGAACATTTCATTGCCTGCCGCAGTAATGGGCTCTTCCAGGCTGAAGAACTTGGCCTGGGCTGAAAAATAAACAGTCCCCTTTGGATTTTTATTGCGGATGCGGATCTCATTGGTTCCGTTCTTCAAATACTCATGTTTGACTTCAAAGCAACTGGGTGCCCCAAGGGATTGGTTGGCTGAAATTTTCTGATTAGCCACCGGGTGTCCGTTGACCAACACTTCATAATTCAAATCTTGGTCCAATTCCCGGCTCACGCGCAGATACTCGGCAAGCCCCAATAGCGCCAGGGCCGTGTCACGGGTGTTGGACCATTGGGCTCCGCGCCGATTTTTCACCAACCAGTTCATGGCAGGTTCGACTAGAGCATTTTTGGGGTCCACGGCCATAAAAGCCTGCAGGGCAAAAGACGTGGCTTCAATGCCGCCTTCGGACCAATGCCAATAACCACTCTCTTTTCCCCAATGCACGGTGCCCATCAAGGTTTCTCCGCTCCCGCCGCTTGCGTGTAAAACCGTGGTGTCGGGCTTTTCGTCCCTGACCACGCCATCCTCCAGATTGCGAACCAAAGTCTGCGCCTTCTCCTTAAATCCGAATTGATGGCTGGCCAAAGCGAACAAGGCGCGGGTGTAGGCATTTAATTTGTCCCGCTTGTCCCAAACCCGGTTGTAGGCCTTAGCCAGGTGCTCGCAGAAGGCTTTGCGCTTATACTTGGATTGGGCAAACAGCATCCAGGCTGCCAAATCAGGCTGGTTTTCCGCCTGAACTAAGGCATTATGCAAATATGAATTAGCACGTTCCAAAATCTCCGGCTTCACTTTAACTTCCGCTTCATCCGCCAGGGTCAATCCCCAGAACACATAAGCAGTCATGTACGGATCCGAATTACCCTCTTTCCACCAACCCCAGCCTCCGTCAGAGTGCTGAAAATCATAGAGCCGGTCCAAGCCCTGCTTGACCATGTCATCCAACTTCTTAAAATCCTTGGGCCCTTCGGGGTGGGTCTTGTCCGCAAATGTTTTTTCAACCCCGCCGAACATCTTCTTGGCCAGAACCGCGGGCTTGACTCCTAAATCCTGTATTGTTTTGGCCACCATGACCGCGGGCAAAAAGCGGCTCAGAGTTTGTTCCGTGCAGCCGTAGGGATAATCGAATAAATAAGGCAGGGCATCCAAAAGCGCCACTGCCAGGCTGGGCGCGATTTGCAAAGTTAAAGAGGTGGACTTAGGGTTGCGCTCGCGCGGCAGGTCCAGGGTAATCACGCTTTCCGCGCCCCGCACCTTCCCGGCTTTGGCCACAAATTTTTCCAACCCATGCTCATAAACAGGAAAGGGTTTTTCCATGGCATCGCCGTAAGCGCCGGCTTTGGCTTGCACCAAAATTTTCGCTTCGCCCGGATTTTTTACGGCCACGGTCCAATCCGCGCGGGCTTCGGCATTGGCAGGAACTGATAAAGTTTGCGAAGCCGCGCCGCCGGCCTCCAAGCCCTGCGCTTTTAAGGAAACCGCGACCGTGAGTTTTTTATCCGTGTTGTTGTTCACCACGGCCGAGACCGTAACTTTGTCCCCGGTGAGGAAAAAACGCGGGCACTGCAGGCGCACGATCAAGGGCATTTTGGTGCGCGTAACAGCCTGGGCCTGGCCAAATTGGCTGCCAATGGTTAATGCGCGCGCCTGTGCTTTCCAGGCAGTCAGGGAATCCGGGTATTTAACCTTAACCTTTGCTTGGCCGTCTTTACCCGTGCGGATGTCCGGCTGCCAAAAAGCCGTGGCCCGGAAATCCTGCCGCACAACAACCACTCCGCCCTGATCCGGTGCCGGTTCACCAGGTGCTTGAGCTCGGGAACCGTCTTTCATTTTCTTTGATTCCATCCGCGATACTTCTGAAGTGGTACTCTTACTGGGCATGGCCCGCCTGGAGGGAGCGGGCGCTGATGCAGGCATGGACGCAACAGCGCCCATGGCCATGCTGCTTTCCTTATCCCTGAAACTATCCTCGGACTCGTACCTCTCCCCGGATTCCGCAATTTCAGCAGGCGGGGCTGCCGGCGGTTCTTTGTCAAGCTTGGCGTAGCTGCGCTGGTTGAGAGTGCTGTCCGTGCGCACTTGTTGGGATCGTTTGGTGCCAAAATAAAATTGGCGCGGATCTCCGGCATAATCGGCCTGGATGTAGGAAACCGCCTCATCCACCAGGGCCAGGGAAACTTCGGCCACAACGGGTTTGCCTGCCTGGTCGCGGGCCGTAAGCGTGAATGTGCCTTCTTCTTGTGCGTGATATTGTTCTTTGTCCGGTTTAATCTCCAAATTCAGGAAATGGTCCACAGGGGGAACCACCACCTGTTTGGTGTCTTGGTAAAGCTGAAGATCGCTGACCATGGTGGCTGATAAAAATATGTTGGGCACGTACTTGGCATCAATGGGGAGCTCCAGCAATTTTACCGGCCCGTTGAAGCGCAGCACCTGGTAAGAGTAAAGATCATCGCCTTCCACGCTGAATAAAACCGAGCGCCCGGATACCGGAGCCGTGATCAGCACCGGAGCTTTTTCCCCGGCGCGCACCGTGTCCTTATCCAGGATGATTTCCAGCCCGCCGTGGCGGTATCCCAGTTCCGTGGTGGCGTTGTTCGCGGCCCAAACCGTGGTTTCGGCAGTCACGGGTTCGCTGTTTTTGTCATCCTCACTCTCCCAGGCCACGCGGTAATATCCCTCGCGCCCGGCCGTGAAGGCAAGCTCGGCTTCCCCGGCGTCATTGGTTTTCACCATGCTCTTGAGCACATCTTCGTGTTCGTAGCCTTGAAACTTCATCTGCCATCCCAGCTCGGGTTTATCCCCGGCCCAGGGAACCGAGGGGCCGTGCGGGTGGGCGCGGCGCCAGGTATCTGCAGGCACGGGCTTCCCGGCCGGATTCAGCCAGATTTCCACCCAACGGTCGCGGGTGACACGAACCGTGCCTGACACGGAAACCGGATTTTGATTGGCATCCTGGGCTTTGATGTCAATGCTGATTTTATCCTGGGGGCGATAAAGGCAATGCCCGGGCCGCAAAGACACCTCGTAACGATGCCGGGTCACCCGCACGCTGTCACTGGCTGTAATCTCGCGGCGGGAAGCATCCACCACCCGGGCTTCGATCCGGTACTCCATATCCTGTTGGCCGCGCGGCGTGGTGAACGAGACCAGGGCGCGTCCCTGGGCGTCGGTCTTGAGCGTTTCGCGTTTTATAATTTGGCCCTGTCCCCAGTAATTGGTTTGCGGCCGCATGTCTTCATAGTACCAAGGATATGCATGGTCCATCACCCAATAGCGGTAATACGGACTCTGATAGATCACCACTTCCACCGCAGCATTGGCCACGGGCCCGCCGAAATAGTAATCAGCCTGGATTGTAGCTTCCACCCGTTCTCCCAGCCGAAAGGCTTTTTTCCGTCCCTTTTCCTCGGGAGTTTGGATGGCCACCTTGAACTCAGGCAACTTGTATTCTTCCAAACGGAAAAGCAGCGCATTGCCCAAACCACGATTCTTCCCGGCTGTGTAAAAAGAAATTTGGTACTCACCCAAAGGCAGGGTTGCGGCCAGGATCAAATCCGCCCAAGCGCTCCCGAACTGATTAAGTTTAAGTTTACCCTCTTTGATTTTTGCGCCGTGCGGGTCCGTGATTACATACTCCACGGCCTGGTCGCCCGGCGTGGTGTAGGCGCCGTTTTTGTAGGCCCGGGCCAGCATTTTCCATTGGACTTTATCCCCGGGCCGGTAGGCGGAGCGGTCCGTATACGCATAAATGCGCCAAGTTTCAGTGCTTTCAGAACCGCTGCCATACGCATACGTTAAGGCAAACGCCTGCAGCTTGTTGGCCCGGGCCGCGACGAAAACTTCGTCCGAACTTGTACCCGGCTCCAGCTCAAAAATGGCCAGACCGTCGGCATTGGTTTCCTTTTGAGCGGTTTTCCAAACATACCCATTGGAAATGTATTTACGCGACCACAGTTTGACGCGCGCTTGCGGAACAGGAGTTCCATCCTGAACATTGCAGAAAAAGGCGAGCACCCGGCGCCCTGAACTTTTTAAAACCAACGTGGCATCCGTCACCAAAATCAGATCGCGCCCTTTTGTGCCTTCCCCTTTGGCTTCAATCACATAAGCCCCGGGTTCCAGTTTGCTGTCCAGGCGCAAGGTTTCGCTGCCGGGCAAATACTCGCCCTTTTCCACGGCCTTGGTCCAGGACTTGACTTTCTTTAAACCCAAAAGGTTCACGGATTGCAGCCATTCGGAACTCGACTGTTTTTTCGTGAACGCCACATCGGCGGTCAAATCAAGCGCGTAAATGGTGAGATCAATATGTTTCTGATTGTGCCAGCTCAGATAGGCCTGGATTTCGGAATCGGGCAGAAAAATATTGGACACTTGCACGGATACCGAGGAAGCGGTAATGGCTTCGATCTGATTCTTGGCCTCGTCGTAATACCGGGTTTCGCCTTTCTTGAATTCCTTGAGAATCCTTTGGTACATTTTCAAGGCTTGGGCGAAATCCGGGCTCTGCTGCCACTGGCCGTTGGGCAAACGCGTACGCTTGCCCGCGCTTTCCAGCCACTGGGCGTAATTGTAAAGCGCATCATCGTACCATTCGCTCTTTTTTCCGATTTTCAGGGCTGCTTCGAATTCCTCCGGGATCCGCTCCATTTGATCCCACTGCCCGCCCTGGTGGTAAAAACCCATGGCCATCAGGTAATGCGCGTGGGAAACGTCTGAGGGAGTTTTCACAATTTTGAGGACATTGTCCAAAACATCCATGGGCAAATAGTTGCCGTAGTAACCGTAATATTCCGAATCCCCCTGCGCCGGACGTTCGCATCGCCAGACAATGGCGAGGTAGCGGGCGCGGGCCAGTTCAATGTCCCGGGCTCCGGCCCACCAATTCAGGGCCTGTTGGTAGTGCTGCCACCCCGATCCCCAGTCCTAGGAAGAACGGCGGTTCCAATAATAGTCTCCTAAAGATTCCTGCACTTCGGCCCAAAACTGGTCATGGTCCTCCTCGTCAGGTTGCTCCGCCAGCAAGGCCTCCAGTGCTTCATGAGCTTTTTCCAATTTGTCCGAGTCCGGATTGTCTCCGCCCTGGCTGCGCCAGAGCGTGTCGGCCAGCCGGAAGCGGACCCACTGCTTGTCCGGCTCATCCAACTTTAAGGCTTCGGCTTTCAGGTAAAGAGCACGCGCACGCGAATACGATTTGTCCCAATATTCTTTTTCAGCCTGGGATTTAAGTTGGAAATATTCCGGATCTTGGGCAGAGGCGCGCTGTAAGGGTGTCATAATCAGAGCTCCTAGGAAAAAAATGGTCAGAACCGTGGACAAAGCGGAAAAACGGATCATGGGAAATCCTTTCCTGGCAGCGGGTATGAAAGGACTTAAAACAGAGCAATTATCCCGGAAGTTATTAAAAAAATCAAGGGATGCTTGAATTGTTTTTACGGGCGGGAATATTTCACAGGCAAACGCAGCTCAATTGCGGCGGGTATTGGACGATACTAAGGCAGCCAAGTTGTGACGGCAGTTTGCCGGGAGGCGATCGGTATGATTAAAGCCAAAGGCTTGTTTTGGTTAAACATTCAAAAATTGTATAAAAAAAGCGGTCAGCAGGGAGTGTTGGAAAAAGCGCTTGCCGGTTTGAGCCCGGAAGACCAAGCCGTGTTTTCCCGTCCCATACTGCCCGTGTCTTGGATTGATTATGGCGCAGTCATACGCCTGTTGATGGCCTTAACCGGGAATGATTTCAATGCATTACGCCAGGGGTCCCGGGATGCCGCCATGGATAATTTCAAAGGTATCTTTAAATTTTTTATTTCTCTGACTTCCCCCGGCTTTTTCATTAAACAGACCCCGCTGATTTGGGCGCGCTATTTTGACAGCGGTGACGTGACTATGGTATGGGATAATCCGCACTGCGTGCACATGATAGTGACCAATGTCGAGGGCATGCCCAAATACCATGAGCACAACATCGCGCCCTTTGCCGAAGAAGGCATGCGTCTGTGCGGAGCCAAGAACATCCGGTCCACCCACCCCAAATGCCTGGCATTCGGCGACGCTTGCTGTGATTTTAGATTTGAATGGGAATGATGGGTTTAATAAAACGTATGACCGGTGCGATTTATTTTAATGTCGCCAGGAGGCTGCGCGCCTTTTCACGGTCCAGCTTGGTCTCGGGCTGAAAATCAGCGGGTCCTGGAAGCTCAATGCATTTTTGCAATATCATTTTCGCTTCTTCTTTTTGGCCCATGGCAACCAGCGTTTCCGCCAAACCGAGATGGTGAAGCACGACATCCGGCTTGTCGGCCACGGCCGCGCGGGCGTATTCCAAAGATTTTTTCATATCCCCCCGCGAAAGCGGCCATCCCGGCGCTTTGCGGTAAAGCACTCCCAGCACATGCTGCGCGTTTCCATCCTTGGGATTAATCGCCAAGGCTTTTTCCATGGAGCGGGCAATGCCGTCCACCGCGAACAGGCTGTTCAGGATGCCGCGCTCCTCGGCCGCTTGAATGATCCAAACCTCATTTTTCGCCCCTTTTAAATAGGCGATCAATATCTGTTTCGCCTGTTCCAGTTCTCCGGGCCTCAAGGTTCCGTGCACCAAAACCGTCGGCCCCGGGATTCCGTCCGGAGAAAGTAAACTGTCCTTTTCACCAGCCAATTGTTGCAAACTATGATTTTCGTTTTCATTCCGTCCCACGATCACTTTGGCGCCGCCGGGCAGCCGGAAATGTCGGCCATATTTCAACAGCCGGGCGTCCGGCAATTTGAAATCCGGCTGATGCTCCAGAAGTTCGCGGAATTTCAGGCTGAACTCTTTATCGGTCAGCAGGCATCCGCCTGCCGGGCAGGGATAATCATGGATATTAAACTGTTCGGCCAATTGAATTTGAGGCGCGCGGCCCCGGCCTTGGAAGGCAAGCAGACGGCTGCGGTCCACCCAGCCTTGAACCTCCGGAATGGATGGTTTGAAATGCTGCGCGGACAGGGGGCGGACAATGAATCCTTCCAAACCCGACTCGCGTTCGATAATATGCATGGCATCACGGCGCTGGGACATGGGCCGCTCGCCGAGCACCTCCCCCGTGGCCACAAAAGACGCGCCGATCTCCGCCATATATTCCTTGGCGCGCGCGAACAGATGAACCCGGCAGTCCAGGCAGGCATTCATGCCGCTTCCCCGGCCAAAACGCGGATGTTTCATGATCTCAAGATAGGCTTCACCGCACGCCTTGATTTTGACCGGGATGCCCAATTGATTGGCGGCCTGCTGCGCGGCGGAGCAGCCGAAATTTTTAGGTGTGCAATTGCAGAAAGGCGAAGTGAAATTCAACGCCTCCACGGCAATTCCCTGTTCCAACAGCAAACGCCCGGCAAGAATACTGTCCAAACCGCCGGAGAGCAGTAAAACGGCTTTTATTTCCACAACTCTCTTTACCTTTACTTTCGGTTATTTAGCTCACCCTAGCACTACAGCTGCATTTCAAAACATCATGTCATTTCGAGGAGCTTTAGCGACGAGAAATCTTAAAGCAAAACATGAATTAGATTTCTCGCTTTGCTCGAAATGACAAATATTAATTAAAACGCAGCTGTAGTGCTAGTGTCAAATTCATTTCTGTGAAACTGCCAGTCCTTCATCCAAGGCTTCGATGATGTCGTCAATGTGCTCCAACCCGATGGAAAGGCGCACCAAGTCCTGCGTCAATCCGCCTTCGCGCTGCTGTTGTTCGCTCAATTGCGAATGGGAGGTGGATGCCGGATGCAGAATCAAACTCTTGGCATCCCCCACATTGGCCAGGTGAGAAAACAGTTGGATGTTATCAATAAGCTTCACGGCATTTTCATATCCGCCCTTGATGCCGAACACCACCATGCCGCCGAAACCGTTTTTAAGATATTTTTTAGCCACGGCATGCGACGGATCATCCTCCAAACCGGGATACCGCACCCAGGCGACCCGCTTGTCTTTTTTCAAAAATTCCGCTACTTTATGAGCATTTTCCGAATGCCTTACAATCCGCAAAGGCAGCGTTTCCGCGCCCTGGATAAAAATCCAGGCATTGTCCGGAGAAATGGCCGCGCCCAAGTTGCGCAACGGAACGGTCCGGAAACGCAGGGCATACGCAATGGGAGCCAAGGCGGCGGGCAGATCGTGCGCCCACTTCAATCCATGGTAGTTCGGATCCGGTTCATTGAAGAGCGGGAATTTTTCGTTTTTCCAGTTAAACTTCCCGGAATCGGTCACGATGCCGCCAATGGCCGATCCATGCCCCCCGATCCATTTGGTCAGCGAGTTGATGACAATGTCCGCGCCGTGCTCGATGGTCCTCAACAGATACGGCGTGGTAAACGTGCCATCCACGACCAAGGGCAGCTGATGGGCATGGGCGATTTTCGCCACTTCAGCCACATCCGTAAAATCCAAAGCCGGGTTGCCTATGGTCTCAATGAAAATCAATTTGGTTTTGGGCGTGATAGCTTTTTCAAAATTTTTCGGATCTTTGGGATCGACAAATTTCGTGGTAATCCCGAATTGCGGCAAAATGGCGTCGAACATGGTGTAGGTGCCGCCGTAAAGATTATTGGCTGCCACAATTTCGTCTCCCTGCCGGGCAATGTTGATAATGGCATAGTGAATGGCGCTGGTTCCCGAAGCCACGGCCACGGAAGCCGCGCCGCCTTCCAAAGCCGCGATCCGTTGTTCCAAAACATCCGTCGTGGGGTTCATCAAGCGGGTGTAAATATTGCCCAGCTCTTTGAGCCCAAACAGATTGGCCGCGTGCTGCGTGTTTTTGAAAACAAACGAACTGGTGCGCTCAACCGCCACACCCCGCGACAAGGTCACGGGATTCGGCACGTGTCCGGCGTGCAAACTTAGCGTTTCAAACCGATATTTTTTTTCCGACATGATAAATCTCCTTTATGCGAATTGAATTTTTATTTATTATGTAGGGGCGATCCTTGTGATCGCCCTGGGCGAACATAAAGTTCGCCCCTACAGAAAATCCATTAAATCCCAAACAATTGTTCAGGCCGTAATTCCTTCAAACAAAAAGCTGGAGAGATAACGTTCCCCCGCGTCCGGCAGTATAACCACGATCAGCTTGTCTTTATTCTCCGGCCGCGCTGCCTGCTGGATCGCGGCAAAGGCTGCGGCGCCGCTGGAAATGCCGACCGTGATTCCTTCCTCTTTGTGCAGCCTGCGGGCGGTTTCAATGGCTTCGTCATTGGACACAGTGGCGATTTCATCCACCACGCTGAGATCCAGCACATCCGGCTTGAATCCTGCGCCAATGCCCTGGATCTTATGCGGGCCGGGCTTAGGCGTTTCCCCATTGCGGATGGCCGTCAACACCGCCGAGTGAATTGGTTCCACGGCCACGGAATGAATGGCCTTGCCCTTGGCCTGCTTGATGTAGCGGCTGACACCCGTAATGGTTCCTCCGGTGCCGACGCCCGATACCAGAATATCAATTTTCCCGTCCGTGTCATTCCAAATTTCCGGGCCCGTGGTTTGAAAATGAATTTCCGGATTCGCCGGATTTGTAAACTGCTGCGGCAGGAAATATTTTGACGGATTACTCGCCGCGATTTCTTCGGCTTTCGCAATGGCCCCCGGCATGCCTTTGGTTCCATCGGTCAGAACCAATTCCGCGCCAAAGGCCTTGAGCATTCGCCTGCGCTCAATGGACATGGTCTCGGGCATGGTTAAGATCAGCGGATATTGCCGGGCCGCGCAGACAAACGCCAAGGCAATTCCCGTATTCCCGCTGGTTGGCTCTACGATCGTAATGTCTTTGGAGCCGGGCTTAAGAATGCCGCGTTTCTCCGCATCCCAAATCAAGGCCGCACCCAAACGGCACTTAACCGAATATCCGGGATTCCGCCCTTCAATTTTAGCCGCAATCCTTCCCGGCAAACCGGCCGCCAGCCGGTTTATCCGGATCAAAGGAGTGTTGCCAATGCTTAAACTATTGTCTTCAAAAATTTTCCCCATGGTTTTTTCTCCTTTATTACAATGTCGATTTTTATACTAGACATTTCGATTTAAAAATTTATATATGATAATTATTAACACTGGTCCCTAAGATCTTCTTAGTTTTTTCCACCATATCTTCAAATGTCGTGTAATCCAACACGTCATTAATTTTCCCTTTGATATCCAGCCAGACACCTTTAAAAACACATTTTTTTTCAAAATCGCATTTGCTGTACCCGGTCGTACTCACGCAAGCAATCGGCGAAGTCGGTCCTTCAATCAAGCGCACGATCTCACC
This sequence comes from Candidatus Goldiibacteriota bacterium, assembly GCA_020052235.1. Lineage (GTDB taxonomy): Bacteria > Oederibacteriota > JAAXVQ01 > JAAXVQ01 > JAAXVQ01 > JAAXVQ01. The sequence goes on from JAGVPM010000043.1 coordinate 34,071, forward strand.
CAGCGTAATTTCCGAAGGCATCTTGGCCAGGGATATTCCCCCTTTAGGGCCGCGGATTGTATTAATATATTTAGCGCCTTTTAGCAGCAAAACAATTTGCTCTAAAAATTTTTTCGGAATATCCTGCCGCTTGGCAATATCTTTAATTTGGGTCAGATCCTTGCCGTAATTAAGCGACAAATCCAAAATTATTTTTAGAGCATAATCGCCTTTGAATGTGATTTTCATAATCTCATCCCTTAAAATATTTCGCAATTCTACCTAAATGAATTGGTAGTATCTATCTGACATTGTAGTTAGTATACTTTTTTTATCATATATGTCAAGTATTTTCTCTACAATTCTCTATTAAGTCAGGTATATAACATTAAAATTGTATACAAAACCGCTCATGATTTCAATAAAGTTATTTTCGAAACACACTTTTTTTTCAAATACTGTAGTCGCGCAGCACATCCATTTGCTGCAACAGTGTGCAAATTTTTTCCAAGGATTGATCCAAATCTTCACCAACTTGGAATTGAAGATCCGCTTTCAACTCAGTATCCGCAGAATCCCCCACATTCACTACCAAGATTTCATAGGGTGTATTCAACGTTTGTAAAATCGCAATATCATATGCATCGGCATGGTCCAAGGTTGTGATGAAAAGATGCCCGGCCCCGGTTAATATACGCGCGAGTTCGCCCAAGCGCCGCAGTTGTTCCTCTTTATCTTCGCTGCTGCTTGCCACATCCGCATCCAACCCGCTGCTCAGGCTTGAAATTCCCAAGTAGTATGCCAGGTAATGCTTCTGAAATAAACGCTGCTCCAGGGCTTTGGCCAAACGGCGCTTTCCGACCCCAGGCGGCCCGGTAAATAAAATAAATTTGGAACGATGCCCAAAACGCGCCAGGCGCTCGCTCTCCAAAACCGCGCCCCTTTCCCAACGTTCTTCCCGCAAACGGATGTGCGTTTCCAAACTGGATTCGCCGCCATCATCGCTGCGCAAAATAATTCCTCCGCCTGCGATCTCATAATGATCCACCAGCACGAAGCGGCTGGTTCCTGCCAAGGCTTGCGCCACGTCAAAGGCCACTGGTTTCGTGGTTTCCAAAATACACTCCGCCACATCGTGCCGGTCAACTTGCGGTTGTTCCGTGGTAAACGACAAATCCGAAGCATTCAACACCCGCGATACTTCCGCCAGTTGCACCGTGGTGTGCGCGGAAGCCAATTTCAATTTGTATTTCCTGCCGCGGATCAGCGGAGCCCGCCCCAGCCAAAAAACCGCCACCCGGAACCGGGTTCCGACCAGCGGCTGCGGCTCTCCGGCCTTGGCCATCATTTCCCCGGGGCGAATGTAAATCTGCTCGGTCAGTGTAAACCCCGTGGCCCAGCCTGCGCCAATTTCTTGGCAAGCGGGGGTATTGAATCCTTCAATGGATTGAATGCGGCTTTTTTTATGTGAGGGCAAAAACACAACTTCATCCCCCGCTTTGACGCTGCCGGTTTCAATTGTGCCCGCAAAAATACGCCGGTCATCCTGATTTTCCGTGAATTTATAAATATCCTGCACGGGAAACCGAAACGGCAATTGTTCCTTTTCCGCTGCCTTGGGGAATGCATCCAATTGTTCCAAAACCGTAGGACCTGAATACCAGGGCATGCGGGCGGACTTAAGCATGATGTTTTCCCCATCGCGCGCACTGATGGGAATAAATTCCCTGGGTTCAAGGTTGACTTGTTTTAAAAATTCGCGATATTCCCGGCAAATGGAGGCAAACACTTCTGGTTTAAAATCCGCCAGATCCATTTTGTTTACCAAAATTGCCACATGCTTGATGCCCAGCATGGCCAACAAATACCCGTGGCGGCGCGAGTTTTCCCGGATGCCTTCGTGCGCGTCAATCACCAACAGCGCGGCTTCCGCCCGGGCGGCTCCCGTAATCATGTTTTTCAAAAACTCCAGATGTCCGGGCGCATCAATGATGATGTAATCTCGTTGTTCACTCTTGAAAAAGCACCGGGCCGTGTCAATGGTAATGCCTTGGGCCTGTTCATCTTTCAAGGCATCCAATAAAAAAGCATATTCAAAAGGCTTGGCCGTGCGCCGGCAAAGCTCGCGGACCTGCTCCAGCTTGCCCTGGGGCAGCGAATTCGTATCCGCCAACAAACGGCCGATCACCGTGCTCTTCCCATGGTCCACGTGCCCGACCACCACAATGTTCATCTGCTCGCGTTCACTCATCACCATGCTCCTTCAATGAACTCCATTATTATGACTCTTTGGAATACTGTGTCACAACGCTTTTACTTAAAGGTTTAGCATTTTTTTGTCATTTCGAACGAAGTGAGAAATCTGATAAAAGCTTAAAAAAACAAAACAATAAAGATTTCTCGGCTTTGCCTCGAAATGACAAATATAAAAAGTCTTAAAAATTCAGTTGTCAATTATCTCAGGGGGCTAGTGTAGTGTCTCTTAAATAGCTTTCATTTGTCATTGCGAGCAAAGCGAAGCAATCTTCGCTTTTTCAGAGCGTTTAGAGCTTAAAACAGATTGCTTCGTCGCAAAACGCTTCTCGCAATGACAATCAAATGTAAAGAAACGTTGGAGACATACAC